>NZ_JBHWJZ010000033.1:0-83195 GCF_042731085.1 Streptomyces sp. NPDC059875
TTTAATTGTTTGTGTTCGGCCTTGCCCGTGCCAGTCCACCCCCCCAACTGGGGGGGGGGGGGGGGGGGGGGTGTGTCCCCGTCGGCCCGCCGAAGTCGCCGTTGGATCAGGCGTCGACCTTCTCCATGACCTCGTCGCTGACGTCGAAGTTGGCGAAGACGTTCTGCACGTCGTCGCTGTCCTCCAGCGCGTCGATCAGCTTGAAGATCTTGCGCGCGCCCTCTTCGTCCAGCTCGACCTGCATGGTCGGAACGAAGTTGGAGTCGGCGGAGTCGTAGTCGATACCGGCCTCCTGGAGGGCGGTGCGGACCGCGACCATGTCGGTGGCCTCGCTGATGACCTCGAAGCTCTCACCGAGGTCGTTGACCTCCTCGGCGCCCGCGTCGAGCACCGCGCCGAGGACGTCGTCCTCGGTCAGCTCGCCCTTGGGCAGCACGATGACGCCCTTGCGGTTGAACAGGTACGAGACCGAGCCGGGGTCGGCCATCGAACCGCCGTTGCGGGTCATGGCGACGCGGACGTCGGAGGCGGCACGGTTGCGGTTGTCGGTGAGGCACTCGATGAGCACCGCGACACCGTTCGGGCCGTAGCCCTCGTACATGATCGTCTCGTAGTCGACGCCGCCGGCCTCGAGGCCGCCGCCGCGCTTGATCGCCGAGTCGATGTTCTTGTTCGGGAC
This sequence comes from Streptomyces sp. NPDC059875, assembly GCF_042731085.1. Taxonomy (NCBI): domain Bacteria; kingdom Bacillati; phylum Actinomycetota; class Actinomycetes; order Kitasatosporales; family Streptomycetaceae; genus Streptomyces; species Streptomyces sp. NPDC059875. The sequence continues at coordinate 680 of NZ_JBHWJZ010000033.1, forward strand.
CGAGCTCTTCTTCGCCTTCTGCACGGCGTCGAACAGCGTCGGGTTACCGTCCAGGTCGGCACCGCCGGTCCGGGCGGCGACCTCGATGTTCTTGATCAGCTTCGCGAAGAGCTTGCCGCGCTTGGCATCGATCACGGCCTTCTTGTGCTTCGTCGTAGCCCATTTAGAGTGGCCGGACATCTGCCTGTCTCCTTCGCGTAACCAATTTCTGAACGAACCCCAGAGATCCTACCGGGACCTCGTCACCGAGCTGCGCGCACCATGTCGACGAACAGGGCGTGGATGCGGTGATCTCCGGTGAGCTCGGGATGGAACGAGGTCGCCAGGGCCTGGCCCTGCCGTACGGCCACGATGTGGCCCTCGTGCTCGGCGAGAACCTCGACCTGGGCACCGACGGACTCGACCCACGGGGCGCGGATGAAGACGCCCTCGACGGGGCCGTCCGCTATCCCGGTCACCGTGACGCCGGCCTCGAAGGACTCGTTCTGCCGGCCGAAGGCGTTGCGGCGGACGATCATGTCGATGCCGCCGAAGGTCTCCTGGCCCGAGCGCGGGTCGAGGATCTTGTCGGCGAGCATGATCAGGCCGGCGCAGGTGCCGTACACCGGCATGCCGCCGGCGATCCGCTCGCGCAGCGGCTCCATGAGGCCGAAGAGCTCGGCCAGCTTGGAGATGGTGGTGGACTCGCCGCCGGGTATGACGAGGCCGTCGACCTCGGCGAGCTCCTCGGGGCGCCGGACCGGCCTGGCCACGGCGTCAGCCGCGGCCAGGGCGATCAGGTGCTCCCGTACGTCGCCCTGGAGTGCCAGGACACCGATCACGGGTGTGGTCATGAGTGATTACCAGCCGCGGTTGGCGTAGCGCTCGGACTCGGGGAGGGTGTCGCAGTTGATGCCGACCATGGCCTCGCCCAGGTTGCGGGAGGCGTCCGCGATGATCTTCGGGTCGTCGTAGAAGGTGGTGGCCTTCACGATGGCGGCGGCGCGCTTGGCCGGGTCGCCCGACTTGAAGATGCCGGAGCCGACGAAGACGCCCTCGGCGCCGAGCTGGCGCATCAGTGCGGCGTCGGCGGGGGTGGCGACACCACCGGCGGAGAACAGCACGACCGGCAGCTTGCCGAGCTCGGCGACCTCCTTGACGAGCTCGTACGGGGCACGCAGGTCCTTGGCGGCGGCGAACAGCTCGTTGTTGTCGAAGCCGCGCAGCCTGGCGATCTCGTTCTTGATCTGGCGCAGGTGACGGACGGCCTCGACGACGTTGCCGGTGCCGGCCTCGCCCTTGGAGCGGATCATGGCCGCGCCCTCGGCGATACGGCGCAGGGCCTCGCCCAGGTTGGTGGCGCCACAGACGAAGGGGGTGGTGAAGGCCCACTTGTCGGAGTGGTTGACCTCGTCGGCCGGGGTGAGGACCTCGGACTCGTCGATGTAGTCGACGCCGAGGGACTGCAGGACCTGGGCCTCGACGAAGTGGCCGATGCGGGACTTGGCCATGACCGGGATGGAGACCGCGCCGATGATCTCTTCGATCATGTTCGGGTCGGACATCCGCGCGACGCCGCCGTCCTTGCGGATGTCGGCGGGGACCCGCTCCAGGGCCATGACGGCCACGGCGCCCGCGTCCTCGGCGATCTTCGCCTGCTCGGCGTTGACCACGTCCATGATCACGCCGCCCTTGAGCTGCTCGGCCATGCCGCGCTTGACGCGCGCGGTGCCGGTCTCGGGAGACTGGGTGCTGTTGGGAAGCGTGGTGGACACAGGGACCTCACTCGGGAAAGCGGTGTTGAGACAAGAGTGAGGAAACAGGCCACCACCAGTCCACATCAAGGGCCAATGTGGAGCCTGTGGATCGTTTTCGTTGTTTTCGCAGGTGACGAGGGTCAGGTCGGGCGATCGGCAAGGGCGACCGGCGGTTCGTCGTCCATTTCGAAGGCAAGCGGGAAGGGGGCGTGCCCGGCGAGCCGGAACCAGCGCACCGTGCGGTGGCGGCGCAGGGCGCGGGCGGCGCGTACGGCGTCGTTGTGGAACCTGCGGGCCATCGGTACGCGACGGACGGCGGCCGCGAGCTCTCCGGCGGCCTCCTCGCCGCCGGGCGCTTCCCGTACGGCCTCGACCTGCTCGGGCTCCCCGAACACGGCGCGCAGCGCCTGGCTCAGCTCGCTCTCGGCGACCTCGCGCTGGTCCTCCTCGGCCTGCCGGGCGGCATGCGCGGCCTCGTAGAGCACGATCGAGGCGGCCGGGTCGAGGATCCCGGAGGTGGCCAGTTCCTGGGCGACCGAGGCCCGGCGGAGCAACTGGGCGTCGAGGGCGGCGCGGGCCGCGTCGATCCGTGCGTGCAGACGGTCGAGCCGGCCGGCGGTCCAGCTGAGGTACAGGCCGATCGCGATCAGCGCGACGACGGTCCAGATCAGGGTTTCGGTCACGGGCGCACAGGCTACCGTCGCGCCGGCAGCGCACCCTCCCAGAGGTCACGGTCGTGGGGGACCGGACGCAGGCGGTCCGCCCGCCGGCGAGGACGGGCTCCACGCGGTCGTGGGGCCCGTCCCACTCGTGTGCGGGGCGCACGATGCGACCAAGGTCCGGCGACTGAACGGTGTTCATCTGAAACGGCGCCGCCTCCGCTCACCCCGCCCCAGGGCTAGTCCCGTGACGCCAGGCCGAACCTCGCCCGGAGGCCCGTGCGTTCGTCCGTCGCCACCGAGGCCGCGCCGTCCGTCACCGTCTCGTAGACCGCGAGGATGTCCGCCCCCACCGTCGACCAGTCGAAGCGCCGCACGTGCGCGCTGCCGCGCTTGCGCAGCTCCTTGCGCCGCACCTCGTCCCCGAGGAGCCGGATCGCCGCGGCCGCCAGGTCGTCCGCGTCCTCGTTGGTGAAGAGTTCGCCCGCCGCTCCCTGGTCCAGAACCTGAGCGAAGGCGTCCAGGTCCGAGGCGAGGACCGGCGCGCCCGCCGACAGCGCCTCGACCAGGATGATGCCGAAGCTCTCGCCGCCCGTGTTCGGCGCCACGTAGACATCGACGCTGCGCAGCAGCCGCGCCTTGTCCTCGTCGCTGACCATCCCGAGGAACTCCACGCGCGAGCGCATCTCGCGCGGCAGCGAGGCCACCGCCTCCTCCTCGTCACCGCGCCCGGCGACGAGGAGCCGGGTCTCCGGCCGCTCGGCGAGGATCTTCGGCAGCGCCTTCATCAGGACCGGGAGGCCCTTCCTCGGCTCGTCGATCCGCCCGATGAAGCCGAGGGCCTGCCCCTGCCACTCCTTCTTCGGCTCCGCCCGCGCGAAGAAGTCGACGTCGACTCCGTTGGGGATGACGACCGCGTCGCCGCCCAGGTGCTCCACCAAGGTCCGCCGCGCGTACTCGCTCACCGCGATCCGGGCGCTGATCTTCTCCAGGGCCGGCTGCAGGATCGGGTACGCGGCGATCATCGCCCGCGAGCGCGGGTTCGACGTGTGGAAGGTCGCGACGATCGGCCCCTGCGCCGCCCAGCAGCTCAGCAGACCGAGCGAAGGCGAGGCCGGCTCGTGGATGTGGATGACGTCGAAGGTGCCGTCGTGCAGCCAGCGACGCACCCGCGCCGCCGACAGGAAGCCGAAGTTGAGCCGTGCCACGGAGCCGTTGTACGGCACCGGCACGGCGCGCCCCGCCGAGACGACGTACGGCGGCAGCGGCGTCTCGTCGTCGGCCGGCGCGAGCACGGACACCTCGTGGCCGAGCCGGATCAGATGCTCCGCCAGGTCACGGATGTGGAACTGGACGCCGCCCGGCACGTCCCAGGAGTACGGGCAGACGATGCCGATCTTCACGTCCGCACTTCCTCCCCGCGCTCCTCCAGATCGGCGAGCCAGAGTCGTTGCAGCATGTGCCAGTCCTCCGGGTGGTCCGCGATACCGCCGGCGAAGGCATCGGCCAGCGCCTGTGTCATCACAGACGTCTTCTCGGCCCGCGTACCTGTCTCGGGCACGTCGATGGGCGCGTGCACCCGCCCCTTCATGACCGGGCTGTCGTCGTACCAGAGGGTCACGGGCAGCAGCAGCGCACCCGTCTGCTGGGCGAGCATCGCCGGACCGGCCGGCATCCGCGCCGTCTCGCCGAAGAACTTCACCTCGATGCCGGAGGCGGACAGGTCGCGGTCGGCGACCAGACAGATCAGGCCGCCGGCCCGCAGCCGCCGCGCCAGCGTGCCGAAGGCGGAGCCGCCGGTGTGCGGCAGGACCTCCATGCCCAGCGACTCGCGGTAGGCGACGAAGCGGTCGTACAGCGTCTCCGGCTTGAGCCGCTCCGCGACCGTGGTGAAGGGCACGCCGAGCGAGCGGGTCACCCACACGCCCGCGAGATCCCAGTTGGCCAGGTGCGGAAGGGCGAGTATGACGCCGCGCCCCGAGGCGAGGCCGTCCTTCAGGTAGTGGACGTCCTTGATGTCGAAACCGCTGTCGACGCGTTCCTTGCTCCAGGTGGGCAGCCGGAAGGACTCCATCCAGTACCGCATGTACGAGCGCATCCCGGCCTTCGAGAGCTCGGCGAGCCGCTCGGGGGTGGCGTCGGGGACCACGCGCGCGAGGTTGGACTCCAGGCGCAGCACGCTCTTGCCGCGCCGCTTCCAGGCGAAGTCGGCGATCCGCCGACCGAGCCCGGCCGCCACGGGCTCCGGCAGTTTCTTCACCGTCGCCCAGCCGAGCCCGTACAGCCCGTCGGTCAGCCGGTCCTTCATGTCGCTCGCGCCACTCATGACGTCGCCTCGCTCCCCCGTGCGGCGGCCGCGTCCGCGTCCGCCTCGGCCGACTCCCGTCGTACCGTCACCACTCGCTGCCCCAGCGTCACCGCGGAGCCCACGGCGACGATCCACAGCGCGATCGGCAGCAGGACGTCGATCCCGGGCACGCCGAACGCGTGCAGTCCGGCGAGCCCTGCCGCGACCAGCGAGATCACCAGCCGCTCGGCCCGTTCCACCAGGCCGTTGACCGCGACCGGGAGGCCAATCGATTCACCACGCGCCTTTGTGTACGAGACGACCTGACCGCTGGCCAGGCAGAAGATGGCGACGGCGCACAGCACGTTGTCGTTGCCCGTACCCGCGTACCAGAGCGCGAAGCCACCGAAGATGGCGCCGTCGGCGACCCGGTCGAGGGTCGAGTCGAGGAACGCGCCCCAGCGGCTGGAGATCCCGGCCTGCCGTGCCATGTTGCCGTCGACGAGGTCGGAGAAGACGAAGAGGGTGATGACGATCGTGCCCCAGAAGAACTCTCCCCTGGGGAAGAAGACCAGTGCACCCGCCATCACTCCGGCCGTGCCGATGAGCGTGACCGCGTCGGGGCTCACGCCCCGGCGAAGCAGAAACGCGGCGAACGGTGTGAGGACACGCGTAAAAAATGCACGCGCGTACTTGTTCAGCATGGCCTTCCCGACGTTCGGTGGGCCGCGCGGCCCCTATGGCCACCGGCCTGCCCATCGTAGCCAGGACCACCCCGCCGTACCGTCGGCCACCCGCCCCGTCGCGTCGTGTACGACGTATGGACGCGCCCTGACGTCGGTGCAAAGCTCGAAGAACCACCGCGGGCATCGCCGGAGCTGCACGCGATCCCCTCCCGCGCCGACTCCCCCGCGCCCGCGCCCCGCCGCACCGTGCAGCGAGCGGTGCAAGCGATCGGGAGGAAGACCATGGGCGACAAGGCGAACGCACACTCCGGAGCCGCCGGCAGGGCTCCAACGGCCGACCGGCCCTCGGCCGTACGGAACGTGGTGCTGGTCGGCCACAGCGGATCGGGAAAGACGACGCTCGTCGAGGCGCTCGCGCTGACCGCGGGGGCGGTCAACCGGGCCGGACGCGTCGAGGACGGCGGAACGGTCTCCGACTACGACGAGATCGAGCACCGCCAGCAACGTTCCGTACAGCTCTCCCTCGTCCCCCTCGAATGGGACGGGTGCAAGATCAATCTCCTCGACACACCGGGATACGCCGACTTCGTCGGGGAACTGAGGGCCGGTCTGCGCGCGGCGGACGCGGCCCTTTTCGTCGTCTCGGCCGCCCAGGAGGCGGACGCGATCGCCGGGTCGACCCGCATGGTCTGGGAGGAGTGCGCCGCGGTCGGCATGCCCCGCGCCATCGTCGTCACCCACCTGGACACCGCCCGCACCGGTTTCGACGAGCTGACCTCCGTCTGCGCCTCGATCTTCGGCGGCGACGACCCCGACGCCGTACTCCCGCTCTATCTGCCCGTCCACGGCGCCGAGGCGCCGGACGGCCACGCCCCGGCCACCGGCCTGGTGGGACTGCTCTCGGAGCGGATCTTCGACTACTCCACGGGCGCGCGGCAGGAGAATCCGCCCGACGACGGCCAGCAGGCCCTCATCGCGGAGGCCCGCAACCGGCTGATCGAAGGGATCATCGCCGAGAGCGAGGACGAGACCCTCATGGACCGCTATCTCGGCGGCGAGGAGATCGACATCAAGTCGCTGATCGACGACCTGGAGAAGGCCGTCGCCCGTGGCACCTTCCATCCGGTGCTGGCCGCGGCGCCCGCCTCGGACGGCGGGAAGCAGGGGCTCGGCACCGTGGAGCTGCTCGAGCTGATCACCGGCGGCTTCCCCACCCCGCTGGAGCGCGAGGCCCCCGCCGTCACCACGCCCGACGGCGTCCCGCGGCCGCCGATCACCTGCGACCCCGACGGCCCGCTCGTCGCTGAGGTCGTGAAGACCGCCTCCGACCCCTATGTCGGCCGGATCTCGCTGGTCCGGGTCTTCTCCGGCACCCTGCGCCCCGACGAGACGGTCCATGTCTCCGGCCACGGGCTGACCGACCGGGGCCACGAGGACCACGATGTCGACGAGCGGGTCGGCGCGCTGACCTCGCCGTTCGGCAAGCAGCAGCGCACGCTCAACCGGGCCATCGCGGGCGACCTCGCCTGTGTCGCCAAGCTCGGCCGCGCGGAGACCGGCGACACCCTCTCCGCCAAGGACGACCCGCTCCTGATGGAGCCCTGGACGATGCCCGATCCGCTGCTCCCGCTCGCGATCGAGGCCCACAGCAAGGCGGACGAGGACCGGCTCTCTCAGGGCCTGGCCCGGCTCGTCGCCGAGGACCCGACCATGCGGCTGGAGCAGAACCAGGACACCCACCAGGTCGTGCTGTGGTGTCTCGGCGAGGCCCACATGGACGTGGCCCTGGAGCGGCTGCGGAACCGGTACGGGGTACAAGTCGACGCGGTCCCGCACAAGGTGTCGCTCCGTGAGACCTTCGGCGGCCCGTCGGCCGGGCGGGGCCGGCACGTCAAACAGTCCGGTGGCCACGGCCAGTACGCGATCTGCGAGATCGACGTCGAGCCGTTGCCCGCGGGCAGCGGCATCGAGTTCGTCGACAAGGTGGTGGGTGGGGCGGTTCCGCGCCAATTCATCCCCTCCGTCGAGAAGGGCGTGCGCGCCCAGGCCGCGCGCGGGGTCGCCGCCGGATATCCGCTGGTCGACGTGCGGATCACGCTGCGCGATGGCAAGGCCCACTCGGTCGACTCCTCCGACGCGGCCTTCCAGACGGCGGGCGCCCTCGCCCTGCGCGAGGCGGCCGCCGAGGCGAGCATCCAGCTCCTGGAGCCGGTCGCCGAGGTGCAGGTCCTCGTCCCGGACGAGTACGTGGGGCCGGTGATGAGCGATCTGTCGGGGCGGCGCGGCCGGGTCGTCGGCACCGAACAGGCCGGTCCCGGGCGGACGTTGGTCCGCGCCGAGGTGCCCGAGATCGAGATCGGCCGGTACGCGGTCGACCTCCGCTCGGTCTCGCACGGGACCGGTCGCTTCGACCGTACGTACGCCCGCCATGAGGCCATGCCACCCCACCTCGCGGACAAGATCCGCGAACAGGCGGAAAAGGGATCCTAGCCACCTCCCTTCCCGGAGTGGCCCGAAGCCCCCCCCCCCAAACCCCCCCCCGGGTGGAGGGGGGGGTGCGCCCCCCCCGCGCGGGGGGCCAACCACCCCCCCCACCCGCCCTACCGCTCCTCCCCCCCCCCCCCCTCCCGGGTGCCCCCACCCCCCCCCCACCACCCCCCCGCCGGCGGGCCCCCCCCCCCCGACTCGTGACGCATCCACCGGTACCCGGTTACGCTGTGGTGCCCAGCTCAGCAGGTGTGCGGGGCGCGGTAGTTGGGAACAGGCCGCAGAGGGATACGCGGTGAACCACGCGGGCACGCGGCGATGGGGGCATCAGTGACGATCGGCAGTTTCGGACCCGGGGCGCAGATTCCCCTCCAGGACTCGGACGGACAGACGGCGGCGACGCATGCCCTCGCCTCCGCCGCGTACCGGGACGGCGACGTCAAAGCGATCCTGGATGCCAACAACGACTGGCACAAATCCAAGGTCACGGAGGGCAAGTGGAACAAGCTCTTCCGTCCGGACCTCGGCGAGGCCTTCTCCCGGGCGGTGCAGGTACGGATGCTCGGCGGCGCCCGCAAGGCGCTCATCCAGTCCTTCGGCACCGAACCGCAGCCCGTCGTCGAGCACTGCCTGGCGGCCACCCGCATCCGCAAGCAGCGTGACACCAAGCTGACGCTGATCACCCTGGTCTTCGGCATCCTCTTCCTGCCGGGCCTGCTGCTCTGGCTCGGCGTCATCCAGTTGCGCCGCTTCGTCGCCGGCACGGAGAACAAGCGCACCAGCGCCATCGGCACGGCGCTTCTGGTCGGTGCCGGCCTGCTCGCCGTGCTCGTCCTGATCAAGCTTCCGATCGACGGCGTGCTGTCGATCTATCTCCGGGCCATGATCGTGGCCCCGGTCGCCGGCTGGTTCCTCGCCAAGCGGGCCTGCGAGTCCACGGCCAAGGATCTGCGCGAACGCTGGTCGTCCCTGCTCAGCGGCGGCGGCATCGGCGCCAAGATCCCCGAGGCCGTTCCCCAGGACCCGACCGAGAAGGCGGCCGAGGCCCTCCGCCAGAACCTGGAGAAGCTCACCGCCGAGCAGCAGTCCAACATCGTCTTCTACGCGGGCCCCAAGGGAATACTGGGCATGGGCACGCGCTGGGGCAGCTGGACGCTGGCCGAGGAGCTGGTTCCCAAGGAGGGCCGGGAGATCCACGACTTCCGCGCCTGGGACGTCGTACGGAAGATCCACGACCAGCTCGCGCTCCTGGAGCGCGGCTCCCTCAAGACCGGCTTCCCCAAGCCGACCGTCAAGCACTGGATCGTCTCCCCCGTCGGAGAGGGCGCCGACGAGGTCGCCCGCCCGGACGGCGAGAACATCGTCCACTTCCAGGTGAAGCCGCACGAGATACAGCGCATCTGCAACGACCAGCAGTTCGGCAGCGGCAACCGCCACTACCTGGGGGTGCAGTTCACCCTCTGGGACGGCCAGCTGGTCCTGACCATGATGATCACGGTCACCTCGCTGTTGCACACGCTGCGGGTCGAGGTCACCGGCCACGCCCTGGGGCCCGTCCACTCCCTCTTCACCACCAAGCCCAAGGCGAAGACCAAGGAGGTCTCCAAGACCGTCCGGTTCTGGGAGACCAGGGAGATCCAGCTGCCGCTCATCGACACCGACGAGGTGGTCCGCCTCGCGGTCCGCGCCCCGCTGACCTGGTTCCCGCCGATCCTGGACTTCCTCGGCGGCAAGCTCGTCCTGCCCGAGCCCTTCGGCCTGCGGCACGCCTGGGCCGCGCAGCCCTGGCGGCACCGCTTCATGGCCGACGACGCGATCCGCACGGCGACGCCGGTGATGCGCGCGGTCCACTCCGCGACCATCGCGGTGCTCGACGATCACGGCGTGGACACGGAGCGCTTCACCAACCGCTCGCTGATCCTGAGCGGAGCCATCCAGGACCCGGGCCCGAAGAAGGCCGACGTCTACGACGCGTAGGGACCCGCGTGAGGGCTATGCCAGCTCGGACGACGCCGGCCAGGCGGCGGCGAGCATGGTGCGGGTGTCGGCGAGGAGCTGCGGCAGCACCTTGGTGTGCCCGACGACCGGCATGAAGTTGGTGTCGCCGCCCCAGCGGGGCACCACGTGCTGGTGCAGATGGGCGGCGATGCCGGCGCCCGCGACCGAGCCCTGGTTCATGCCGATGTTGAAGCCGTGTGCGCCGGACGCCGTCCGCAGCGAGATCATCGCCCGCTTGGTGAACTCGCCCAGCTCGGCGGTCTCCGCCGCGTCCAGATCCGTGTAGTCGGCGACATGGCGGTACGGGACCACCATCAGGTGTCCGCCGTTGTACGGGTAGAGGTTGAGCACGGCGTACACCTTCTCGCCGCGCGCGATCACGAGCCCGTCCTCGTCCGACTTCGACGGAATCGAGCAGAAGGGACAGCCGTCCTCGGCCCCCGGCCCGGTCGGCTTGTTCTCGCCCTGGATGTACGCCATCCGGTGAGGCGTCCACAGGCGCTGGAACGCGTCCTGCGTCCCGACTCCGATCTGCTGCTCCGGCTCAATCGTCATGCTGTGCAGCATATTGCTTCGCCCGTTCGGAACGTGTCGCCGGGGCATTGTCACCCGGTCCCGGAGATGCTGATCCGATGAACGAGTCGCCGGAGAAGCAGGAGCGCTGGGACCGCCGCATGGAGACCCCGCTCGCGGTGGCGTCCCTGCTCTACCTCGCCGGGTACGCGGTGCAGGTCCTGGCCCCCGGCCTCCCCCAGGTCTGGCGGGACCTGTGTCTGTCGGTGACGCTCAGCGCCTGGGCCGTCTTCATCGTCGACTACGCGGTACGGCTCCGTCTCAGCGGCCTCGGTCCGCTGCGCTTCCTCCGCACTCATCTCCTGGCCACGGTCGTGGTGGTGCTGCCGCTGCTGCGGCCCCTGCAGATGGTGAGGATCTACGAGAAGATCCAGCGCCGCCACGACAGGCCGCGCCTCACCCTCTACGCCCGGGTCATGGCGTATTCCAGCATCACCGTCTCCCTGCTCGGTTTCGCGGGCGCACTCGCCGTCTACCAGCACGAGCGCGGAGCCCCGGGTGCCACGATCCGTACCTTCGGCGACGCGGTCTGGTGGGCCTGCGAGACGGTGACGACGGTGGGGTACGGGGATGTGACCCCTGTGACCACGATCGGGCGGGTGATCGCGGTGGGCATGATGGCGTGCGGGGTCGCGCTCATCGGGGCGGTGACGGGTTCGTTCTCGTCCTGGCTGATCCAGACGTTCACGCGGGAGGACGAGAGGAGGCCCCCGGGGGATTCCCCGGGGGCCTCCTGAGCCCGTGTCCTCGGTGGATCAGACCTGGACGCGGTCCTCGACGATCTTGGCGATCTTGGCGATCGCCTCGTCGGCCGGGATGCCGTTCTCCTGCGAACCGTCGCGGTAACGGAAGGAGACGGCACCGGCGGCCATGTCCTCGTCACCCGCAATGATCATGAACGGGACCTTCTGCTTCTGCGCGTTGCGGATCTTCTTCTGCATCCGGTCCGAGGAGGCGTCGACCTCGACCCGCAGCCCCTGCTTCTTCGCCTTGGCGGCGAACTCCTGCAGGTACGGGATGTGCGCGTCGCCGATCGGGATGCCGGTCGCCTGGACAGGGGCCAGCCACGGCGGCATGGCACCCGCGTAGTGCTCGAGCAGCACGGCGAAGAAGCGCTCGATGGAGCCGAACAGCGCGCGGTGGATCATGACCGGGCGCTGCTTGGTGCCGTCGGGGCCGGTGTACTCCAGGTCGAAGCGCTCCGGCAGGTTGAAGTCCAGCTGCACGGTCGACATCTGCCAGGTGCGGCCGATGGCGTCGCGCGCCTGCACGGAGATCTTCGGGCCGTAGAAGGCGGCGCCACCCGGGTCGGGGGTCAGCGGGAGGCCCTGCTTCTCGGCCACCTGCTGGAGGACCGCGGTGGCCTCCTCCCAGATCTCGTCCGAGCCGACGAACTTCTCCGGGTCCTTGGTGGACAGCTCCAGGTAGAAGTCGGTCAGACCGTAGTCGCGCAGCAGGTTCAGGACGAAGGTGAGGGTCTTGTCGAGCTCCTCCGCCATCTGCTCCTTGGTGCAGTAGATGTGCGCGTCGTCCTGGGTGAAGCCGCGGGCCCGGGTCAGGCCGTGCACGACGCCGGACTTCTCGTACCGGTACACGGTGCCGAACTCGAAGAGGCGCAGCGGCAGTTCACGGTAGGACCGCCCGCGCGCGTCGAAGATCAGGTTGTGCATCGGGCAGTTCATGGGCTTGAGGTAGTAGTCCACGCCCTCGTCGAGCTGCATGGGGGGGTACATGCCCTCGGCGTACCAGTCGAGGTGGCCCGACTTCTCGAACAGCTTGCCCTTGGTGGCGTGCGGCGAGTAGACGAACTCGTAGCCCTCCTCCTCGTGGCGCTTGCGCGAGTAGTCCTCCATGACCCGGCGGATGATGCCGCCCTTGGGGTGGAAGACGGCGAGGCCGGAGCCGATCTCGTCCGGGATGGAGAAGAGGTCGAGCTCGTTGCCGAGCTTGCGGTGGTCGCGCTTCTCCGCCTCGGCGAGGAAGTCGAGGTGCGCCTTCAGCTCGTCCTTCGACGGCCAGGCGGTGCCGTAGATGCGCTGGAGCATCGGGTTCTTCTCGCTGCCGCGCCAGTAGGCGGCGGCGTTGCGCATCAGCTTGAACGCCGGGATGTTCCGGGTGGTGGGCAGGTGCGGACCGCGGCAGAGGTCCTTCCAGCACAGGTCGCCGGTCTTGGCGTCGAGGTTGTCGTAGATGGTCAGCTCGCCGCCGCCCACCTCGACGTTCGCGCCGTCATCGGTGGAGGCGGAGCCCTTGATGCCGATGAGCTCCAGCTTGTACGGCTCGTCCGCGAGCTCCTCGCGGGCGGCCTCGTCGGTCACCACACGACGGGAGAAGCGCTGGCCGCGCTTCTGGATCTCCTGCATCTTCTTCTCGATGGCCTTGAGATCCTCGGGGGTGAACGGCTTCTCGACGTCGAAGTCGTAGTAGAAACCGTCCCGGACCGGCGGGCCGATGCCCAGCTTGGCCTCGGGGAAGAGCTCCTGCACGGCCTGGGCCATGACGTGCGCGGTGGAGTGGCGCAGGATGTCGAGGCCGTCCGGGGACGAGATCTCGACGGGCTCGACGACATCGCCCTCGGCGACGACGTAGGTGAGGTCCTTCAGCTCACCGCCGACGCGGGCGGCGATCACGGACCGGTCGTCGGCGAACAGCGCGCCGGCGGTGGTGCCCGCGCTCACCGCCCGATCCTCGGCTCCTGAGGCGGACTGGACGGTCACACGGACATCAGACACGGAAGCTCTTTCCATAAGGGCGCAGGCAGACACGAGGTGCCGGCGCCGGCGGTACGCGGCAGAGACGAGGTGCCGCGTCGCCTAAATCCTAAGGGCTCGGTGCGCCTGACCTCCGCCGGACGGCCCGGGGGGCGCCGTCACTCCCCCGGGCCGCACGCCTCCTCGAAGAAGTCGAGGTTCTCCTGGAGGGACTTCATCAACCGGTCCCGTTCCGCCTCGTCGACCTGCACCGGTACGACGCCGGAGGCGTCGGTCAGCCGGCGGAAGCCGCCCCGGCTCTCCAGCCGCCCCACCACCCGGATCGGCAGCCCCACGAGGTGGGCGTGGCCCGCCGTGCGGTACGACTCCTCGTCGAGCGTCACCCGGACATGCGGCACCTCCGCGCCGCCCAGGACCCTCAGCCGGACCGTGCCCTCGCCGCGCGGGCCGGAGCGGCGCATCCGGACGACGGCGCCGGTGATCCGCACCGGTACGGACGGCTCGTCGGTCAGATAGCGGGCGCCGGCCTCGCGCAGCGCCGGCAGGTCGCCCGCCGAGAACTCCACGGGTTCGGGCCGCGCCGCGCAGCCCGCCGGAGTCCCGGCCCCGGGGGCCCACTCCAGCGCGATCCGGGCGCCCTCCGTCCCCCGTACCAGCGCGACCAGGGCCTCGGTGAGCTCGCGGCTCACCCCGGCCTCCACCGCGGCGTCGAAGGCCTCCATGCCGCCCGTTGCCCGCTGGTAGTCGGCGGCTTCCCGGGCCGCGTAGAGCGCGTGGTAGAGCCGTACGGCGATCGCCCGGCCGGGGTCGACGGGGACGAACGCGGTCAGTCCGCGGCCGCCCGGCGCCGCCCCGACGACCACGGCCTCCAGGGACGCCTGCGCCTGGCGGCGGTGCCGGGCGCCGTAGTACCCGGCGCGGCCGCGGACGGCGAGCGCGCCGGCGAGCAGGAGCTGGCGTGCGGCCGACCTGAGCTGTTCCTGGACGGTCCAGGGGACGGTGCCCGCGGGTCCGGGCGGCACGTCGCGCCACCAGCGGATCTCGTCGCTGGGCACGGTCAGCCCGACCAGTACCTCCCGGGCGGACGGCGCCGCACTGTGCTGGAGCGCGGTGAGCGCCTCGCCGAGCAGGTCCTCGCAGTCGGGGAAGGCGCGGCTCTCGGGCACGAGAAGGCTCGTGCCGCCGGTCGAGCCGCCCGGCCCGGGAGGGGTCCAGCGGCTGTAGCGACCCGCGGCCCCGCCGCGCCGCTGCCAGCCGTGGCGGGCGAGGAGCGCGCCGAGGACGAGCGGGTCGACCCGTCCGGGATCCGGTGCGCCGCCGGTCTCGGCCCAGGGGCCGCCGGGGAGGTCGCCGGGCGTGGGGTGCGGGCGGAACGGTGGCAGCGCGGGCCCGTAACCGGACCCGCCTCCTGGTTCCTCGATCGGCCGGTGCATCAAGGTCTCCCTCCCACGCCGACACGGGTCATGATCTCGCAGAGCGCCCGGTCGTCGAAGATCCGTGCCGTCGGTATGCGCACGGTCGTCCGGCGCCGTCCCGTGACCGGGTGGCCGGCCAGGTTGATCCAGTAGCAGCAGTGCCGCAGGTCGAGCCGGTCGTGGCCGGCCCGCAGCCAGTCCTCCTGGGAGCGGGGCACGATCATCACGACCAGGATCTTGTGCACCGAGACGGGGGTCCGCGCCAGCTTCACCAGATGGTCGTTGTCGAGGGTGAAGGAGAACGCGGGCCCGGGCGGCCGCGGCGGTAGCTGGTAGGTGCACTTGAGCTGCACCTTGATGGTCACTTCGTCGTCGACGGTGTGGCCCGGAGCGCTGTGGCTCACGTGCCAGTCGATGCCGTTGTCCGGAAACGGCTGCGACAGCGAGCAGCCCGCCGCCGCCGCGACCGCGTGGAGATATCCGACCTGGAGCGTCTCCATGCAGGCGGTGGTGGCGAGTGAGCCGCGCAGCGGTGCTGCCCGCTGGGGCGGCAGCCCTCCCGATTCGGGCTGGGCGAGCGCCATGTCAATTCCCTTCCCCGTCATCTGTGTTGTCACCGGCCCGCGTACGGCGCAAACAGCCCGGGTATCACCGATTCGGGCAGGGGGACAGCCATCTGCCGCACAAGTGCGAGGAGTTCGGGGATGACGACGCACTGGTACGACGGGCCCCTGGCCGCATTCGACACGGAGACCACGGGAGTTGACGTCGAGGAGGACCGGATCGTCTCGGCCGCCCTCGTCGTACAGGACACGGCCGGCGGGCGCCCGCGGGTGACGCGCTGGCTGGTCAATCCCGGGGTTCCGGTGCCCGCTGCGGCCACGGCGGTCCACGGCCTGACGGATGAACATCTGCAGCGGCACGGGCGCTGGCCCGCGCCCGTGATGGAGGAGTTGGGGCGGGCGCTCGCCGAGCAGTGTGCGTCGGGCCGGCCGCTGGTGGTGATGAACGCGCCGTTCGATCTGACGATCCTGGACCGCGAGTTGCGGCGCCACCGCGCCTCCTCGCTGGGCCGCTATCTGGAGAACGCGTCGCTGTGCGTGCTGGATCCGAGGGTGCTCGACAAGCATCTGGACCGGTATCGCAAGGGCCGTCGGACGCTGACGGATCTGTGCGCGCAGTACGAGGTGGAGCTGGACGGCGCGCACGACGCGGCGGCGGACGCGACGGCGGCGATGGATGTCGTACGGGCGGTGGCGCGGCGTTTCGCGGCGCGGCTCGAGCGGCTGTCGCCGGCGGAGCTGCACACCCTGCAGGCGGTGTGGCACGCGGCACAGGCGCGCGGGCTGCAGGCGTGGTTCGCGCGGAACGGGACGCCGGAGGCGGTGGATCCGGCGTGGCCGCTCCGTCCGGAGCTGCGGACGGCGGCGTGAGGCGGAGCGCCGGAAGGCCCGGGAATGCGGAAGGCCGGTCCGTCTTTCGACGAACCGGCCTCTCCCGGTGGGCGATACTGGGATCGAACCAGTGACCCCTTCGGTGTGAACGAAGTGCTCTCCCGCTGAGCTAATCGCCCGGGAACGGGTTGAACCATACAGGCCTAGCCGGGCTTCCTTCAAACCGAATGCAGATGGGCCGCCAAGCCGCGTCGTCCCGCACGCATCATCAAGGCGTGGTTGGCCCGGAAGACGGGCCGGCCGGGGATCGCGAGCCGGCGCATGAGGGGACTGGTCACCTCGACCTCCTGCTCGTAGACCGCCCGCGTGCCGGAGCCGGTGACCCCGGTCAGGGTCCAGCGCGCCCAGCCCTCCAGATCACCGCGCAGCTCGACCTCCAGGACGCGGGCGACGGGGTCGCGGCGGCGGGCCTCCGCGGTGACCACGAGGTCGTACGGGAGCAGGGAGCGGAAGCGAGCCGTGCCGGTGAGCTCGTCGACGGGGACGACCTCGCGGACCTGGGGCCACCACCGGGGGTAGTCCTCGGCGCGTTCGAGCACGGCGAAGACCGCGTCGGGCGGGGCGGCCAACTGCCAGACGCTGCGGAAGCGGTAGCGGCACCAGTCCATGTACCCAGTGTGTACGTACTCAGGCCGGGATATGAGTACCCCGGCGCATGACCGGGCGTGTGTCCGGCGCCACACTCCCGGTATGGACAACGCGCTGCCGCCCGCGGACGAGCTCAGACTCGTCGACCGCGAGCTGGCCCAACTCGACGCTCGCCGGTCCCAGTTGCTGACCCGGCGTGCCTGGCTCCTCCAGGTGCTGCACACTCCCGTGGCGGTGCCCGGCCCGTCGCGGGCCACGACCGGACCGGTTGCGGACTCGACCCCGCGCAGTGCGCAGAACGTGCTGCTCACCCTGGGCGGGGTGCTGCTGACGATCGCGGCGCTCGCCTTCACGCTGGTGAGCTGGGGCTCGATGGGGATCGGCGGCCGTGCGGCCGTCCTCGGCGTGGTGACGTCGGCGGCGCTGGCCGTGCCGGTGGTGCTGCTGCGCCGGGGCCTGGGCTCCACGGCGGAGTCGGTGGCGGCGCTCGGCCTGGTGCTGATGGTGCTCGACGCGTACGCGCTGCACCGGGTGGCACTGCCGGACACGGACGGTCTCGGGTACGCGGCGGTGGCCTCGGCGGTGCTCGCCGGAGCGTGGACGGCGTACGGCTCGGTGCTGGGACGGCTGCGGATTCCGCTGCCGGTGGCGGTGGTGACGGCTCAACTGCCGTTGCCGCTGGGTGTGCTGGCGGCGGACGGCGGCGCGCTCGCGCTGGGCTGGGCGGCGCTCGCGACGGCGGTGGCGGATGTGGCCGTGGTGCTGTGGGCGAAGCCGGTGGCGGTACGGACCACGGCGGGCATCGGCGCCGGGGTGCTGGGCGGCTGGGCCCTGGCGACGGGCGGCATCCTGTCGCTGTCGTCGGCGATCGAGGCGGGTGCGCTGCTGCTGGCCTGCGCGGGGGTGGCGCTGTTCCTGGCGTGGAGGGTGGCACGGGCGGCGGTGGCCGCTTCCGTGGTGGCGGGGCTCGCGGTGGTCGCGGCGGCGGGCGGTGCGCTGCGTGTGGTGGTGCCGGGCGACTGGGAGGTGCCCGGGTACGTGCTGTGCGCGGTCGCCCTGGCGGCGGTCCTGCGGTCGTCGGCGCCGCGTGCGGTGCGTACGGGCGTCGCGGCCGCGGGCGCCGGGGTGCTGGCGCTGGGTGTGGTCTGGGCGCTGCCGCCGGTGGCGGCGGCCCTGCTCGCTCCCCTGGCGCGGACGACCCCGGTGTGGTCGGGCACGCACGCGGAGAGCGTCCTCACCTCGTACCCGGCGACGACCCCGCTGGTCCTGCTCGTCGCGGCGACGGCCCTGGCGGCCGTGCCGCGCCTCTGGTCCCGCTGCGCGGCCCTCGTCCTCGCGTGGTCGCTCCTTACGGCCCTCCCGCTCTCCCTGGACCTCGCCTTCGCACCGACGCTGACGCTCCAGCTCCTGACGACGGCGGCGGCCCTCTTCCTCGCGACGCGTCCCGGGGTGCTGACGCGGGGCATCCAGGCCGCCGCGGGGGTCCCGTCCGGCCCGGCACCGGCCGCACCACGGGTGGACGCGGGTGGGAACACCCCGGCCACCGAGAGCGGCGGCGAAGACGGCCACTCCGGCGACGACGGCGGTTCCCGCGGCGCCGAGCCCGGCGGGGCCGAGACCGGCGCCACCAGCGCGGAAGCGGGCGGGCCGGTCCCGGATACCTCCGGGACCGCCGCGCCCGGCGACGGGGCGACCTGGCCCGGGTGGGGGCCCAAGGCCGCCGCGGCTCCCGTCCCGGCGCCCGTCCCGCCGCGGGAGGTTCTGGGGTGGAGTGCGCTCGGGTGCGCGCTCGCGACGGCGGCGAGTGCCGTCGCGGCGGCCCTGGACACGCGAGCGGCGACGTTCACCGTGCTGGGCGTGCTGCTCGGACTCTTCGTCGCGGTCGCGTTCCTCACGGAGGGCGCGCGGCGCTCCGTGGCGGCCTGCGTCGCGGTCGTCACGGCGGCCGGGCTCGTCTCCGCCGGGGCGGCGGCCGCGGAGCTTCAGGACCAGCACACGGCCCTGGCCCTGCTCCTGATCCCGGCGACCACCGCGGTGGTCGGTGCGCGGCTGCGGCACCATCCCGTCGCCCTGCCCGTGGAGATCACCGGCGCGGCCGTGGGGGTGCTCGCGATCAGCACCGCGGTGTCCCGGCCGGCCGTGCTCGCCCTCGTCCTCGCCCTGAGCGGGGTGATCGCGGCGGCGACCGCCGTCCGCCCCGAGCGGCGCCCGTTCGCCTCCTGGACGGCCGCGGCGCTGTTCCTCCTCGCGACCTGGGTGCGGCTCGCCGTGTGGGAGGTGCAGACCCCGGAGGCGTACACGCTGCCGGTCACCGTGCCCGCGCTGGTGGTCGGCGTGCTGCGCCGGCGCCGCGACCCGGAGGCCTCCTCCTGGGCGGCGTACGGCCCCGGTCTCGCGGCGACGCTCGTGCCGAGCCTCTTCGCCGCCTGGGCCGACCCCGACTGGGTGCGCCCGCTGCTCCTCGGCCTCGCCGCGCTCGTGGTGACGCTGCTGGGCGCACGGTTCCGGCTGCAGGCGCTGCTCGTGCTCGGCGGCTCGGTGCTCGCCCTCGACGGGCTGCACGAGCTGGCCCCGTACGTGGTCCAGGCCGTCGGCGCCCTCCCCCGCTGGCTGCCCCCGGCGCTGGCCGGGCTGCTGCTCCTCGCGGTGGGGGCGACGTACGAGCAGCGGCTGCGGGACGCCCGCCGGCTCCGGGAGCGGCTCGGCCGTATGCGGTGACGCGACGCGGGAACGCCGAAGGCCCGGAGACTGGATCCAGTCTCCGGGCCTTCGGTCCGGGTGGTGGGCGATACTGGGTTCGAACCAGTGACCTCTTCGGTGTGAACGAAGCGCTCTCCCACTGAGCTAATCGCCCGGGCGCACCGCAAACATTACCCCATGTCAGAGGGGCGCCCGACCGCCCTCAGGTCAGTCGTTGATCTTCCAGGGCATGACGAAGCCGTACTTCCACAGATAGAAACCGAGCAGTACGGCGATGATCACCAGACCGATCGTGGTGAGGATGATGTTGCGGCGCCGGACCTTCGGGTCGAGCGCCCGCTGGGCCGCCTCGGTGACTTTCCGCTTCGTCCAGCGGAGCACGAGCTGCGCCCACACGAACTCGGTGGCCCAGATCGCCATACCACCGAAGATCACCAGCCAGCCGGGACCGGGCAGCGGCAGCATCACGATGCCGGCCCCCACCACCGCGAGCCCCACGATGAAGACGCCGACCTGCCAGCTCAGGTGCAGGGTCCGGCGGGCCTTGATGAACTCGGGGGCCCGGGATCCCAGCTCGGATTCCCCGTCGGCCGCGGACTCCCCGGTGCGCTCGTCACTCTCCGCATTCATGGTCTCCAACTTACCGGATTCGGCGCCGTCACCGGAATGGCGGTATTACCCCAAGTCACACACGCCCGAACGAGCTACCTGAACGATCACAAAACAGACAGAGGGGTTTACAACGGCACCGTAGGTGGCATGTCGATTTCGCCGACGTGCGAATCCCCGAGCGCACACTGAGCGAAAGGCCCTGGCGCTTATGAACACCACGGTCAGCTGCGAGCTGCACCTGCGCCTCGTTGTGTCGAGCGAGTCCTCACTGCCTGTACCCGCGGGCCTGCGGTATGACACGGCCGATCCGTATGCCGTGCACGCCACCTTCCACACCGGAGCCGAGGAGACGGTCGAGTGGGTCTTCGCCCGCGACCTTCTCGCCGAGGGGCTGCACCGGCCCACCGGCACCGGCGACGTCAGAGTCTGGCCGTCCCGCAGTCACGGTCAGGGCGTCGTCTGCATCGCGTTGAGCTCCCCCGAGGGCGAAGCCCTGCTCGAGGCCCCTGCGAGGGCCCTGGAGTCGTTCCTGAAGCGGACCGACGCCGCCGTGCCTCCCGGCACCGAGCACCGTCACTTCGACCTCGATACGGAGCTCTCCCACATCCTGGCTGACAGCTGAGCCAGGCCGAGAGCCGCACGGCGCCGTCCGACTCGGGGCGACGGCGCCGCGCGGACAATCCCATACGGCAGACATCGGCGTCCTCACCGCGCAGCCGGCGCGGAGGAGGGCGCCGATGCCCGTTACCGGGTCCCGGACGGCCGGTCGAGGCCTGGTTTCGGCCCTGTTCCGGACCGCTTTCGGACCGCCCCGGGCCGTGCGCGACGAAGCCGCTAGAGTCAGCGCAATTCCGCGGGCGCCCGCCCGCAGCCGGCCATGGAGCGAATCGTGCTGATCCCTCACGACACCCGGATCGCCCTCGACACCGTCGTCGATCTGATGAACACCGCCCCGCAGGGCGACCGTGACGACGAGCTCGCGGACCTCCAGTCGCTGCACACCTTCGTGCGGGCCCACGACATCAGCGACGTCGGCGAGCTCGACGAGAACGACCTGCGGGGCGTGCGCGAGGTCCGCGCCAGGTTCGCGGCCGTCTTCGCGGCGCCGGACGCCCGGATCGCGGCGACGCTGATCAACCAGCTGGTGGCGGCCGCGGGCACCACCCCGCAGCTCACCGACCACGACAACTACGACTGGCACGTGCACTACTTCGCGCCGGGCGCGTCGATCGCCGACCACCTCGGCGCGGACTGCGGCATGGCACTGGCGTTCATCGTGGTGGCGGGCGAGCAGGAGCGGCTCCGGCGCTGCGAGGCCCCGGACTGCGGCCGGGCCTTCGTCGACCTCTCCCGCAACCGTTCCCGCCGCTACTGCGACAGCCGCACCTGCGGTAACCGGCTCCACGTGGCCGCGTACCGGGCGCGCCGCAAGGAAGCCGCCGGCTGATCCGGCCCGCTCCGGCCCCTCACAGCAGGAAGAGGTCGTGCACGGCGGCCATCAGGAGCAGACAGCCGATGACCGCGAGGAAGATCATCAGCGGCGGCTGGGAGAGCGCGAACAGACAGCCGCGCGGCTCTTCGGTGGGGGCGGGGGCGTGATCCCGCGAGGTATCCAGCATCTCGGGGGCGATCATGGCGCAGCGGCGCCCGGGACGGCCCGCAACACGCCCCTCGGGGACGGCAGTTCATTCCATCCCGTGGATGTGCCGCCCGTCAGATCCCGTGCTTCTTCAGGATCGCCTCGATGTCACTGAAGTCCTCCCCGGCCGCCGTGGCCTGCGGCTTCGGGGTCGCACCACGCTGTCCCTGGCCCAGCGCGGGCGCCGACGCGGCCGGGGCGGCGGCATCCGGCCGGGCACCCTTGGCCGCCTCCTTGCGGGCCGGGCCCCTGCGCCGCTCGACCGCACGCGCGGACATGAAGAGCAGCCAGGCCACGCCCAGCACACCGAAGCCGGCCCAGGCGGTCGGGCTGAAGGCCGTGTCGAAGGCCCACTCCACCGCCCCGGTCATGACCAGACCGACGGGCACGAGCGAGTAGGCGGCGATCCGCGTCGCGGCGAGGAAACGCTTGCGGTACGCCGTGATCGCGGCGATACCGAGGCCCGCTGCTGACACCGCGGAAAAGATGGTCTCGGCGAGCATGCGATCCTCCTGGCACGGGGCGATACGTCCCTTCCATCCTGCACCGCTCGGGCCCCTCGCGGCCATGTTCCGGGCCGACCTCAGGGAGATCTCCGGGTCGCCCCGTACGGATCTCCTCCCCAGGTCCCGGTTGGGCCCTCTCCGCGGCGGCTGGAAGACTGCCCCCATGAGTGACTCCACCACCCCGTCCACCTCCCCCGTCGTCGTGGAGGCCTGGTTCGACCTCGAGTGCCCCGACTGCTTCCGCGCGCTCGACGACGTACGCGCGCTGCGCGAGAAGTACGGCGACCGGATCGACGTACAGCTGCGGCACTTCCCGCTGGAGAAGCACAAGCACGCCTACGCCGCCGCCCAGGCCGCGGAGGAGGCGGCCGAGCAGGGCAAGGGATGGCCCTACGTGGAGGCGCTACTGGCCAGGACGACCGAGCTGAGCGACCGGGGCGAGCCGGTGCTCCTCGAGATCGCGGGCGAACTGGGCCTGGACGCCGAGGAGTTCGACACCGCCCTGATCGACGGCCGGCACCTGCTGACCGTCGACGCCGACCAGGCCGAGGGCAAGGCCATCAAGGTCACCGGCACGCCGACCTATGTCGTCGACGGCGAGCGCATGGACGGCGGCAAGAGCCAGGACGGCCTGCGCGAGCGCATCGAGGCGATCGCCGACCGTCTGCTGGCCGCCGGCTAGAACAGGGCCTTCCAGCTGTTGACGTGGGTCGTCCGGTAGCCGAGCGACTCGTAGAGGCGGATCGCCGGGGTGTTGCCCGCGAAGACATGGAGTCCGAGCAGGCGCTCCCCGGCGGCGAGCGCGGCCCGCTCGGCGAGCAGCATCAGGGCGCGGCCGTAGCCGCGGCCGCGCTGCGCCTCGGCGACCTCGATGTCGTAGACGTAGCTCCCGTGGACCCCCGGCTCCAGCTCGCGGCCGGCGGTCCACACATGACCGACGGTCTCGCCGCCCCGAACGGCCACGCTGATCGCCGCCCCCGGGGTGTCCAGGCCGTGCGGCAGCAGCTCACGGTGGCCGGCCTCGGCCTTGGCGCGGGCCTGGCCCTCGGGAACGCCCCGCTCGATCCAGCTGCGCGCGTAGCTCTCCTTGGCGTTCGCCTCCCACGGCCCGAACTCCGCCACAGTCATCGGGCGGACCTCGAGGCCGGGCGGCAGCGCCGGCGGCTCCGAGGGGAGTTCCTTGACCATGTTCCGGCCGCGTTCCGTGTAGCCGAGGGCGTCGGCCATCCGCAGCGCCGCCTCCGCCCGCGCCGGTACGGAGATCTGGACCTGGCCGCAGCCCCAGCCGCGCAGCACCTCCTCCGCGGCGAGCGCGGCGACCGTGCCCCGGCCACGACGACGGTCCTTCTCGTCGATGCCCAGGGCCTCGATCACCCCGGCTCCGGCGCCGAAGCCCGGCGCGGTGGCGAGGCGCACGGAACCCACGCGACGGCTGTTCACGCAGACGTCGTACGTACGGGAACGGTCGCCGTCGGCGGTCTGCTGAAGCGGCCCGGCCGGCCGCAGGGTGGTGGTCATCACCGGTGTTCTACCCTCCCACCCGTCTCCCACCACCACCCTTGCCGGAGGGCCCTACGGGCCCGCACCGCTGTCCCGGCCCTCGGTCATCCGAATTACGCGAGGCGCGGGTCCCTGTCCTCCGCCGCGCGCTCGTCGAAGATCCGCATCGCCTTGGCGGTCACGGGCCCGGGTGCGCCGGTCAGGGTGCGCCCGTCGACGCGGTGGACGGCCTGGACGTCGCGCAGGGTGGAGGTCAGGAAGATCTCCTCGGCGCTCTCCAGGACGTCGAACGGAAGGTCGGTCTCCTCGGCGCCGGTCCACTCCACCGCGAGGGCGCGGGTGATGCCCGCCAGGCAGCCGGAGGAGACGGGCGGGGTGTGGATCCGGCCGTCGATCACGACGAAGACGTTGGATCCCGTGCCCTCGCAGAGCCGGCCGACGGTGTTGGCGAACAGCGCCTCGGAGGCGCCCTGCTCGCGCGCCCTGGCCAGGGCGACGACGTTCTCGGCGTACGAGGTGGTCTTCAGGCCGGTGAGCGCGCCGCGCTCGTTGCGCGTCCAGGGGACCGTGATGACGGCGGTCGAGTCGGCGCGGCGGCCCGTCTCGCCGAGCGCCACGACGAGGCCGGCGCCCTCGTCTCCGCGCTCGGAGCCCAGCGGGGAGAGTCCGCCGGTGTACGTGATGCGGAGCCGGCCCAGCTCCATCGGGTTGGCCTCCAGGACCGCGGCGCAGGCGCGGCGGACCTCGTCGAGGTCGGGGTCGGGCAGGCCGAGACCGCGTGCGGAACGGGTGAGGCGCTCCAGGTGCAGGGTGAGGGCGAAGGTCTCGCCACGCTCGGCCTTGACCGTTTCGAAGATGCCGTCGCCGACGGTCAGGCCGTGGTCCAGTACGGACACCCGGGCTTCCGCCGCGTCGTACAGCCCGCCGTTGACCCAGAGTTTCATCGAGAAATGGCCTTTCCGCTCGCCTCGTACGTGCCCGACGCTACCGCCAGCAGGCGGGACGCCTTCAACTCGGTCTCCGCCCACTCGCGCTCGGGGTCGGAGCCCCAGGTGATGCCGGCGCCGGTGCCGAAGCGGAGCACGCCCTCGGCACGGTCGATCCAGAAGGTGCGTATGCCGACGGCGAGCTCGGCGGTGCGGCGGTCGGCGTCGACCCAGCCGATGCCTCCGCAGTACGGGCCGCGGGGCGCCGTCTCCAGGGCCTTGATGATCCGCAGGGCGCTGGACTTCGGGGCGCCGGTGACGGAGCCGGGCGGGAAGGTGGCGGCGAGCAGTTCCGGCCAGCCGGCGCTCTCGTCGATTTCGCCGCGGACGGTGGAGACGAGGTGGACGAGGCCGGGGTGGGCTTCGACGGCGCACAGCTCGGGGACGGTGACCGAGCCGCTCGCGCAGACCCGGCCGAGGTCGTTGCGCACGAGGTCCACGATCATCACGTTCTCGGCGTGGTCCTTCTCCAGGAGCCCGTCGGCGGTCCGGGCGGTGCCCTTGATGGGGCCGGACTCGACCGTGCGGCCCTCGCGGCGCAGATAGAGCTCGGGGGACGCGGTGGCGATCTCCACGCCGTGGGCGGGCAGCCGAATCGTTCCGGCGTACGGGGCGGGGTTGCCGCGGGCCAGGACGGCGGTGAGGGCGTCGACGTCGGCGGCCCCCGGGTCGGGCAGCGGCGCGGACATCACACGGCAGAGGTTCGCCTGGTAGACCTCGCCCCGCGCGATGTGCTCGCGGATCGTGCGGACGCCCGCGGTGTACGCGGCGCGGTCGAGGGAGGACGTCCAGTCACCGACGGCGGGCCCGCGCCAGGCGCCCGGGGCGGGCGCGGGGACGGGGTCCGGCCGTACGTCGCCGAAGCGGGCGCAGGTCAGGCGGCCCTCGAAGTCCGCGGAGACGGCCCAGAAGCCGGCGGAGTCCAGGGCCTCGGGGTCACTGGTGACATCCCGCAGGTCGGTCGCGACGAGGCCGCCGAAGCGGGCCAGAGGAGCAAGGTCGTACACGGGTGTGAGTCTATGGCGGGCAGAGGTGCGATGGCGGGGCGTGCCCCGGGGTGCTCGGGGTGGGGCGCTCGGCGCGGGGTGCTGACGTCGGAGCTCACGTCGGGTGGCTCACGCCGGGGCCGCTGCGAGCCACCTGGGGAACACGAGGAGTGAACGCCGTGCGAACGCTCCCGGGCGCCCGGCTCGGTACGCAGCTCAGCACGCTGCGGAAACGCGTTTTTGTGCTGGCCCAGGAATCCGCTAGAGTTCAACACGTCGCCGGGACGCGCAAGCGGAACGGAAACGACAAGCGGACGTGGCTCAGTTGGTAGAGCATCACCTTGCCAAGGTGAGGGTCGCGAGTTCGAATCTCGTCGTCCGCTCGATGTGGGGGATCTTCCCGAACCCCCGTATTCACTCCTGGTGGAGTGGCCGAGAGGCGAGGCAACGGCCTGCAAAGCCGTCTACACGGGTTCAAATCCCGTCTCCACCTCCAAGCGCGATTAGCTCAGCGGGAGAGCGCTTCCCTGACACGGAAGAGGTCACTGGTTCAATCCCAGTATCGCGCACGCAGCACAACCGAAGATCCGGTCCGCATGGACCGTCCCGCGCGATTAGCTCAGCGGGAGAGCGCTTCCCTGACACGGAAGAGGTCACTGGTTCAATCCCAGTATCGCGCACGCAGTAACAGCTGGTCCTGTATGGTTTGGGACCGTCCCGCGCGATTAGCTCAGCGGGAGAGCGCTTCCCTGACACGGAAGAGGTCACTGGTTCAATCCCAGTATCGCGCACACAGTACGAAGCCCCGGCCGCCGCTCGCGGCCGGGGCTTCGTCGTACCCGCTCCTGTCACCAGGAGCGGGGTCGTCACGAGGAGAAGAGCATCCGGCCGAAACCGCGCTGGCGGTAGTGACCGCCGTGGTGGCCGCCGTGGTGCGGGGCGCCCCAGGCGGGGGCGGCGGGGGCGGGCTGCGCCGGGTAGGCCGGCGGGGCGGGCGCGGGCGGGGCCTGACCCACCCACTGGGACTCGAGCCGGGTCAGGGCCTCCAGCTCGCCGTAGTCCAGGAATATCCCGCGGCAGCCGCTGCACTGCTCGATCTGGACACCGTTGCGGTTGTACGTGTGCATGGCCGCATGGCACTTGGGACACTGCATGTTCGGCTCAACTCCCTGCCGTTCGGATGGTGCTCTCAGCTTATGAGGACGCGGGCGGAGGCAACTCGGTTCGGAGCGACCCGATTCGGGCGCAGGTGTCGATCATCACTTCCTCGACCTCGTCGAGGGGGCGCTTCTCGTCGGTGGACTTGGCGAGGGCGAGCGCCGCGGTCTGGACGGTCAGGGCGCGGGCGGGGACGTCGAGTTGGGCCCAGGGGTCGTGGGCGGTGACGGCGGGGCCGCCGGCCGTCAGGTAGGCGTCGAGGAATCGGGACCAGACGTCCGAGGGCAGGATGCCGGCGGCGAACCAGGCGGCGGGGCGGGCGAGGTCCCAGGCGGGGTCGCCCAGGCCGAGGTCGTCCACGTCGATGAGGAGCCAGGGGCCGTCGGGCGTCCGCGGGTCGCGTACGAGCTGGCCGAGGTGGAAGTCGCCGTGGCAGAGGAGGCGACGGGCGGCCGGTTCTTCGGGGAGGGTGCGCCAGGCGCGGAGCACGGCCTCGACGGCGCTGCGGGGCGCGCCGGGGGCGGCCCGGCGCATCCGCCGGACGGCGAGGGCGGCTTTGACGGGGGCGCGCATGGGCGGGAGGTCGGGGGGCGGCGTCGTTCGGTGGAGCCGAGCAAGGAGCCGGGCCGCGTCCTCCCAGGGGGCGGCGTCGGGGTCGGCCGGGTCGACGGGGGTGCCGTAGGGCCAGGCGGTGAGCGGGCGGTCGGCACGATCGGGGTGCGCGAGGTGGGCGTGGGGTGGGAGCAGGATCCCGTCCAGCGCGTCGAGCGCGGCGACGGCGACCCGGGCCGCGTGCTCGTCGGGATCGATGCCGGGGGCGTGGGCCTTGACGACGACGGCGCCGTGGCGGACGACGGTGCCGTCGTCGCGGTCGGCGAGCACGATCCTGGTGTGCGAGGCGCACGGGCAGTCCGCGTCGGCCCGGTGCGCGGCGTCCCGCGCGAGGGTGCTGAGCTGTTCGAGTTCGGCGTGCTCCACGCGTGGAGCGTACGCGGCACCGTCGCCCGCCCGAAGGGGCAGCCTCCGACCCGGGCACCGCACGTGGCCCACCCGGCACCGGAAAGCGCGAGGGCCGGTCAGCTCCCCAGCTGACCGGCCGCACGCTGCCGTCCGCCGCACCCCCGTCCCCACGGGGTTGTTGGCCGGATGTCCCCGACCCGGGCCGCTCTCCCGGGTCCGGGGCGCCGCTCAGCGCCCCAGCATCACGCCCACGGACGACGCCTGTGTGACCACTGCGTCCCAGCCGCCGAAGACGACGACCAGCAGGGTCGCGAGAGGGAGGACCATGGCGGTCGCCACCAGGGGGTGGCGGCGGCCCGAAGGTCGGGTGTTGATCCGCGGTGCCGTGTACGCCATGGGTCCTCTCCTGTCGTGTCTGGCAGCGGCGGGTGTCTGACCTCGGGGGACGAGTGCTGCACCCGCCGCTTGACTTCAACACTAGGGATCGCAAGCCGCCCGGACGTCATGCCCGCGTACCGATCTCCGGGCCTCCCGGAGGATGACGAGCACCCTCACGGCGTACTCCCCTGGGTGGAGAGCCCGTCCTAGGAGTGAGGGTCTTCCCGGAGGGGTACCGGCTGCTCGACCAGTGCGAGGACCCGGCTCGCCATGAAGCGGGCGGTCCGGACGACCACCCCGGTCCGCGTGACTTCGCTCACTTCCACCACCCCTCGCCGTACCGCCGTCTCCACCCTCCGGCCCGCCCGGCTTGCCACCACTTCGTACGTCCGTGTCGTGTCCCCCGCGTCCACGACTATCTCCACGCGATCACCCTTCATCGACCGAATCCCCCTTCTGCGATTGGATGTTGGAGAATCCCGCGGTCCGGACGCGTATCGACGCCCTTGTCCTGACCACCCCTCAAGTGTCCCCCTCAGCACTGACAATCGATCCTTCGGCGAGGGCGCGGCCTATGAGCACACCGGGGCGCCAATACGTAAGCTGTGCCACGTCGAACGGACGAGGGGACGGACATGGCGATGATGCGGCTCCGGCGCGAGGATCCGCGGATCGTCGGGTCGTTCCGGCTTCACCGCCGGCTCGGGGCCGGCGGGATGGGGGTCGTGTACCTGGGCTCCGACCGGCGCGGGCAGCGCGTGGCGCTGAAGGTGATCCGGCCGGATCTGGCCGAGGACCAGGAGTTCCGGTCGCGCTTCGCCCGCGAGGTGTCCGCCGCCCGGCGGATCCGCGGCGGCTGCACGGCCCGGCTGGTCGCGGCCGATCTGGAGGCCGACCGCCCGTGGTTCGCCACCCAGTACGTGCCCGGCCCCTCGCTGCACGACCGGGTCGCCGAGGAGGGTCCGCTGCGGGCCGCCGACGTGGCCGCGATCGGGGCGGCGCTCTCGGAGGGCCTGGTCGCCGTCCACGAGGCCGGTGTCGTGCACCGGGACCTCAAGCCCTCGAACATCCTGCTGTCCCCCAAGGGCCCCCGGATCATCGACTTCGGCATCGCCTGGGCCACCGGCGCCAGCACCCTCACCCACGTGGGCACGGCCGTAGGCTCCCCCGGCTTCCTCGCGCCCGAGCAGGTGCGGGGCGCGGCCGTCACCCCGGCCACGGACGTGTTCTCGCTCGGTGCCACCCTCGCGTACGCGGCGATGGCGGACTCACCCTTCGGGCACGGCAGTTCGGAGGTCATGCTCTACCGGGTGGTGCACGAGGAGCCACAGCTGACCGGCGTACCGGACGCGCTGGCCCCGCTCGTCCGGGCGTGTCTGGCGAAGGACCCCGAGGAGCGTCCCAGCACCCTGCAACTCTCCATGCGGCTCAAGGAGATCGCGGCCCGCGAGGCGCAGGGACTCCCCGCCGCCCGCCCGCCGGTGCAGCGGGACCGTACGGAGCAGTCCACGGGCAGCCGGCCCACGGAGCGGTACACCGAGCGCACAACGCAGGGGAACGCCCAGGGTCCGGCCCCGCGGCCTTCGGCGTCCCGTACCAACGGGCGGCCGGCCCCGCAGTCCCGGCCCAACGGGCGGCCCGCACCGTCCCGACCCGGCGGCGCGCGCACCACGTCCACCGGCCGGCGGCCCGCCAATCCCCGACTGCTGCGTCAGCGGCTCTTCGTCTTCGTCGTGGTGACGCTCGTGGTGGCGTTGGGGATCGCGGCCGCGCAGGCCCTGCAGGGTTAGGGTCTGTCCGACCCTGATCGGCCGGACAGGCCCTAGTCCTGCGGGCGGCCGCTCGCCACCGCGTAGAAGGCCACCGCGGCCGCCGCGCCCACGTTGAGCGAGTCGACCCCGTGTGCCATCGGGATGCGGACCCATTCGTCCGCGGCGCGCAGCGCCTGTGTGGACAGGCCGTCGCCCTCCGCGCCGAGCATCAGCGCCGCCCGCTCCAGCTTGTGCGGGGCCGCCACGTCGATCGGGGACGCCTTCTCGTCGGGGGTGAGGGCGAGGAGCTTGAAGCCCGCCTCCCGTACCGCCTCCAGGCCGCGCGGCCAGGTGTCCAGACGGGCGTACGGGACGGAGAAGACCGCACCCATGGAGACCTTCACGGACCGGCGGTACAGCGGGTCCGCGCAGTCCGGGGACAGCAGCACCGCGTCCATGCCGAGGGCGGCGGCGCTGCGGAAGATGGCGCCGATGTTGGTGTGGTCGTTGACCGACTCCATCACGGCGACCCGGCGGGCGGTACGGAGGAGTTCCTCGGCGCTCGGCAGCGGCTTGCGCTGCATGGAGGCGAGGGCGCCGCGGTGCACGTGGTAGCCGGTGACGCGCTCGGCGAGCTCCGGCTGCACCGCGTACACGGGCGCCGGGACCTCGTCGATGACGTCGCGCATGACGTCGACCCACTTGGCGGACAGCAGCATCGACCGCATCTCGTACCCGGCCTGGCGGGCCCGGCGGATGACCTTCTCGCCCTCGGCGATGAACAGGCCCTCCGCGGGCTCGCGCCTGCGGCGCAGCTCGACGTCGGTCAGCCCGATGTAGTCGCGCAGGCGCGGGTCGTCGGGGTCGTCGATGGTGATGAGTTCGGCCACGTGGTGATACTGCCTTGTCCGGGGTGCGGTGCCAATGTGTGCGGCAGGGGGTTGGATGGCCCCTGGTTACTTCACGAGCTTCCCAGGGCCCTCGCCGACGACGTCGCCGATGACGATGACGGCCGGCGGACGGACCTCCTCCGCCTTGACCGTCTCCGCGACGGTGGCCAGCGTGGCGTCCACCCGGCGCTGGGTGGCCGTGGTGCCCTCCTGAACGAGGGCGAGCGGGGTCTCGGGGGCCTTGCCGTGGGCGATCAGCGCCTCGGCGATCTTCCCGATCTTGTCGACGCCCATGAGGATCACCAGCGTGCCGGTGAGCTTGGCGAGAGACGCCCAGTCGACCAGGGAGCGCGGGTCGTCGGGCGCCACATGCCCGCTGACGACGGTGAACTCGTGGGCCACTCCGCGGTGCGTGACCGGGATGCCGGCCGCGCCGGGGACGGAGATCGAGCTGGAGATGCCGGGGACGACGGTGCAGGCGATGCCCTCCGCCGCCAGCGCCTGGGCCTCCTCCATGCCGCGGCCGAAGACGAAGGGGTCGCCGCCCTTCAGCCGTACGACGGACTTGCCGGCCTTGGCGTGCTCGATCAGCGCGTTGTTGATGGCCTCCTGGGCCATGAAGCGGCCGTACGGGATCTTCGCCGCGTCGATGACCTCGACGTGCGGGGGCAGCTCGTCGAGGAGGTCACGGGGGCCCAGGCGGTCGGCGATGACCACGTCGGCCTCGGCGAGCAGCCGACGGCCGCGGACCGTGATGAGGTCGGGGTCGCCGGGGCCGCCGCCGACCAGCGCCACGAAGGAGGTACGGGTGCGGTGTTGCGGGGCCGCGAGCGAACCGTCCCGCAGGCCCTCGACGATCGCGTCGCGCACGGCGGCGGAGCGGCGGGGGTCGTGACCGGTGAGCACGGCGACGGTCACGCCCTCGCTGCGACCGGTGGCCGGGGTCCAGGCGGTGGCGGCGTCGGCGTCGTCGGAGCGCACGCACCAGGTCTTGGTCCGCTCGGCCTCGGCGGAGGCGGCGGCGTTGGCGACGGGGTCGCTGGTGGCGACGAGCGCGTACCAGGCGTCGGCGATGTCCCCGTCCTCGTACCGTCGCCTGACCCAGGTGATCTCGCCGGCCTCGGCCATCGCCTCGACGGACGGGGTGGCGGACGGGGAGACGAGCGTGACGTCGGCGCCGGCGGCGATGAGGGCGGGGAGCCGGCGCTGGGCGACCTGGCCGCCGCCGAAGACGACGACGCGGCGACCGGAGAGGCGGAGTCCTACGGGGTAGGCGGGGTGCGCGGCGTGCGGCGCGTTCTCGGCCATGGGTGTGCGGCTCCTCGGAGGGGCGGGGCGTGTGCGGGGCCGCGTCGGCGCTGAAGCGGCTGGTGGGGACGGGTTTCGGGTACCCGCACCCACGATATCGGTCACCGGGGGTGGGCGGCCTGTGACGGATGTCCCTCCGGGCCCCCGGGGCTCGGGCCACGGGCCCAAGGGCTGAACTGCCCTGATGGGGCGCCGCCCCCGTGGGTTGTGCCCACCCCCTCCCCCAGACTCCGTCCGGGGGGACCCCCAGCCCTGCGGGACGTATGCCCACAACGGGTCGGGGGGCAGCGCCCGCCATCCTCTACTTCTCCGTCACGCCCGCCGAGTCGAACGTCGCCACCTCGTGCATCGCGCGGGCTGCGCTCTGGACGATCGGGAGGGCGAGGAGGGCGCCGGTGCCCTCGCCGAGGCGGAGGTCGAGGTCGACCAGGGGGCGCAGGCCCAGCTTGTTGAGGGCCGCGACGTGGCCGGGCTCCGCGCTGCGGTGGCCCGCGATGCACGCCGCCAGGGACTCGGGCGCGATCGCCCGGGCCACCAGTGCGGCCGCACCTGTTGAGACGCCGTCGAGGACGACCGGGGTACGCAGCGAGGCCGCGCCGAGGATCAGGCCGACGAGCGCCGCGTGCTCCAGGCCGCCGATCGCCGAGAGGACGCCGATCGGGTCCGCCGGGTCCGGCTTGTGGAGGTCGAGGGCGCGGCGGACCACGTCGACCTTCCGCGCGTGCATCTCGTCGTTGATGCCGGTGCCACGGCCGGTGACCTCGACCGGGTCGACCCCCGTGTACACGGAGATCAGAGCCGCGGACGCGGTCGTGTTCGCGATACCCATCTCACCGGTCAGGAGCGCCTTGTTGCCCGCCGCCACCAGGTCCCGCGCGGTCTCGATGCCCACCTCGATCGCGGCGAGCGCCTCGTCGCGGGTCATCGCGAGGCCGGTCGTGAAGTCGCCCGTACCGGCGCGGACCTTGCGGGGCAGCAGCCCCGGCGTGGACGGCAGGTCGGAGGCGACACCGACGTCGATGACGCAGACCTCGGCGCCGACCTGGTTCGCGAAGGCGTTGCAGACCGCTCCGCCACCGAGGAAGTTCGCGACCATCTGGCCGGTCACCTCCTGGGGCCAGGCCGTGACGCCCTGGGCGTGCACTCCGTGGTCGCCGGCGAAGATCGCGACGGCCGCGGGCTCCGGGATCGGCGGCGGGCACATCCGGGAGAGCCCGGAGAGCTGCGCGGAGATGATCTCCAGCATGCCGAGCGCCCCGGCGGGCTTCGTCATGCGCTTCTGCCGCTCCCACGCCTCGCCGAGCGCCTTGGCGTCCAGTGGGCGGATGTTGGCGACGGTCTCCTGGAGCAGGTCGTGCGGCTCCTCGCCCGGCAGGGCGCGCCGGCCGTACGTCTCCTCGTGGACGACCCAGGACAGCGGGCGCCGCTTGGACCAGCCCGCCTGCATCAGCTCGGGCTCCGCGGGGAACTCGTCGACGTACCCGACGCACAGGTACGCGACGACCTCCAGGTGCTCGGGGAGGCCGAGCGCGCGGACCATCTCGCGCTCGTCGAAGAAGCTGACCCAGCCGACGCCGAGGCCTTCGGCGCGGGCGGCGAGCCACAGGTTCTCGACGGCGAGCGCGGAGGAGTACGGCGCCATCTGCGGCTGCGTGTAGCGGCCCAGGGTGTGCCGGCCGCCCCGCGTGGGGTCGGCGGTGACGACGATGTTGACCGGGGTGTCGAGGATGGCCTCGATCTTCAGTTCCTTGAACTGCTTCGCCCGGGCCTTGGGCAGCGACTGGGCGTAGGCCTCGCGCTGGCGCTGGGCGAGTTCGTGCATGCTCCGGCGGGTCTCGGCGGAGCGGATGACGACGAAGTCCCAGGGCTGGGAGTGGCCGACGCTGGGCGCCGTGTGGGCGGCCTCCAGGACGCGGAGCAGCACCTCGTGCGGGATCGGGTCGGATCGGAAGCCGTTGCGGATGTCGCGACGCTCGCGCATCACGCGCAGCACGGCCTCGCGCTCGGCCTCGTCGTACCCGGGCGCCGGGGCACCGACAGCCTCCGGCTCCTGGAGCTCCTCGGCGGAGTCGTCGTCGCCGGCGGTCTCGTCGGCCGTCGGCTCCTCCGGCGCAGGCTCCTGCGCCGCGGGCTCCTCGGCGACGGGCTCTTCGGCGGACTCTTCAACAGCTTCGGCCGGGGCCTGGACCTCGGCCGGCACCTCGGCCCCGACCTCGGTCGCCGGCTCCGGCTGCTCCTGCTCGAGGGCCTCGGCGGCCGGCTCGACGACGACCGGCTCCACGGCGACGGGCTCCACCGCGGCGGGCTCGTCCACAGCGGGCTGCTCGGCGGCGGGGGTCTCCGCGACCGGCTCGACCGGGGGCTCGACCTCGGGCTCGGGCTCGACCTCGGGCTCCGCGGCCTCCTCGGCGACGGGCTCGACGAGGGGCTCGACGACGGCCTCGGCCACCGGCTCCTGGACCGGCTCCGGCTGAACCTCTGTCACGGCCTGCGGCTCGGCCTCGGTCACGGCCTCCGCGGGCGGTACGGGTACGGGAACCGCAGTGGACGAGCCGCCGTCGCGCGGGGCGGGGACGGCCGCAGGGGCCTCCTCCACCGGCTCCTCGGACACGGCGGGAACCTCGACCGGAAGCTCGGCCGGGACCTCGACCGCGGGCTCCTCGGCGGCGGGCTCGGCGACCTGCATCGGCGCCGGAACCGGCGCCTGCTCGGGCGCGGGCTCGGCCACGTGCTCAGGAGCGGGAACCGTCTCCTCGACCGCCTCGACGACCTCGGCCACCGGCGTCGGCGCCAGGTGCGGGGTGGTCGGGACCGTGCCCTCGACCTGGACGAACTGGCCGACCGTTTCTGCGGGGACGGCCTGGTGCGCCGGCGCCGCCGCCGGCCCCTGGGGCTGCGGGTCCCACGGCACGGCGCCCTGCGGCGGGATCTCGCCGAGCTGGGGGGCGACCGGCGCGGCGGGCTGCTCCTGCGGGATGTCGAGGTACTCGGGGCCGGTCGTCGGCGGGCCCTGCACACGGGCCGCCATGGGGACGGGCGCCGTTGCGGCGACCTGGGCGGCGACGGGCGCGGGTGCCGGCGCGGGCACCGGAGCACCGGCGGGGCCGCGGTCGGCGAGCGAGCGCACGACGCCCCCGCCGGTCTCCGGGACGGGCGGGCCCATGTGCAGCGGACGGCGGGCGGGCGGCGGAGTGGAGGCGGCGGCCGGCGGCGGTACGCGTACCCCGCTGAGGTCGACCGAGCCGGAGTCGCGACCGGCTGCCTCGTGGGCGCCGGTGTCCAGGATCCCGGGCTCGTACCCGTGGTCGGTGAGGACCGGCTCCTGCGGGGCCGTCGGCACGCCGTGCGCGGGGGTGGAGACGGCCTCGTGCGCCACGGGGGCGGCCGCGGCGGCCGGCGGGACCGGTGCCATCGGCGCCTGCGCGGCGAGGGCGTCGGCGATCGGACCCGCAAGCGGGTCGGTGAGCGGGTCGCCCACCGGCGGCAGCTGACCCGGCATCATCCCGGGCGCCGGCACGGCGACGGGCGGCGCCTGCACGGCGCCCGGCTGGTGCTCGCTCCACGCGCCCTGCGCGCCCGGCATCAGAAGGAGGTCGTCGTCCTCGGCTGCGTTCTCGGAGGGGTCCAGGAAGGTGTACGCGCCCGGAGCGGGGATGCCCGGCTGCTCGACCATGCCTGCGTTCTCCGGCAGCCCCTCGCCCGGGACCTGGCCGGTGTCCGTCATGCGTACCCCTCGCCCATCGGTTGTGCTCCTTCAGACCTTCGCCCGTCAACAAGAACGAGCGTGCGCGCCGTGCGGCACGAATGACGCGCGGACACCCAAGCATTGTCGCGGCCTTCGGCCATCGTGGCAGGGAGATCTGCCACGGTGCGCTGTGGACTGCGCCACGTCGCGCGTCCCCCGGTTACGCCGTACCACATCAGCGACCCAATGGGGCCCCTACTTCCGGACATTGGCGGCCAAACCGCCGATGGTCCCGGTGCGGTACAACAATCGGCCAGCCTACCTCGCCCGGTGGTACGGCTCGGGCACGGGTGGGGTTCCCCCGGCGGAGCCGGACAGGCCCTAGGCGGAGGTCGGCCGGCGGCCGGAGAGCAGGAAGACGACGGAGCGTTCACGTTCCGACCAGTCGGCCGGGTCGAGGCCGACGCTCTGCAGCAGGGAGCATTCGACGGTGTAGCCGCCGTCGGCGAGCGCCGCGCCGATGGCCTCGGCCTCGTCGCGGGTGGTGGCGTGGGCGACGATCCGCTCGGGCCTGCGGTCGGTGCAGGCGGTGACGACGGGGACGCCGCCGCCGCCGATCCGTACGACGTCGGGTTCGGGGAGCCGTTCCAGTACGTGCGGGGCGCGGCCCGGTACGGCCTGCAGCTGGACGCCGTGGCGGCGGGCGGCGGCCTCGGTGCGGGCGCAGGCGGCCGGGTCGGCGTCCACGGCGATGACGGCCGCGCCGAAGCGGGCGGCCTCGACCGAGAGGGCGCCGCTCCCGCAGCCGATGTCCCAGACGAGGTCGCCGACGCGGGGGCCGAGGCGGGCGAGTTGGGCGGCGCGCAGGGTGGGGGTCTCCCCGCTGCCGGCGGCGCGGTCCTCGCCGGTCTCCTCGGAGGGCAGGGCCCAGCCGCGTACCTTCGGCGTCTCGTGCCCCATCAGCCAGCCCCCGCCGTGCCCGCCGGCGGAGCCGCCGATGACGATCACGACGTTCGGGTCGCGCCAGGCGTGGTCGGCGGCCTTGTCGGAGGTGAGGACGGTGACCTGTTCGCGGTCGGTACCGAGCTCCTCGCAGATGACGAAGGTGCGGTGCACGCCGTCGAGGAGGAGGGCGAGTTCGGCGGGGCCGGCGCCGGGCGACGTGAGGACGGCGACCTTGGGGTGGGCGCG
Organism: Streptomyces sp. NPDC059875; assembly: GCF_042731085.1. Lineage (NCBI taxonomy): Bacteria > Bacillati > Actinomycetota > Actinomycetes > Kitasatosporales > Streptomycetaceae > Streptomyces > Streptomyces sp. NPDC059875. Next base: position 37,524 of record NZ_JBHWJZ010000033.1, read on the forward strand.
GCAGACGTTCACGGCGCGGCGCAGGGTGCGCTGGTGGGCGACGACGATCCGGGCGTCGTCCCAGGGCATGCCGGCCCGGGCGAAGGCGGCGGCGACGGAGGAGACGGCCGGGACGACCTCGACCTCGAGGCCGTGCTCGGGGGCGCGCAGGGTGCGGACGACGCCGAAGAAGCCGGGGTCGCCGTCGGCGAGGACGACGGCGGTGCCGCGGTGGCCGGCGATCCTGCGGGCGGCGAGGTCGACGCTGCCGAGCCGGATGCGCTCGGCTCCCGGCGGCACCTCGGGCAGGGCGAGATGGTGCGCGGCCCCGGCCACGAGGGTGGCGGCGGAGAGCGCGGACCGGGCGGCTGCGGTGAGCGGCGAGCCGTCCCAGCCGATCACCGTGACCCGGTCGGCCATCGTCGTCTGTCTCCTGAGGTCTTTGTCGCAGGTCGGGGGCGTGTCGAGGGTACCCCGGGTCGGTGGCCCGCTCAGCTCCAGTCGGTGAACGACGAGTATCCGGCCTCGGCCATCTGATCGGCGACGCCCTCGAGGTCCTCGGGGAGCAGGCCCCACACGATGAAGTCGGTGCGCAGGTCGGCCCAGTCGCCGTCCTCGGTACGAGTGCGGGCTATGCAGGCACCGCGCAGGACGCCTTCGCTGATGCAGCCGATCTTCTGGGCGACCTGCTGGGAGGCGGTGTTGTCGGCGGCGGTGCGCAGCTCGATGCGCTCGAAGCCCTGGTCGCCGAAGAGCCACTGGGCGGTGGCCAGGGCGGCTTCGGAGGCGTATCCCTCGCCTCGGGCCCAGGGGGCGATGATGTAGGAGAGCTCGGTGGAGCGGACCCGCCAGTTGGTGTTGCTCAGCTGGATGATGCCCACGAGCCGCTGGGTGAGGAACTCGGTGACGGCGAGGTCGAGGCCCCGGCCGGCGGCGCGCTCGGTGGGGGCGTACTCGGTGATCCAGCGGCGCGCGGCGTCCTCGGTGTACGGCTGGGGGACGGCCGTCCAGGCCGCGACCATCTCGTCGTTCATCATCTCGGCCAGGGCCGGGGCGTCGGCCTCTTCGAGCGCGCGCAGCACCAACCGGTCCGTGTTGATGGAGATGTCCGGAAAGGTGGTAGTCATGCGCAGCTCCATGCCGAGGACCGTCCGAATCGACCGTGAACGCACAGCATGCAGTATGAAGCCGCAGGTGCGCATGGCCGGGTCCGATGTGGCGTCAGATGGGGGAAGGGTGCGACGAAGGCCCCGCGCACCGGACGGGATGCGGGGGCCTTCGTCACAAGAACTGTACTGCGGGCCTTACTTGGCGACGGCGCCGAAGGCCGGGATGACCGCACCGTTCTTGTAGGTGTCCTCGATGTACTTCTTCACCTCGGGCGAGTTGAGGAGCTTGGCGAGCTTCTGCACGCGGGCGTCCTTCTCGTTGCCCTCCTTGACGGCGAGGAAGTTGGCGTAGGGGTTGCCCTCCGCCTTCTCCACGGCGAGCGCGTCGGTGGCCGGGTTGAGCTTGGCCTCGATGGCGTAGTTGCCGTTGACGACCGCGGCGTCCACGTCGTTCAGGGCGCGGGGCACGGTGGCGGCCTCCAACTCCTTGAACTCCAGGCCCTTCTTGTCCGTGATGTCGGAGAGCTTGCCGTTGGAGCCGACGCCGTCCTTGAGGGTGATGAGCCCGTTGTCGGCGAGCAGCTTGAGCGCGCGGCCGCCGTTGGTGGTGTCGTTGGGGACGGCGACGGTCTGGCCGGCCTTGATGTCCTTAAGGTCCTTGACCTTGTGGGAGTAGAGGCCGAGCGGCTCCAGGTGGACGTTGACCACCGGGACGATGTGGGTCTTGTTCTTCAGGTTGAAGTCGTCGAGGTACGGCTTGTGCTGGAAGAAGTTGGCGTCGACCTGGCCGGTCTCGGTGGCGGTGTTCGGCAGGACGTAGTCCGTGAACTCCTTCACCTCCAGCTTCAGGCCGGCCTTCGCAGCAAGGTTGTCCTTGACGTAGTTCAGGATGTCGGCGTGCGGCGTCGGGGACGCGGCGACGACGAGCGGCTTGTCGGCGGAGCCGGCCGAGTCCTTGGCGGAGGACGGGTCCGACGAGGTGCCGCAGGCGGTGAGGCCCAGGGCGAGCGCGGCGGTGGCGGCGATACTGGCGGTGAGCTTGATGTTCTTACGCACGAAAAGTGCCTCTTTCTGGTGGTGCGGTGGACGCCTGGACAACAAGTCCGGGCTCTTCTTCGAAGGACGAAGTCTGTGGGTCCGCCGTGGTCAGGCGGTGCGTCCTCGGCGGGCGAGGAGGCGGACGGCGAGGTCGCCGATGAGCTGGACGACGGTGACGATCGCGATCAGGACGACGACCGTGACCAGCATGAACTGGGTGTCGAAGCGCTGGTATCCGTAGGTGATGGCCTTGGAGCCGAGGCCTTCGCCGCCGACCGCGCCCGCCATCGCGGAGTAGCCGACGAGCACGATCACGGTGGTGGTGACGCCGGAGACCAGCGAGGGCAGCGCCTGCGGCAGCAGCACCTTGCGGATGATCGTGGGCACGGAGCCGCCCATGGACTGGACCGCTTCGACGAGTCCGTGGTCGACCTCACGGACCGCCGTCTCGACGAGGCGCGCGAAGAACGGGATGGCGCCGATGGCGAGCGGCACGATCATCGCGGTGGGGCCGATGAAGGTGCCGACGACGAAGGTCGTGAAGGGGATCAGGGCGATCAGCAGGATGATGAACGGCAGCGAGCGGCCGATGTTCACGATCACGCCGACGACCTTGTTGACCACGGTGTTCTGCAGCAGTCCGCCCTTGTCCGTGAGGACGAGGAGGATGCCGAGCGGCAGTCCGCCGAGGACGGTGACGAGCGTGGCCCACAGGACCATGTAGAGCGTGTCGACCGTGCCCTGCTCCAGCAGGGGCTGCATCTCCGACCAGGTCACTTGGCACCTTCCTTGACCAGACCCTGGGTGGGCACGTGCGGCTCGGGGGCCGCGTCCTCGTCGACGACGTCGACCTGGAGGCCCTGCTCGCGCAGGAAGCCGACGGGCACGACGTTCTCCTCGTACCGACCGGGCAGTTCGATCCGCATCCGGCCGATCTGCTTGCCGGCGACGGTGTCCATCGCCGCGCCGAGGATCGAGATGTCGATGTTGTACGTACGGGAGAGCTGCGAGATCACCGGCTGGGTGGCGGCCTCGCCGTGGAAGGTGACGTCGACGACCGTACGGTCCGGGCCGGTGGCGGCGCCGCTGACGGGGAAGAGCTCGGCCGCCAGCTCGGAGCCGGGGGTGGCGAGCAGTTCGCTCACGGTGCCGGACTCGACGATCCGGCCCTTCTGCATCAGCGCGGCCGAGTCGCAGATCGTCTTGACGACGTCCATCTCGTGGGTGATGAGCAGGACGGTGAGACCGAGCTGCTGGTTGAGGTCGCGCAGCAGCTGGAGGATGGAGCGGGTGGTCTCCGGGTCGAGGGCGCTGGTGGCCTCGTCGGAGAGCAGCACCTTGGGGCTGCCGGCCAGGGCGCGGGCGATGCCGACGCGCTGCTTCTGGCCGCCGGAGAGCTGGCCGGGGTAGGACTTCGCCTTGTCGGCGAGGCCGACGAGGTCGAGGAGTTCCAGGGCGCGGCGGGTGCGCTCGGCGCCGGAGACTCCGAGGATCTCGAGCGGCAGCTCGATGTTGTCCTTGACGGTGCGCGAGGACAGCAGGTTGAAGTGCTGGAAGACCATGCCGATGTTGCTGCGGGCGCGGCGCAGGTCCTTGCCGGCGCGGCGGCCGTGCGCCGCCAGCGCGGTGAGGTCGACGCCGTCGACGGTCACGGTGCCGGAGGTGGGGCGCTCCAGGAGGTTGACGCAGCGGATGAGCGAGGACTTGCCGGCGCCGCTCTGGCCGATCACGCCGAACACCTCGCCCTCGCGGACATGGAGGTCGACACCGTCCAGAGCGGTGACCTGGCGGCCTCGCGACTCGTAGACCTTGGTCAGGCCCGAAGTGGTGATCACAGGGGTTTCCGTCACTGTCGAGTGCGCGGCGCGGGGTCCGCCGGGCACGGGGCATTCGTCGTTCGGACAGTCAGGCGCAGATGGGCCGGCTCGGTGGGTGACCGGAGGCAGCTCGTGCGCGGGGCGGGCACGGTCCGGCGCCGGCTGCGGCGTGCGGATCGGCTCGGCCGTCGGGTCTCGCTTCGGGGCGCAAGACTCAGGCGGGGGCCCTCAGAAGGCGCACATTCGACACATACAACGAGCACCGGGCGTGGTGATCGCCTCGGTCGCAAGGGTGCGGCTGCTCGTCGTGGTCATGGCTGCAAGTAAAGCACGCACCTGTCGGGCGAGATCGGGGCTGTCCGAATAGCGGACGCGAATAAGACGCCATCCGGACACTCCGCTCGTCCGTGACGCTCCGGCGGTGATCTCCACGCCCCCGCCGGTGGCCTGCGCGGATACCTCCGACAGGTCGGTCACGACGACATCGGCGTCGAACTCGGCACGGTCGTGGGTTGTGGCCAAGGCCACGGTCCGCATGCCCGCCGCGCGACCGGCTTGCCCAGCGGCCGGCCGGGAGCGAGGAGAGCAGCTCCTTGGTGCCGGGCAGCACCTTCGGCGCGCATCTTCATGGTCTCGCCCCTACGGGGCGGATGGGGGGCGAGCGCATCGGGTCTTTTGGCCCGTAATACCCTCGGGGCCATGCTTGACGCCCTGACGGTCGCGGTTTCGGTGGCCGCGCTCGCCCTCGCCGCCTGGTGCGGCTTCGCCTTCACCCGCGATCAGCCGACCAAGGACTGGCACTTCATCGGCATGGCCGTGGTGACCTTCCTCGCACTGGTCCAGCTGATCGTCGGCATCGTGCAGCTGTCGCGCGGCGAGAAGGCCGAGGAGGGCACGACGATCTTCGTCGCGTATCTGCTGGGCTCGCTCTGCGCGGTCCCGGCGGCCGGATTCATGTCGCTCGCGGAGCGGAGCCGCTGGGGCTCGGCGACGGTGGCGGCCGGCGCGGTCGTGCTCGCGGTGCTCGAAGTGCGTCTCTTCGACATCTGGACGGTGGGCTGAGATGACCGTGACGGAGGAGACCGGCGGAGGCGCGCGCCTGGTCAAGGGCCCGGGCATGCTGCTGGTCTGGCTGTACGGAGTGATGTCGGTCGGCGCGGTCTCGCGCTCGATCTACCAGATCGCGACCGAGTTCGACCGGGCGCCGCTCGCGTACGCGCTGTCGGCGGTGGCGGCCGTCGTGTACGCCTTCATCACGTACACGCTGGTGCGGGGCGGGGAGACGGCCCGCAGGGCGGCGCTGGTGTGCTGCGCCGCCGAGCTGGTGGGCGTGCTGACCGTCGGGACCTGGACGCTGGCGGATCCGTCCGCCTTCCCCGACGCCACGGTCTGGTCGGACTACGGATACGGCTACATCTTCATCCCGGTCCTGCTGCCGGTGACCGGGATCTGGTGGCTCCGCCGTTCCCGGGCGACCGCGTAGGGCCGGACAGGCTCTACGCGGCCTTCTCCAGGGTCACGAGCGTGAGCCGCGGACCGATCTCGCGCGTGGCGACCTGCTCGTAGCCCTTGCTGCGGTACAGCCGCAGGTTGCCCTCGCTGCGGTGTCCGGTGAAGAGCTGGAAGCGCTTGGCGCTGCCGGGGACCGGGTCACCGGCGAAGTGGCTCTCGATGGCGTCGAGGAGCCGGCCGCCGAGGCCGTGGCGCTGCATCCGCGGGTGGACGATGAGCTTGGCGATCCGTACGGTGCCGGTCTCGTCGACCCGCCCGCGTACGGAGGCGACGACCTCGTCCCCGAGGCGCGCCACGAGGCCGTGCCCCTGGGCGAGTTCGGTACGCAGGGCGTCCAGGGTCTGGGTGAGCGGTTCGATGGAGTAGTCGCCGTAGAGCTCGGCCTCGCTCTGGTAACAGAGGTACTGCAGCTTGAGTATGTGCTCCGCGTCCTGCGGTTCTGCCGCTGAGATGGTCACGCTCATGCCCATGTGCGCATGCCTCCCGCTCACCTGGTCCACCGGTCGGTCTACCGCACCCTTCCCCTCGAGGTCGATGCGGGAACCTCTGCAGCCAGCATTCTGCGCAGGCATCCCAGGCAACGGGAACGCATCGGCCCCAGACTGCCCTGTGAGATACCCAACTCCCCTGCGATTTCCCGGTAGGTGGGGTCGGCCGGGTCGAGCATCGCGGTGAGCAGGCGCGGGCAGTGGCCGGGGGTACGGCGGACGGCGGCGCGCAGGACACGGCGGCGTTCGGAGGTCAGGGCGGAGCTCTCGGGGGAGTCGTGCGGTTCGGCGGCTTCCTCGCCCCGGTAGGGGCGTTCCCGCAGGGCGGCGCGGCGGGCGCGACGCGCCTCGGCGCGGACGGCTCGGCGCAGCCAGTCGGCGGGGTGGGTGGGCGCCTCGTCGTCCTGGAGCCGTTCGAGGAGTTTGAGCCAGACGGCCTGTTCGAGGTCGCCCGCGTCGACGCCGGCGGCGGGGGCCTCGGCGTTCGATTCCGCGGCGAGGAGGGGCGCGAGGGTGCGGAGGAGGGCGGGGTCGGGGTGGGTCATGCTCCGCACGATGCGGGTCCGGTGCGGGGCGGTTGCGGTCTTGGGCGTAAACCACTCGGGTGGGTGCCGTTGCCCGTGGTCCGGGCCCTGGGTCGTGGGCCGAACGGACCACTGACGGCGCCGCGCACCGTCACCTGCCGGCTTCAGCTGTCGTGCCCGGCGGTTCGGCGCTGCTCGGCGCGGTGGGCGAGCGCGTCGACGATGCGTTGCCATGCCGGTGACGCCTCGGAGATCCGGGCGGAGACCAGCTTCAGGTACCCCGCCCGGTTGCTGTCTCCTTCGTGTGTGATCTCCCATGCGTCCAGGTCGTCGATGAGCCGGTCCAGGCGTGGATCGTGCGGATCCCAGTCGACTGATTGATCACAGGCGAGATACAGGCGCGTCGTCTCGGGGTCGTCGAAGCCGGCGTTCTTGGCCCGTATCCGCTCCGGCATGACGTGCGGGTCCAGTGCCTGCATCAGGATCCACGAGTCGCGCTCGAGGAGCACCCTCCGCTCGCTGACCCCGAGACCGCGCATCCGGTCCAGTATGGCGACCACCTCGGGGGGCAGGACGAGCCTTTCGCCGCTGTCCAGTTCGGCGATCCGGCGGCGGTATTCGGTGAGCTGGTCGATCTTGCGCTGCAGTTCCGCGTCGATGTCGGTGACGGCCGCGGCGAATTCGGTCGGCTGCGCGCGCAGCAGCGCGTCGATACGGGCCAGGGGCACCCCGGCATCGGCGAGCGTCCTGATCCGGATGAGATCGACCGCCGCTTGCGCGCTGTACCGGCGGTAGCCGGAGGCATCGCGCGCGGGCTCGGGCAACAGGCCGACCTGGTGGTAGTGGCGAACGGTGCGCACGGTCACGCCGGCGGTTGCCGCGAGCCGGCTGATCGTGAGCACCGTCCTCCTCGGGTCTTCGTGCAGCGTGCCGGTGCCGAGTCTAGGGCCCGATCCGCCGGACAGGCCCTAGGGGCGAGCCGCCCGGTCGATGACGTCGCGGACGGCCTGGACCACGGCATCGGGGCGGTCGAAGCAGAGTCGGTGGTGGGCGGTGTCGGAGAGGATGCGCTGTTCCCCCCGCGAGACCGCGCTCACCAGGGCCGCGTCCAGTCTCGTCCTGCCGTCGTGCATCTCTTGCAACGTCCGCTCCGACGTCAGCGCCTTCTGGCCGGGGTCGGTGCCCACCACGGTGAGAGCGACCACCGGGACGTCGGGAAGGTCCGGCCCGGCCCGCAGTTCGGTGGCCAGGTCGGCCAACATGGAGCGCTCGGCGATGCCGACGCGGGTCCATGCGTCACTCACCTTGGCATCGGCCAGGGCCTGCCGCAGGTGCTCCGGGTACTCCGCGAGCAGCTCGGCGAACATCTCGCGCAGGGCCGGGCGCATCTGCTCCAGCCGCTCCCGGTCAGGTGCCATCCGCTCGACCGCGGCCAGACTCGCCGCGGGAGGCATGAAGTCGTCCCAGTCGCGGTGGAAGGCGTCCAACCAGACAAGCCCGGCCACATCCTGCGGGTACAGCTGTGCGAACCGATGCGCGTAGAAGCCGCCGAGGGAGTGCGGCACCAGAACGTACGGGGCGGGGATGTCCTGGGCTCGCAGCAGCTCGCGCAGTTCCGTGGCGACCGCGGCGGCGGTGCGCGGCAGCGGAAGGGGATCGCTGTGACCCGTGCCGCCGCGGTCGTACACAACGGCGGTGGTGAACTGCGAAACCGCCTGCTGGACACCGAAGTAGTCCAGGCCGACCGCGCCGGCGCCCGGCAGGAACACCACGGCCGGCCCGCCGCCGCCCGTCCGATGCACGAAGAGGCGGCGGCCTTCGATCTCCTGGAACCCTCCGATCGGCGGGGCGAGCCGAGCCGGGGAAGTGCTGTTGTTCGTCATGCGACCAGGCTCCAACCCTGACGCAGGGGCAGGGTCAACCCCTTCCCCCGCTTCAGGGTGCGCACGGCCCTGTGCCCACGACGGGTCAGACGGTCCTGAAGTCCGCGGCTGCCAGGAGGGCCGTGTCCGGGTTGTCGGAGAAGATGCCGTCGATGCCCGTGGCCAGGTAGGTCTTCAGGGCGCCGAAGACGTCTCCGTACGCGTTCGGGTCCGTGCCGCGGCGGAAGTCGGCGGGGAGGAAGCCGTTCTCGTTGCGCTGGGTGTACGGGTGGAGGATCAGGCCCTCCGCGTGGGCGTCGCGGACCAGGGTGGTCGGGCTTCCGAGGCGGCCGCTCGCGTCGCGCGGGATGACCAGGTCCAGGGTGGGGCCGATGCCCTGTGCGTACGAGGCGATCCAGCGCAGGCCCGCGGGCGTGACGAGGTCCGCGACCGTGCGCGGGTCGCCCGCCTGGACGAAGTCCCAGGGGCGGCTGCTCGCGGCGGAGAGCAGCACCACCCGCGGGGAGTTCACCAGCTCGGCGAGGCGCTGGATGCTGCTCGGTTCGAAGGACTGCAGGAAGACCGCGGAGCCGGCGCGGTGACGCCCGTACCGGCGCAGCAGCTTGGCGAGGCGCTCCTCCAGGCCGAGGCCGAGGGAGCGGAAGTAGGTGGGGTGCTTGGTCTCGACGTGCAGCCAGACCTCGCGGCCCCGGCGGCGGCCCTCCTGCTCGGCCCAGCGCAGCACCTCCTCGAAGGTGGGGATCTGCCAGCGGCCGTCGTAGAGGGTGTTCTCCTGGCGGGTGCCGGGGATGCGCTCCTTGGCGCGGAGCGTCTTGAGCTCGGCGAGCGTGAAGTCCTCGGTGAACCAGCCGGTGTACGAGACGCCGTCGACGGACTTGGTGGTCTTGCGGGAGGCGAACTCGGGGTGGTCGGCGACGTCGGTCGTGCCGGTGATGTCGTTCTCGTGACGGCAGACCAGGTGGCCGTCCTTCGTGGGGACGAGGTCCTGCTCGATCACGTGCGCGCCGAGGTCGAGGGCGAGCTGGTAGGAGCCGAGGGTGTGCTCGGGGCGGTAGCCGCTCGCGCCGCGGTGGGCGATGACGGTGGGGACGGGGAGGGAGCGGAAGCCGTGGCCCTTGCTCGTGGCCTCGGTGGCCTGCGCCGCCTGCGCGGCGCCTGCGGGAAGGACCGTCGTGGCGCCCAGTACGGCCGCGCCCGCCGCCCCGAGGACCGTCCGCCGGGCCGGGCTCCGGTGCTCACCCTGTGTCATGAAGACTCCTTCTGTGATGTCCCGCACCTGTCAACTGCTGCCCCGACCGTAGGCAGTCACCCCCTACCTGCGGCAGATCCTGGTCGAACATGGCGGAAACACACGTCAACACTGCGTATCCACTCGGTGAACCCGATGTGCGTACGGTGGTGACCCGCGAGTATCGTCCTCACCTGCACACTCCCCCACACACCGACGCCGTCCGTCCCGATACCGGAGGAACCGTTGTCCCGTCTCGCACTCATCAAGGCAGTGCTCGGACCGATCCTGCGCCTGATGTTCCGCCCACGTGTGGAGGGCGCCGAGAACATCCCGGGGACGGGTCCGGTGATCCTCGCGGGCAACCACCTCACCTTCATCGACTCGATGATCATGCCGATCTGCACGGACCGTCCGGTCTTCTTCATCGGCAAGGACGAGTACGTGACCGGCAAGGGGTTCAAGGGCCGGCTGATGGCCTGGTTCTTCACCAGCGTCGGCATGATCCCGGTGGACCGCGACGGCGGCCGCGGCGGTGTCGCGGCGCTGATGACGGGCCGCCGAGTGCTGGAGGAGGGCAAGATCTTCTCCATCTACCCGGAGGGCACCCGCTCCCCCGACGGCCGGCTGTACCGGGGCCGTACCGGCATCGCGCGGCTGACGCTGATGACCGGCGCGCCGGTGGTGCCGTTCGCGATGATCGGCACCGACAAGATCCAGCCGGGCGGGGCGGGGCTGCCCCGGCCGGGCCGGGTGACGGTCCGCTTCGGCGAGCCGATGGAGTTCTCGCGGTACGAGGGTATGGACCGGGACCGCTATGTGCTGCGGGCCGTGACGGACTCGGTGATGTCCGAGGTGATGCGCCTGTCCGGCCAGGAGTACGTCGACATGTACGCCACGAAGGCGAAGGCGGCGTAGCCGTCACGGCATGACATACGGTGGGCCCCGCACGGCGACTGCCGTGCGGGGCCCACCCGTATGTGACGGCTGCGCGTCAGTGCTCGATGCCGTCCTCCAGCTTCTGGCCCTTCAGGAGGAACCAGGCCGCGACCGCCGTCGCGAGGAGGACCGCCGCGCCGACGCCCGCCGCGATTTTCAGGCCGTCGACGAAGGCGTCCTGGGCCGTGGAGACCAGGGCGGTCGCCGAGTCGGGCGCGAGGCCGGCGGAGGCCTCCACCGCGCCGCCGAGCGATTCGTGAGCCGCCGCGGCGGCGTCCGAGGAGACTCCCGCCGGGGTCGTGAAGCCCTGGTAGACGCCGGTCACGATCGAACCGAGCAGCGCGATGCCGAGCGCCGCGCCCAGTTCGTACGCGGTCTCGGAGACGGCGGAGGCCGAACCCGCCTGCTCCTTGGGCACGCTGGAGAGGATCACGTCGGCGGTGACGGTGAAGGAGAAGCCGGCGCCGAGGCCGACGACGAGCAGGGCCGCGCCGAGCAGCGGGTAGCCGGTCTCCTTGTGGACCAGCGTGATGACGGCGAGCGCGAGTCCGATCGCGCCGAGTCCGCCGGCCACGATGCCCCGTACCGAGAACCGTCGGGCGTACCGGCCCGCGATCAGACCGGTGACCACCGCGCCGATGGCGGCGGGCAGTTCGGCCAGGCCGGCCTCCAGCGGCTCGCGCCCCTGGACGAGTTGCAGGAACTGGGAGAGGAAGAAGACCAGTCCGGACAGTCCGAAGACGGTGAGCAGGTCGGCCAGGACCGCGCCGGAGAAGCCACGGTGCTTGAACAGCCGCATGTCGAGCAGCGGCGCGGTCAGCGTGTGCTGACGCCGGACGAACGCGTACAGGGCGGCGGTGCCGATGACGACGGCGGCCCCGACCTCCCAGGTCGGGCCGTGGGAGGCGACTTCCTTGACCGCGTAGACGACGCCGATGATGCCGACGAGGGAGAGCCCGACGCTGATCAGGTCCCAGGGACCCGCGACCGGGTTCTTGGACTCGGGCAGCAGCTTGATGCCGACCAGGACCAGGACGGCCATGACGGGCAGGTTGATGAGGAAGACCGAGCCCCACCAGAAGTGCTGGAGCAGCGCTCCGCCGACGACGGGACCGACGGCCGCGCCGGCCGAGGCGGTGGCGCCCCAGATGCCGATGGCGAGGCTGCGCTCCTTGGGGTCGTGGAAGATGTTCCGGATCAGCGCCAGGGTCGACGGCATCAGCGTCGCACCGGCGACACCGAGGAGCGCGCGGGCGACGATCATCATCTCGGGGCTGGTGGCGTACGCGTTGAGCACGGAGACGGCGCCGAAGGCGGTCGCACCGATCAGGAGCAGCTTCTTGCGGCCGATGCGGTCACCGAGCGAGCCCATGGAGACGAGCAGACCGGCGATGACGAAGGAGTAGATGTCGCCGATCCACAACAGCTGCGTACCGGACGGCTTGAGGTCCTCGCTGAGGGAAGGCGTCGCGAGACCGAGTACGGTGGCGTCCACCGCGACCAGCAGGACGGCCAGGACCAGCACCGCGAGCGCGAGCCAGCGGCCGGGGCTCTTCACCTCCGCGGCCTGTGTCGGGGTCAGTTGGCGGGTGCCGCTCATTTCTCCACGCTCCGTCGTGCGCCACCGAGCAGCAGCTCGGTGATCATGTACTGAAAGTCCTTGGCCGCGACCCGGCCGTCCATGACGGACCAGGCGCAGGACGAGATGAGGCCGTAGAGGGCCTCGGTGAGCCATGCGGGGCTCAGGTCGATCCGGAAGGTGCCTTCTTCCTGGCCGCGCCGGAAGAACGCGCTGACCCGGGCGTCGAGCCTGGCCCAGCCCTCGTTGACCTGGTCGCCCTCGAAGAGCTGGTTCTCGGTGACGAGGAAGGCCAGCAGCTGCGCGCAGGGCTCGGACGCGGCGACGAGTCGCCGCAGGGCGTCGTCGGCCGGACCGTCGTCGAGGCGCGCGAGGTCGAGCGCGGCCTCGAACTCCTCGATCCCCATCGCCTCCAGCGCCCTGACGAGCGCGTCCCGCCCGGCGAAGTGCCGGTGCAGGGTGGCGCGACCGATACCGGCGGCCCGGGCGACCTCGTCCATGGTGGCGGTCGATTTCCGGGCAAGGAGGGCGGCGGCGGCGCGGAGCACCTGGGTGCGGTCGACTGACATGAGACGACCATACACCGAATGAGACGTTGATGTCTCATTCGATAATTCGACGCCTCACGGAGGGGCGGGAAGGAATGCTGTGAACATGACGAAGCCGCTGCTGCTGATCGACGTCGACGGGCCGCTGAATCCTTATGCGGCGAAGCCCGAACGCCGTCCCGAGGGTTACGGCACGCACCGGATGAGCCCCACCGGGTGGACGGGGGCGAAGCCGCTGCGGGTCTGGCTCAACCCCGACCACGGAAGCGAGCTGCTCGCGCTCGCGGAGGCGTACGAGCTGGTGTGGGCGACGACCTGGAAGGGCGAGGCCAACGACTGGATCGGGCCGCAGCTCGGGCTGCCCGAGCTGCCGTTCATCGACTGGCCCCAGATGCACGGAAAGGCCCCTCGCGGGACCTTCTGGAAGACGCAGTACATCCTGGAGTACGCGGCCGGGCGGCCGTTCGCCTGGGTGGACGACGACATCACGTCGTACGACCGCGAGTATGTGGAGCAGAACCACCTCGCCGCCGCCCTGTTGCTGCACGTCGACGAGCGGATCGGGCTGACCCGGCCGGATTTCGACGCGCTCGCGGAGTGGGCGACGGCGCTGTGACGTACTGAGCGTTAGTGCTTGGCGGTGGCCCAGGCGTGCTGGATCACCAGGTCCGCCTTGACCTCGACCAGCTGGGCCGCGACCGCCGACGGAGCCGTGCCACCGCGGCCGTCACGGGAGGCGAGCGCTCCCGGGACGTTGAGGACCGTGCGGACCTCGGGGGTCAGGTGCTCGGAGATCTTGACGAACTGGTCGTCCGTGAGCTCGTCGAGCTCCTTGCCCTCCGCCTCGGCGACCTTCACGCACTCACCGGCCACCTCGTGCGCCACCCGGAACGGCACGCCCTGCTTGACCAGCCACTCGGCGATGTCCGTCGCGAGGGAGAAGCCGGCCGGGGCCAGCTCCTCCATGCGCTCGCGGTTCACCGTGAGCGTGGCCATCATGCCGGTGAAGGCGGGCAGCAGGACCTCCAGCTGGTCGCAGGAGTCGAAGACCGGCTCCTTGTCCTCCTGGAGGTCACGGTTGTAGGCGAGCGGCAGGGCCTTGAGCGTGGCCATCAGGCCGCTGAGGTTGCCGATCAGGCGGCCCGACTTGCCCCGCGCCAGCTCGGCGATGTCCGGGTTCTTCTTCTGCGGCATGATCGACGAGCCGGTGGAGAAGGCGTCGTGCAGGGTCACGAAGGAGAACTCCTTCGTGTTCCAGATGATGATCTCCTCCGCGATGCGGGAGAGGTTGACCCCGATCATCGCGGTGATGAACGCGAACTCGGCGACGAAGTCGCGCGAGGCCGTGCCGTCGATGGAGTTGCCCGCCGAGCCCCGCTCGAAGCCGAGGTCCTTGGCGACCGCCTCCGGGTCGAGCCCGAGGGAGGAGCCGGCCAGGGCGCCGGAGCCGTACGGGGAGACGGCGGTCCGGGTGTCCCACTGCCGCAACCGCTCCGCGTCCCGGGAGAGGGACTGGACGTGGGCGAGGACGTGGTGGGCGAAGAGCACCGGCTGGGCGTGCTGGAGGTGGGTCCGGCCCGGCATGGCGACGTCGGGGTGAGCCTCGGCGAGGCCGACGAGCGCGTCCTGGAGGTCGGCGATGAGCCCGCCGATGATCCGGGCGTGGTCGCGCAGGTACATCCGGAAGAGGGTGGCGACCTGGTCGTTGCGGGACCGGCCCGCGCGCAGCTTGCCGCCGAGGTCCGGGCCGAGGCGCTCCAGGAGGCCCCGCTCCAGGGCGGTGTGGACGTCCTCGTCGGCGATGGTGCCGACGAAGGAGCCGTCCGCGACGTCGGCTTCGAGCTGGTCGAGGCCGGCCAGCATGCGCGTCAGCTCGTCCTCCGTGAGCAGCCCCGCCTTGTGAAGCACGCGCGCGTGGGCGCGGGAACCGGCGATGTCGTACGGCGCGAGCCGCCAGTCGAAGTGGACCGACGCGGAAAGCTTCGCCAGGGCCTCGGCGGGGCCGTCGGCGAACCGGCCGCCCCAGAGCCGGACGTCACCGTTGTTGCTGCTCACAGCTACTGCTCCTCAGGACAAGGGTGGAGATGTACGACCGCCTTCCCCACGGCAGGTGGACGACCGGGGAGGCGGCTGTGGAACGACCAGGGGTTGCGCGAGGTCACGCCAGGCGACGGTCTTCGCGGAGAGCTCGACCTGCGATAGGCATAACTATGCAGTCCTCCGTATGTTCTGTCAATGCGGCCCCTGGCGGTGGGAAATTCAGGGGCGGGCGCCGGAGGCGACGCCTACGCTCCCCCCATGCTGAGCTGGGATATCGAACACGCCGTGCGTCTGGCACAAGGGGTAGCGGTCGCCGAGGCGATCGATGTCTCGGACGCGGCGGAGTGGACCGGGCTGGACCGCGCGGTGCGGGAGGTGGCCAGGTATCAGCCGTCGAAGCTCCCCTCCTTCGCGTGGGCGACCGATCGCCCGGTGCGCCGAGCGACCTGGGAGTGGGACGCGCCCCTGCCGTCGGTGAACCCGTCGCGGCGTCGTTCGCACCCTGAGCCCACCGAGGCCGAGGTCGCCCTCGCCCTGTGCCACCCCGACGGCCGGATACGGCAGGCCGCGCTGCGGCGGGCGGACGGGCTGCCCGCCCTGCTGCCGCTGATCGCGATCCGTTGCGCGGATTGGGCAGAGCCGGTCCGTACGGAGGCACGGAGCCTCCTGCGGGCCGCGCTGCCCGACGTCGCCCCGGACGGGATCGGGGTCCTGGCCGCCGTCGTCCTGAGGATCTCGGGCCGACAGCGCGGAGGGGTCGCCCTCGATCTGTTGGAGGCCGCCCTGAAAGCGGGCCCCGCACCCGTGCTCGACGCCGTCCTCGCGAGCGAGGAACGGGTCGTGCGAAGGCTCGGACACCGGCTCGCGGTCGAGCGCAAGCTCTTCTCCCCCGTCCGGCTGGCCGTGATCGCCGCCACGGACGGGGACGTGGTCATCCAGGACCTCTGCGCGAGCGGCGCGCTCGCGGCTGTCGACGTCACCACGCGCGACGACGTGCTGGAGCCGCTGCTGCGGTCCCCGTACCCGCGGGTGCGGTCGGCCGGCGTGACGGCGTTGCGCCGGGCGGAGCGGCACGCGGAGGCCGAGCCCTTCCTCACGGACCGGTCCGCGCTGGTACGGGCCTGCGCACGTTATGTACTGCGGCAGGCCGGGACCGACCCCGCCCCCCTCTACCGAGCGCTGTGCGCGGGCACGGACGTGCCGCCCGGCGCGCCAGTCGGGCTCGCCGAGTGCGGTTCGCGGGACGACGCGGACCTGCTGTGGCCGCTGACCCTCCACCCGCGCGACGGTGTGCGCACCCGTGCCGTGGCCGGGCTGCGGCTCCTGGAGACAGTGGACGTGGCACGGCTGACGGTGCTGCTCGACGACCCCGCGCCCGGCGTCGTACGGGAGACGGCGAGCGCTCTCGTACCGTGGGTGCACCGGCTGTCCCCGGCGGAGCTGACGGAGCGCCTGGCCCCGGACCGACCCCGGCACGTGCGAGTCGGAGCCTTCCGACTGCTGGCCGCGCGGGGTGGGGAGGCGTTCGGGGAGGCGGCGCGGCGCCTGAGCGGCGACCCGGACGCGAAACTGCGGGCCAACGCGCGTGCGGTGCTGGGGTATTGGGGCACCAGCAGGTGAGGCGGGCCGCCGTGTCGCAGGATGCCGAGGCCGACGTACACGGGCGCGGCGAGCCGGTGTTCCGGGACGACCCGCGGTGGGAGGGGCTCATGGCGCACTTCCCCTCGATCGCCACGAGCATCGACGGGCTTCCGGGGCTGCCGCTCCCGCTGCCGCCGCTCCCCCGCCCGGGCGCGTAGCCAGGCGACGGCCGGTCGGGTGTCCGTACCGGCCGTCGCCCTTGACCTAGCGGTCGTTCTGCGCGAGCCGCAGCAGGTGGTCGGCGAGTGCCTGGCCGCCCGCCGGGTCGCGGGAGATCAGCAGCAGCGTGTCGTCACCCGCGATCGTGCCGAGGATCGCGTGGAGTTCGGCCTGGTCGATGGCCGACGCGAGGAACTGGGCCGCCCCCGGCGGGGTCCGCAGGACCACGAGGTTGGCGGAGGCCTCGGCGGAGATCAGCAGTTCGCCGGAGAGGCGCCGCATCCGCTCCTCCTTGGCGGACTCGCCGAGCGGCGCCTGCGGGGTGCGGAAACCGCCCTCGCTGGGCACCGCGTAGATCAGCTCGCCGCCCGTGTTGCGGATCTTCACCGCGCCGAGCTCGTCGAGGTCGCGGGAGAGCGTCGCCTGGGTGACGCTCAGCCCGTCGTCCGCGAGGAGCTTGGCGAGCTGGCTCTGCGAGCGCACCGGCTGCCGGTTGAGGATGTCGACGATCCTGCGGTGGCGTGCGGTGCGGGTCTGCGGAACGGACGGCCCGCCGTGCTCGGTTTCCTGCGCGTCGGTCATCGTCGTCTCATTCTCCGGTTCATTCTTCCCCGTTCACCGCTTCGTCGAGGACGCCGGGCAGCGCTGCCAGGAATGCGTCCACCTCCGCGTCGGTGATGATCAGTGCCGGCATGAGCCGTACGACATCGGGGGCGGGCGCGTTCACCAGGAGACCGGCACCCTGAGCCGCCTGCTGCACCCGGGGCGCGAGGGACTCGGTGAGCACGATACCCAGCAGGAGGCCCGCACCACGGACATGGGAGACCAGCGGATGGTTCAGACCCTCGATTCCGCTCCGCAGCTTCTCGCCCAGCCGCTTGACCTCGTCGAGGGTTCCACCGGCGGCGAGGGTGTCGAGGACGGCGATGCCGGCGGCGCACGCGACGGGGTTTCCTCCGAAGGTCGTGCCGTGGTGGCCGGGCGTGAACAGCTCGGCCGCCGCGCCGAAGGCGACGGTCGCGCCGAGCGGCAGCCCGCCGCCGAGGCCCTTGGCAAGGGTCACGAGATCGGGCTCCACCCCCTCGTGGCCCTGGTACTCGAACCAGTGGCCGGTCCGGCCGATGCCCGTCTGGACCTCGTCGAGGACGAGGAGGGTGCCGGTGGCGCGGGTGATCTCGCGGGCGGCCTGGAGGTAGCCGACGGGCGGGACGACGACGCCGTTCTCGCCCTGGATCGGCTCGATGATCACCAGCGCGGTGTCCTCGGTGACCGCCGCCCGCAGGGCCTCGACGTCTCCGTACGGGACGTGCGTGACGTCGCCGGGGAGCGGCAGGAACGGGGTCTGCTTGCCGGGCTGGCCGGTGAGCGCGAGCGCGCCCATGGTCCGGCCGTGGAAGCCGCCCTGGGTGGCGACCATGTGGCTCCGGCCGGTCAGCCGGCCGATCTTGAAGGCGGCTTCGTTGGCCTCGGCGCCGGAGTTGCAGAAGAAGACCCGCCCAGGCCGGCCGAAGAGCTGGAGCAGTCGCTCGGCGAGGGCGACGGGCGGCTCGGCGACGAAGAGGTTGGAGACATGGCCGAGCGAGGCGATCTGCCGCGACACGGCGTCGACGATCGCCGGGTGGGCGTGGCCGAGGGCGTTGACGGCGATGCCGCCGACGAAGTCGAGGTACTCGGTGCCTTCGGCGTCCCAGACCTTGGCGCCCTCGCCGCGGACGAGCGGCAGCCGGGGCGTGCCGTAGTTGTCCATCAGCGAGCCCTGCCACCGCTGGGTCAGTTCCTCGTTGCTCATTTCCCGTCCCCCGTCGTCCGGTCGGGCACGACCATCGTGCCGATGCCCTCGTCGGTGAAGATCTCCAACAGGATCGAGTGCTGGACCCGGCCGTCGATCACGCGGGCCGTGGTGACCCCGTTGCGCACGGCGTGCAGGCAGCCCTCCATCTTGGGGACCATTCCGCTGGAGAGCTCGGGCAGCAGCTTCTCCAGCTGGCTCGCGGTGAGCCGGCTGATGACCTCGTCGCTGTTCGGCCAGTCCTCGTAGAGGCCCTCGACGTCGGTCAGGACCATCAGGGTTTCGGCACCCAGCGCCGCAGCGAGAGCCGCAGCCGCCGTATCAGCATTGACGTTGTAGACATGTCCGTCGTCCTGGGAGCGGGCGATGGAGGAGATGACCGGGATCCGGCCGTCCTCCAGGAGCGCCTCGATGGCGCCGGTGTCGATGGCGGTGATCTCGCCGACCCGGCCGATGTCGATCTGTTCGCCCTCGATGACCGGCTGGTGCTTGGTGGCCGTGATGGTGTGCGCGTCCTCGCCGGTCATGCCGATGGCGAACGGGCCGTGCTGGTTGAGCAGGCCGACGAGCTCGCGCTGGACCTGGCCCGCGAGGACCATCCGTACGACGTCCATGGCGTCCTCGGTGGTGACCCGCAGGCCGGCCTTGAACTCGCTCACGATGCCGTGCCGGTCCAGCGCGGCGCTGATCTGGGGTCCGCCGCCGTGCACGACGACGGGCTTGAGGCCGGCGTGGCGCAGGAAGACGACGTCCTGGGCGAAGGCGGCCTTGAGCTCGTCGTCGATCATGGCGTTGCCGCCGAACTTGATGACGACCGTCTTGCCGTTGTGGCGGGTCAGCCAGGGCAGCGCCTCGATGAGGATCTCGGCCTTGGGGAGCGCGGTGTGCTTTCGGGTTCCGGTCATGACGCGTACGCGCTGTTCTCGTGGACGTAGTCGGCGGTGAGGTCGTTGGCCCAGATGACGGCGGACTCGGGACCGGCGGCGAGGTCGGCGGTGATGGTGACCTGCCGGAAGCGCATGTCGACGAGGTCGCGGTCCTCGCCGACCGAGCCGTTCTTGCAGACCCAGACGCCGTTGATGGCGACGTTGAGCTGGTCGGGGTCGAAGGCGGCCTGCGTGGTGCCGATGGCGGAGAGTACCCGGCCCCAGTTGGGGTCCTCGCCGTGGATGGCGCACTTGAGGAGGTTGTTGCGGGCGATGGAGCGGCCCACCTCGACGGCGTCGTCCTCGGTCGCGGCGTTGACGACCTCGATACGGATGTCCTTGCTGGCGCCCTCGGCGTCGCCGATGAGCTGGCGGGCGAGGTCCTGGCAGACGGTCGTGACGGCCTCGGCGAACTCCTCGTAGCCCGGGGTGATGCCGGAGGCGCCGGAGGCGAGGAGGAGGACGGTGTCGTTGGTGGACATGCAGCCGTCGGAGTCGACCCGGTCGAAGGTGACCTTGGTGGACTGGCGCAGCGCCGTGTCGAGGTCCTTGCTCTCGATGTCGGCGTCGGTGGTGACGACGACGAGCATGGTGGCGAGGCCGGGGGCGAGCATGCCCGCGCCCTTGGCCATGCCGCCGACGGTCCAGCCGTCCTTCGTGACGACGGAGGTCTTGTGGACCGTGTCGGTGGTCTTGATGGCGATGGCGGCCTTCTCGCCGCCGTGCTCGGAGAGTTCCTTGACGGCCTTCTCGACGCCGGCCAGGACCTTGTCCATGGGCAGCAGGAGTCCGATGAGACCGGTGGACGCGACGGCGACCTCACCGGCGCCGACCTCGAGCAGCTCTGCAACCTTCTCGGCGGTGGCATGGGTGTCCTGGAAGCCCTGCGGGCCCGTACAGGCGTTGGCGCCACCGGAGTTGAGGACGACCGCGGCGAGCTCACCGGTGGTGAGCACCTGCTGGGACCACAGGACGGGCGCGGCCTTGACGCGGTTGGAGGTGAAGACGCCGGCGGCGGCGCGGCGGGGCCCGGTGTTGACCACGAGGGCCAGGTCCGGGTTGCCGTTCTCCTTGATTCCGGCGGCGATGCCCGCTGCCGTGAATCCCTTCGCTGCGGTGACGCTCATGGAGCGACTCCAATCGTGGAAAGTCCGGTGTCCTCAGGAAGCCCGAGGGCGATGTTCATGCTCTGCACCGCGCCGCCGGCGGTGCCCTTGGTGAGGTTGTCGATGGCGCTGATCGCGATGATCCGGTTCGCGGCGGCGTCATGGGCGACCTGGATCTGAACGCCGTTGGAACCGTAGACGGACGCCGTGGCGGGCCACTGGCCCTCGGGGAGCAGGTGGACGAAGGGCTCGTCCGCGAAGGCCTTCTCGTACGCGGCGCGCACGCTCTCGCCGGTCACGCCGGGCTTCGCCGTGGCGGAGCAGGTGGCGAGGATGCCGCGGGACATGGGGGCGAGGGTCGGCGTGAACGACACGCTGACCCGCTCGCCGGCCGCGCCGCTGAGGTTCTGGATCATCTCGGGCGTGTGCCGGTGGCCGCCGCCGACGCCGTACGGGGACATGGAGCCCATGACCTCGCTGCCGAGCAGGTGGGGCTTGAGGGCCTTGCCCGCGCCGGAGGTTCCGGTGGCGGCGACGATCACGGCCTCGGGTTCGGCGAGCCCGTTCTCGTACGCGGGGAAGAGCGCGAGGGAGACGGCGGTGGGGTAGCAGCCGGGCACCGCGATGCGCTTGGACCCCTCCAGCGCGGCGCGGCCGCCCGGCAGTTCGGGAAGGCCGTAGGGCCAGGTCCCGGCGTGCGGGGAGCCGTAGAACGTCTCCCAGTCGGCGGAGTCCTTCAGCCGGAAGTCGGCGCCCATGTCGACGACGAGGACGTCGGGCCCGAGCTGCTCCGCGACGGCGGCGGACTGTCCGTGCGGGAGCGCGAGGAAGACGACGTCGTGCCCGGCCAGCTCCTCGGCGGTGGTCGGCGCGAGGACGCGGTCGGCGAGCGGGAGGAGGTGGGGCTGGAGGGCCCCGAGCTTCTGGCCGGCGTTGGAGTGGCCGGTCAGGGTGCCGATCTCCACCTGGGGGTGGCCGAGGAGAAGACGCAGGAGCTCTCCACCCGCGTATCCGCTCGCGCCTGCCACTGCTGCTCGTACCGTCATCGAAACCCTCCTCCTGGATGGCATGACTATACGCATCACCGCAGTTTTATGCAAAGCCTTGAGCTGGGGCGATGGGTCGAGTACCCACGGCGGAGCGATTCACGTTGCTGAGACGAGAGTCCGCAGAGCTGAGCTCGAGCGGTGGCGCGCCCACGCCCACCGGGCTGACGACCGAGCGAAGAGTCGTGGGGACACCACGCTCCCCTGCTCACTCGTCGGTTTCCGGGCTCAGTGTCACCAGTTCGTCGCCGTCGCAGTAGGTGAGGGAATCGGCCGTCCGCGGGTCCTCGAGCCAGGGCGGGGCCGGCCAGGCGCGGCAGTCCGATGTGGCCTGCCAGAGGACCTCGCCCGCATGGTCCAGCAGGAGCAGGCGGTGGCCGTCCTGCCAGAAGCCCGGCATGACGGACCGTGCCGAGGGGCTCAAGCCCCGGGGACGCACGGGCCGGTCCGTGGCGTCGAGGAGGCGGTCCGGGCGGCCCGGTCCGCGGATGACCTCGTCGCGGGTGAGGTCGGTGATCAGGTACTCGCCCGGGGCCAGCCGTTGCGAGGGGCCCCCAGTGCCCAGATGAGGATGGACGGCCAGGGCTCCCCCCGCCTCCGGCAGCACCATGCGGAAGCCCGCGTCCAGCGGAAGGGTGCGGTCCCAGCGGCACCCTGTACGCGGGTCGCGGGCCGCCTGCGGTTGGTCCCACACGAAGGTGTGGGACCAACCGCGGTCGCCCTTGCTCGGCTCCATCGCGCTGCCGAGGACGGTGGCGCGACAGCTGCCCGGCACGGGCTCAGTGATCAGGACGATCCGGCTGCCGTACCGGATGACGCGGTCGACGGTGCCCGGGGGCGGTCGCAGCCCGGGGTACCAGTACACGGCGCCTGTGTCGGGGGCCACCGTGCCCACGCGGTCGCGGGTGACCAGATAGGGGCCGCAGTCGCTCGATCCGCGGGCGACGGCGACGTCCGACAGGTTCCGGCAGGCGTCCAGGGCCTTGACCGCGCCGGGCACCGTGCGCGACCAGACGTTCTCACCGGACAGAGCGTTCCAGCCGGTGAGGAGACAGGAGGCGGGCCCGCACGTCGCCGCGACGACGTGCCGGTCGGCGAGGAACACGGCGCTGTCCGCGGGCAGGTCGTGCCGCCAGGAGATACGCCCCTGAAAGGCGTCGAGGCCGGCGACCGCACTCGGCCCCCGGTGACCGTCCCGGCCCCCGACCAGGATCACCTGCGCCTCGCGCACGAGGGCGGAATGGCCCGTGCCGGGGATGGGCGAGGTCAGCGCGAACTCGGGCGGAAGCGCGAGCCGCCACTCCCGGTTCGAAGGGCCTTCCACGCCGACGACGGTCCGTCCCTGGCCACGCAGCCGCAGCTCGGGGACGTGCAGCGCCCACGTGCCGTCGGGCCCCGGCGGCAGCCGTACCGCGACGCGCGAGGCCTCCCTCGGCACCACCCCCGCGGCGCCGAACCCCGGCTTCGGCGGAACGAAGCAGCCCGTCGCCAGCCAGCCGACCAGCAGAATCAGCAGTCCACGTCTCCACCGACGTCCCATCCGCACCCCCCCGAAACCGGCACCACGGTAGGGCGGCATCCGCCTCCGCACCAGGTTGCGGTCACACCCGGCCCCTCGCGTCCGTCATCACACTGACGGATGCGACGAGGAGTGATGCCCACCATGCGCGATCAGGACTTTCTTGCCCGGCGGTTCGACACCCACCAGGACCGGCTGCGGGCCATCGCCCAGCGGATGCTCGGATCGCGCGGCGAGGCGGAGGACGCGCTGCGCGAGGCGCGGACGCGGCTCGACGGGGTCGAGAGCTGGCTGGACGTCGCCGTCGGGCGGGTGTGCGTGGACCGGCTCCGGACCCGGGCGGGTGCCGGACACCGACGACCGGGCGGATACGAACGGGCTGGTCAGCGGCGGGACAAGGGCGAGGAATGGGGGGCGGTCGGCGCGGCGGGAGCCGGGGGCCCTGTCGACTCCGTGTGGCTCGCCCTGTTCGTCGTACTGGAGTCGCTGACACCGGGCGAGCGGCTCGCCTACGCCCTGCACGAGCTGTTCGGTCTGCCCCTGGGGGAGGTCGCGCACCTCACCGGCCGCACCCCCGAGGAGGCGGGACGCCTCGCCGGACGCGCACGGCTCCGGGTACGGGGCTCCGGTGGACGGGAGCCGGCGGCAGCCGAGCCGGGGCGCCGGCGCGCGGTTGTCGAGGTGTTCCTCGCCGCCGCCCGGGCGCGGGACGCGCGGGCCCTCGCCGCCGTCCTGGACCCCGATGTCGTGGCGCACTCCGAGAACGGTCCGGTCCACGGCGCGCCCGCCGTCGCGCAGGGGGCCGCCGCGTTCGCCCGGCTCGCGGCGGTGGCGAAGCCGGCGCTGGTGAACGGGGCGACGGGGGTCGTGGCGTTCATGGAAGGGCGCCCGGTCTCCGCGGTGGCGTTCACGATCCGGGGCGAGCGGATCACCGCCCTCGACATCACGACCGACCAGGAGCGGCTGCGCGGGCTCGACCTGGTCTTTCCGGAGTCCTGACAGGCGTGCCTCGGCGGTCTGCGGCCGCCCAGGCCTGGCCTTGGCCCGGCCCGGGCCTGGCCTGGCCTGGCCTGGCCTGGCCTGGAGAGCCTGCAGAGAAAATCCGGTGCGTGTCCCCCGGCCGCCCGTTAGCCTCGATGACATGTCTACGCCCCGAATTTCCTAGCTCAAGGACCCGCTTCCACGCCACCCGTGTGTCCTTCTGCTTTTTCGGAGCGTTACCCCATGATCACCGTTCGTCGTGCCGACGTGCGCGCCGGCGCCCGGCTGCTGCTGTCCGACATCTCCTTCCACATCGCCCCCGGCGACCGGATCGGCCTGGTCGGCCGCAACGGCGCCGGGAAGACCACCCTCCTCGACACCTTGGCCGGGCTGCGCCGCCCGGCCGCCGGGACCCTCACCCACACCGGCGAGATCGGCCATCTCCCGCAGGACTCCCGCGCCGCCGACCCGGCCGTCACGGTCTCGGACCGGATCCTCTCCGCGCGCGGGCTCGACCGGGCCGCGCACGCCCTGCAGGCCGCGGCGGCCGCCCTCGGAGCCTCGGCGGACGCGCGGACCATGGCCGCGTACGCCCGCGCCGAGGCGGAGTTCGAAGCCCGCGGCGGATACGCAGCCGAGGCCGAGGCCGCCCGGGTCGCCGCCGGTCTCGGCCTGCCCACCGATGTCCTGGGGCGGACCGTCGGCACGCTCTCCGGCGGCCAGAAGCGGCGGGTCGAGCTGGCCAGGATCCTCTTCGCGGGACACGGCCGCGAGGGCACGCTGCTGCTCGACGAGCCGACCAACCACCTCGACGCCGACTCGATCGGCTGGCTGCGCGGGTTCCTCGCCGCGCACCAGGGCGGTCTGGTGCTGATCAGCCACGACGTCTCCCTCCTGGCCGACACGGTCAACCGGGTGTTCCACCTCGATCCGCAGCGCGCCACGATCGACATCCACAACACCGACTGGGCCGCGTACCTCGCCCAGCGGGACGCCGACGAGCGCCGACGGACCCGCGAGCGGGCCAATGCGGAACGCAAGGCGGCCGCGCTGCACGCCCAGGCGGAGCGGATGAAGTCCCGGGTCGCGACCGCGACGACGGCCCGGAGCATGGCCCGCCGCGCCGACCGGATGCTCGCCGGGCTCGAACCGGCACGCCGGGCCGAGCAGGTGGCCCGTATCCGGCTCCCCGAGCCCGCGCCGTGCGGCCGGATGCCGCTCGGCGCGGTCTCCCTGACCAAGGCGTACGGGACCGGGCGCCCGGTCCTGGACGGCGTCGACCTCGCCGTGGACCGAGGCAGCAGGCTCGTGGTGCTCGGCCTCAACGGCGCGGGCAAGACCACGCTGCTGCGGCTGCTCGCCGGGCGGGAGCGGCCCGACTCCGGGCGCGTGGTGCGCGGTCCGGGACTTCGCGTCGGGTACTTCGCCCAGGAGCACGAGACGCTCGACCCCGCCCGCACGGTCCGGGAGAACCTCGCCGCCGCCGCTCCGCAGCTGACGGACGCGGAGGTACGGGGGGTCCTCGGCGCGTTCCTGTTCCGGGGCGACGACGCAGAGAAGAGGGCCGGGGTCCTGTCGGGCGGGGAGAAGACCCGGCTCGCGCTCGCCGGCCTCGTCCACTCGGGCGCGAACGTCCTGCTCCTGGACGAGCCGACGAACAACCTGGACCCGGCGTCGCGGGACGAGGTCCTGGCCGCCGTGGGCGCGTACCCGGGCGCGATCGTGATGGTCACGCACGACGAGGGGGCGATCGACGCGCTGCGGCCGGAACGGGTGGTGCTGCTACCGGACGCGGACGAGGACCTGTGGAGCGAGGAGTACCGGGACCTGGTGACCCTGGCGTAGTCCCGTCCCGGCGGCACTCAGCCCTGGGGTGCTCCGCCCGGGTGGTACTCCGCCCAGGGCTGCTCCGTCCGGGGGTACTACGCTCCACACCATGATCATCAACGCGCAGACCCACATCCGTGTCGCCCGCCCCTCGGGGGACATCGCCGCCGCCGAGCGCTTCTACGTCGAGGGGCTCGGCCTCGACGTGCTGTGGCGGACCACGGAGCGGGTGTCGGGCAAGCACGACCTGGTCATGGTCGGCCCGGCCGACGGCACGTGGCACTTCGAGCTCACCCACGACCCCGAGAACCCGCTGGCGCCGACCCCGACCGTCGACGACCTGTTCGTGCTCTACCTGGGCGCTCCCGTCGAGGAGGCCCAGGTGGCACGGCTGGTCGCCGCGGGCGGCACGCGGGTGCGGTCGCACAACCCGTACTGGGACGAGTTCGGCGTCACGGTCGCCGACCCCGACGGGTACCGGCTCGTCCTCTGCTCCCGCACCTGGGGGAACTAGGCCGGTGCCGGCCCGCCGCCCTGCTTGACGGCCCTCAGGACCACGAACTTCGGGTCGCTCGCCACCAGTTCGCAGGAGCCGAAGATGCGGCGCAGTGTGACGTGGTAGCCGAGGTGCCGGTTGCCGATCACCCACAGCTCCCCGCCCGGCCGCAGGGCGCGCCGCGCGTCGGTGAACATCCGGCGTGCGGTGCGGTCGGTGGTGGCCTGGTGGCTGTGGAACGGCGGGTTGTTGAGCACGACGTCGACCGAGCCCGCAGCGAGGTCCGCAAGCCCGTCGCCGACCACGAATTCGGCCGTGCGGCCGGGGGCCGCGTGGGTACGGAAGTTCTCCTCGGCCGAGGCGACGGCCTGGTACGACTCGTCGGCGAAGACCAGCTCGGCCTCGGGCTCGGTGAGCGCGACGGCCAGGCCGACGACTCCGTTTCCGCACCCCAGGTCGGCGACCCGGGCCCGCCCGAGGTCCGTCGGGAGGTGCTGGAGGAAGAAGCGGGTGCCGATGTCGAGGCGGTCGGCGCAGAAGATCCCGGCCTGGTTGGTGACGCTCCTCCCGGCGACGATCGCCGCGTCGGCGGGGAGTTCGTACCGGTACGGCCAGGGGTTGGCCGGCCGTGCCAGTCCCGGATCCGGGGTGCAGAAGATCAGCCGGGCCTTCTTCGCGGCGAGCGAGGTACGGGTGGGGCCGAGGATCTTCTCGAAGAGCTGGAGGGTGGAGGTGTGGATCTCCTTGACCATGCCGGTCCCGACGACCACGGTCCCCTCGTGCACGGCGGGCGCGAGCCGGTGGAGCTGGTCCTCCAGGAGCGCGAGGCTCTTGGGGACGCGCACGAGCAGGACGTCGACGCGATCGGGCGGCGGGTCCTGGGTGGTGAGCAGCGAGACCGCGTCCGGCGCGGCCCCGGAGCGGGCGAGGTTCTCCTCGGTCGCCCGGCGGCCGAGGTAGGAGTCGGAGATCTGCGTGAGCGCGGCGGGGCGCCGGGCGGCGAGCGCGGTGGTCAGCGCGCCCCAGCGGTCGCCGACGACGGCGACCGCGCCGGACAGGTCGGTGTCGGTCTCGGCCAGGTGTCGCAGCAGGTACTCGTCGGACGCGTCCCAGGCTCGGAGGGTGTCGCGCGGGTCCTCGGGGAAGCGGGTGAGCGGGAACTCGCCCCATGACGTGGTCAAACGGTTCATCGTGGTCTCAGGCTAGCCGGTCCCCGCGCCGCCCCCCGCCAGTGCCGGACGCCGCGGCCCCGGCCATGATCCGCCGGACAGGCCCTAACCGACGGCCGCCTGGAGGTGGAGGTGCCAGAGCCCTGGGCGGCCGGTGAGGGTGACCGTGGACAGCGGGCGGACGTCGACGTTCCAGAACGTGGCGGGAGGCGCCTTGAGCGCGTACACGAGGGCGGCCCGTACGACGGCGGGTTCGGCGACGGCCACGATGGAGCCGTCGTCGGCGGGCCGGGTGTCGAGCCAGCCCCCTATGCGCGAGATGAAGGCGAGGAGGGTCTCGCCGCCGTGCGGGGCGGTCCGCGGGTCGGTCAGCCAGGCGTCGACGGCGGCCGGTTCGAGGGCAGCGACCTCGGCGAGGGTCAGTCCGCGCCAGCGGCCCATGTCGCAGTCGCGCAGGGCGGGCTGGGCGAGCGGGGCGTAACCGAGCGCCGTGCCGGTGGCGCGGCTGCGAGGCGTCGGGGAGCAGTAGCGCAGTTCGGCGGCGCCGAGGGGGACCAGCGTGTGCGCGGCGAGCTGCACCTCGTACCAGCCGGCCTCGTCGAGCGGCCGGTCGTCGTCGAACCGCTCGGCGAGCAGGGAGGAGCTGCGCGCCGCTGCGACGAGCGTGACCCGAAGACCCATGGCCGCGATCGTGAGGCCGGAAGCCTGGCAGGTCAAGAGGGCATATGCGCCGCACCGATCGGGGCCATGGGGTGGCCGGGGGGTCAGTTCAGACCGAGAGCCATCCAGTTGTCCGGGTTCCGCAGTGGCTCGAAACCGACCTTCTCGTACACACCGTGCGCATCGGCGGTGGCGAGCATGATGCGGCGCAGCCCGTACGGCTCCAGGTGGTCCCGGACGGCGGTGACGAGCGCGGTGCCGAGCCCGGTGCCGCGGGCCGGCCGGTCGACGTAGACGTCGCAGAGCCAGGCGAAGGTGGCGTGGTCGGTGACGACCCGGGCGTAGGCGGCGATCTCCCCCGTCTCGCGGTCGTACGCGCCGAAGTTCAGGGAGCCGTCGACGGCCCGGTCCTGCTTCTCGCGGGGGCGGTCCAGCGCCCAGTACGCGTCGGTGGAGAGCCAGTGGTGGACCCGGGCCCGGTCGATCCGGGCCGGGTCGGTGGAGATCTCGTAGGCGCCGTGCGCAAGGAGGGGTGGGGTGGTCGCATTGCTCATGGTGCGCAGGCTCCCAGGACGCCGTGGCGGTTGTCAGGTCGATTTCGCCGGGCGTCTCAGGCGGTGAGCTCGTCGACCGCCGTCCGCAGCCGCCGCACCCCCTCGGCGATCTCGGCGGGCCCGGCCACGCCCGCGAAGCTCAGCCGGATGTGGCCGGCGGGCGGTTCGGCGCAGAAGTAGGGGCGGCCGGGGGCGACGGCGACACCGGCCCGCAGCGCGCCCGCGACGAGGGCGGGTTCGGGGATGGCGTCGGGGAGCCGGAGCCAGAGCTGGTAGCCGCCGGAGGGGATGTGGGGCAGGGCGAGTTCGGGGAGGTGGAGGGCGAGGGCTCCGGCCATGACGTCGCGGCGGTTCCTCAGCTCCTGGGAGACGGCGCGCAGATGGCGGCTCCAGGCGGGCGAGCCGACGAGTTCCAGGGCGGCCTCCTGGAGCGGGCGGGCGACGAAGAAGCTGTCGACGACCTGGATGGCGCGCAGCCGTTCCAGGACGGGGCCACGGGCCGCGAGGGCGCCGACGCGCAGGCTCGGGGAAGTGGGCTTGGTCAGGGAGCAGACGTGCACGACGACGCCGTCCGCGTCCTCGGCGGCGAGGGGCGCGGGCAGCGGGGCGGCGTCCTCGTGGACGAGCCGGCGGGCGAAGTCGTCCTCGACGACGAAGGCGCCCGCCGCGCGGGCGATCCGGACGACGTCGCGTCGGCGTTCGGGCGCGAGGACGGCGCCGGTCGGGTTCTGGAAGAGCGGCTGGCAGACGAGGACCCGGGCTCCGGTGGCCCGGAAGGCGGCCTCCAGCAGTTCGGGGCGGACGCCGTCGGCGTCGGCCGGGACCGGGACGGGACGCAGGCCGGCCGCGCGGGCGATCGCGAGCATCCCGGGGTAGGTCGGCGACTCGACGAGGACGTGCGTGCCGGGCGGGGCGAGGGCCCGCAGCGCGGTGGTGATGGCGGACTGGCCGCCCGCCGTGATGAGGACATCGGCGGCGGTGACGCTGCCGCCGATCTCGCGGGCGAACCACTCGCGCAGTTCGGGCAGGCCGTCGGTGGGCGGCCGGCCCCAGGCGCCGGGGCGGCGGCCCGCGCGGGCCAGGGCGGCGGCCATGGCGCGTTCGGGCTGGAGCGAGGGGTGCAGATAGCCGCCGTTGAACTCGACGACGCCCGGTGGCGGCGCCGACAGGGTCACGAGCACGCCGGACGCGTCGACGGCGCGCGGCACCAGCTCGGTCGCGGTGTCGGCGCTCAGCGACACCTCCTGCCAGGAGGTGTCCCCCACGACGGGTGTCCGGGTGCGGGGCTCGGCCCGGAACGCGCCGGCCCCCGGTCGGGTGACGACAAGCCCTTCGGCGGCGAGCTGGGCGAGGGCCCTGGTGACCGTGACCGGCGAGACGCGGTAGCGCTCGACGAGCGCGCGGCTCGACGGCAGCTTCCCACCTGGCGAGTAGCGGTTGAGTTCCGCTTTCAGGGACTTGGCCAGTTCACCGACACTGCTACGCTCTTGCATGACAGCACAGAATAGCGCTACTCCCACCACGGCGATAGCGGTCGACAGCACTTCGACCACCTCACCGCAGACCCGCGGAACGCTCCTCGCCGCGCTGGGCGTGGTCTCGTTCTCGCTCACCTTCCCCTCCACCGCCTGGGGCCTGGAGAGCTTCGGCCCCTGGTCGCTGGTCGCCCTGCGCTCGACGCTCGCCGCGCTCGTCGCCGGTGGCTTCCTGCTCGCGATGAGGGTCCCGCTGCCCGAGCGCCGCCACTGGGCCGGCCTCGCCGTCGTCGCCGGCGGTGTCGTCGTGGGCTTCCCGCTACTGACGACCCTGGCCCTGCAGACCTCCACGACCTCGCACGCCGCCGTCGTCGTCGGTCTGCTGCCGCTCACCACGGCGACCCTCGCCGCGATCCGCACGGGCCGCCGCCCGTCGCGTACGTTCTGGATCGCGGCCGTCTCCGGCGCGGCCGTCGTCATCGCCTTCACGCTCCAGCAGAGCGGCGGCACCCTGTCCACGGGCGACCTGTACCTCTTCGGCGCGCTCCTGGTCTGCGCGGCCGGATACACCGAGGGCGGCAGGCTCGCCCGGCTCATGCCGGGCTGGCAGGTCATCGGCTGGGCGCTGATCCTCTGCCTGCCGCTGATGGTCGCCGGCTCGGCCGTGGCGCTCTCCTTCGAGCCCGTCCACCTCGGCGCCCACGGCGTCATCGGTCTCGTCTGGGTCGCGGCCGGTTCCACGTTCTTCGGGATGTACGTCTGGTACGGGGGCATGGCGGCGATCGGCATCCCCAAGGCCAGCCAGCTCCAGCTCGCGCAGCCGCTGCTGACCCTCGTCTGGTCGGTCTCGCTGCTCGGCGAGTCCCTGTCCCCCGCGGCGCCGCTCGCCGCAGGCGCCGTCCTCGTGTGCATCGCGGTGACCCAGCGCGCGAAGAGCTGAACGCGCGCACGGGGGTGATGCGGGTCACAATGGCGGACGTAGACTCCGAAGTAGGACAGGCACGGCCGCGAGGAGGTCAGCCCGATGCGAGCGACAGTGGGCGACAAACTGCTGGTGCACGGCCGGACCGTCGGTCAGCACGACCGTACGGCCGAGGTCCTTCAGGTCCTGGGCGAGAACGGCAACCCCCCGTACCGCGTGAAGTTCGACGACGACGGACACGAGGCCCTGATGTCGCCGGGCCCCGACACCGTCGTGCGTCACCACGAGAAGACGTGAACCGCATCTCCTAACGCGGTGAGCGGACCCCGGTCGGGTAGTGATCGGCCACGACGGCGGCCATCGCCCCGATCCGGTCCGACGTGACTTCGCTCGCCGAGAAGTAGCAGTGCCCGCCGACCGTCGGATAGCGGCCGGTGAGCGTCAGATGGCGGGAGAGTTCCTTCGGGTCCTGCCACGCGGCGGGCTGGGCAGGGTCACCGCACTTGTAGAGCGCCTCACCGATGTACAGCCGGACGGCGGTGTTCCGCACCAGCGCGTCCCACCAGGGCACGAGCTTGGCGTAGTCGGCGGCGCCGAAGCCGATGTTCCAGTACAGCTGCGGGACCACATAGTCGATCCAGCCCTTCGTGATCCATTTCCTGGTGTCGGCGTACAGATCGTCGTAGGTCTGCGCGCCCGCCTCGGTGTCCGAACCCTGCGGGTCGGTGGAGGCGTTGCGCCACACCCCGAAGGGGCTGATCCCGAAGTCCAGGTCCTTGTCGATCTCCTTGATCCGGGCGGACGACTCGGAGACGAGCAGGTCGATGTTGTTCCGCCGCCAGGACGCGCGGTCCGGGAAGCCCGCGCCGTAGCGCGCGTAGGCCGCGTCGTCGTCGAAGGCCTGGCCTTCGACCGGATACGGGTAGAAGTAGTCGTCCCAGTGCACGGCGTCGATGTCGTAGCGGCGGACGGCGTCGAGCATCGCGTCCTGGACGAAGCGGCGGACCTCGGGCAGACCGGGGTTGTAGTAGAGCTGCCCGCCGTATCGAACGATCCAGTCCGGGTGGCGCCGGGCCGGGTGGTCGGCGGACAGCCGGCCCGGGTCCGTGTGATGTGCCACGCGGTACGGGTTGAACCAGGCGTGCAGCTCAAGGCCCCGCGCATGGGCCTCGGTGACGGCCGTCCCCAGCGGGTCCCAGCCGGGATCGCGGCCCTGCACCCCGGTAAGGCACTCGGCCCAGGGCTCGTGGGGGGAGGGCCAGAGGGCGTCGGCGCTCGGCCGCACCTGGAGGATCACCGTGTTCAGCCGGCGCTCGACGGCCCTGTCCAGATGGGCAAGGAGTTCGGCCCGCTGCCGCGCGCGGTCGAGGCCCGGGATGGAGGGCCAGTCGCGGTTGGTGATCGTCGCCAGCCACATGCCACGGAACTCGTTCACCGCGCGCGCCCCCTTCCGTGCGGACGGCGTCCCGCCCGCGGGGCCGACGGCGGCGGAGAGCGCCGCCAGCGCCGTGCCCGCCACGAACCCTCTTCTGCCGATGGGTCCCATATGTCACCCCTCAGGTGTCGGATACGTCACACGCATGAGCAGATCATGCCCGCCCCGGACGATCGATCATCGGTTAATGAGCGGTAACGTCGTGGGGTCGAGGCGGACGCACCGGAATCACACGGGGCCCGCCGCCAGAGAACAGCGAAAGGCACGAGGTGACGGACTCCATGGCCGACATTGAGCGCGTCGGAGTGGTGGGCTGCGGCCAGATGGGCGCGGGCATCGCGGAGGTGTGTGCCCGCAGCGGCCTCGAGGTGAAGGTCGCCGAGACGACCGGTGAGGCGCTGGAGATCGGCCGCACGCGGCTCTTCAACTCGCTCGCGAAGGCGGCCGAGCGCGGCAAGATCAGCGAGGAGGAGCGCGACGCGACGCTGGCGCGGCTCAGCTTCACCACTGACCTGGGCGAGTTCGCCGACCGCGACCTCGTCATCGAGGCCGTCGTGGAGAACGAGCAGGTCAAGACCGAGATCTTCCAGGTGCTGGACCAGGTGGTGACCCGGCAGGACGCGATCCTCGCCTCCAACACCTCCTCGATCCCCCTGGTGAAGCTCGCCGTCGCGACCTCGCGCCCCGACCAGGTCATCGGCATCCACTTCTTCAACCCGGCTCCGGTGCAGAAGCTCGTCGAGCTGATCCCGGCCCTCACCACCTCCGAGGGCACGATCAGCCGCGCGCAGGTCTTCGCCGAGAAGGTGCTCGGCAAGCACGCCATCCGTGCCCAGGACCGGTCCGGCTTCGTGGTCAACGCGCTGCTGGTCCCGTACCTGCTCTCCGCGATCCGGATGTTCGAGTCGGGCATCGCGAGCCGTGAGGACATCGACAACGGCATGGAGTTCGGCTGCGCCCACCCGATGGGCCCGCTGAAGCTCGCCGACCTGATCGGTCTGGACACGATCGTCTCGATCGCCGACTCGATGTACACCGAGTACAAGGAGCCGCTGTACGCCGCTCCCCCGCTGCTCCAGCGGATGGTGGACGCGGGCCGGCTCGGCCGCAAGACCGGCTCGGGCTTCTACCCGTACCCCTGAGCCCCACCGATCACCGTTCGGCCCGTACACCCGCACAGGTACGGGCCGTTCGGCGTTCTGTCGCGCCGTCCGCGGGCCGATCAGCCGAGCCGCAGATGGTGCAGCATCAGCAGCCCGGCGGCCATGTTGGCCGCCGGGATCTCGCCCCGGGCGATCATGTCGGGGACCAGTTTGAGCGGTATCCACTCACGCCGTGAGGACTCGAAGTCGTCCTCGGGCGGGCCGATGTACGTGGCCTCCTCGGCCCAGTAGAGGTGGTGCCGGGCGTCGGTGAGGCCGTTGGACGGCTCGACGGTGAGGAGATGGCGCAGCGGCCCCGGGCGCCAGCCCGTCTCCTCCTCCATCTCGCGGGCCGCGGCCGTCTCCAGGTCCTCGCCGTCCTCCACGACACCGGCGGCCAGCTCCCAGCCCCAGCTGTCGGTGATGAAGCGGTGCCGCCAGAGCATGAGGACTTCGTTGGCCTCGTTGACGGCGGTCGCGACGGCGACCGGGCGGAGCCGGATCAGATAGTGGTCGAGGTGGCGGCCGTCCGGGAGTTCGACGTCCGCGAGGTTCACCCGGAACCAGCGGTTCTCATAGACAGGTTGTTCGCTCAGTTTCGTCCACTGCACGTTTCTGCCACCTTCCGATTGGTCGGTGGCAATATGGCAGCAGCCCCGGGCTCACAGGGGAACGCGTAGCGCCCCGTCGATGAGTTCGGCCGCCTCGCGCGCGTCCCCGCAGTCGGTCGCCAGCAGGTGCTCCCGCACGAGCCGCAGCCGGTCGCGCAGCCGCTGCGACTCCATGCCGCGCGCCCGCTCGGTCATCTCCACGGCTGTCCGCGCCGCCTCGTCCGCCTCGCCCTGCCGCAGCTCGATCTGGCACAGCATCGCCAGCCGGTGCACCCTGCCCCGGTCGTGCGCCGGCGTCTCCACGGCCGCCCGCGCGTGCTCCCGCGCCGCCGGAAGATCACCCAGACTGAGCAGCGCCTCGGCGACCTGCACATTGACGAGACCCGGCTGCACATAGCCCGTCTCGGCCGGCTCGCTCCCCGGGCTGATCCGCTCCGCCTCCGCCTCCGCGCGGCGGATGCAGGCCAACGCGGCCGCCCCGTCGCCGAGATGCGCGTACGCCTTCGCCTGCATCGCGGAGAGATCGGCCGCGAGCGCCGGGGTGATCTGCCGCCCGGCCGCCCGCAGCGCCGCTTCTGCGAACGCCACCGCCTGCCGGTACTCCCCCATGAACAGCGACTGGTTGACGAGCAGCGCGATCACATAGGCTCCGAGGCCCCGGTCCCCGCTCGCCTTCGCGAGGCGCAGTGCCTGATGGAAGTAGCGCTGCGCGAGTCCGTGCGCGTCGGCGTCGTAGGCGCAGATGCCGGCCACCGCCACCAGACCGCCCGTGGCGCGGTGCAGTTGGCGGCCCATGCTGTCGCTGTACGCGCCCCGCAGCAGCGGCGCCGTCTCGGAATTGAGGAAGCCGACGATCCGTACGCGGGTCGCGATGCCGCCGGCCTTGCGGTACATCTGCTCGTAGTGCGCCCGGGCGGCACGGAGCATCGTGATGTCGGCCATCGACACCCGGGTCCGGCCGTCGCGGGACACATCGGAGTCCTCCGGAGGGTTCTCCCACTCCCAGACCGGCATCACGGCCGGCGTCCCGGTGACGGCCTCCGCGCCGAGTATGTGCGGCCGCTGCTGCTCGTCGGAGCGCCAGAGGGCGGTGGCCCTCTCGACGAACCCCGAGAGCGGCGAGCCGTGCGCGACGGCGCCGCTGCCCGGCACGCCCAGGCCGATGTCGTCGAGGGTGACCGCCCGGTGCAGCCGAGTGGCCAGCACCTCGCAGATCAGGTCGGGGACCTGGCCCCGCGGCCGCTGGCCCTTCAACCAGCGGGCCACGGCGGTGTGTTCGTACCGCAGCACGAGGCCCCGGGAACGGCCCGCCTGGTTCACATGGGCGGCGAGACCGGCGTGCGAGATGCCCGCCTCGTCGAGCAGGGCGTCGAGCAGGGTGTTGGGCTGCATGGGCCCCTCCTAGTCCGCGGGCGCGACCAGCGTAGCCGTGGGTGGTTTCGCACGGGGTGTGAATGAAGTGCCCGTATTTCCGGTCCGTGCGCTCTGCCGCGTTTCCGTCCGGGCCGGTTGACTGAGCGCCTCGCCGCAAGGCGACCGGGCCGCCGGCTCCCCCTCGTACAGTAGGCGGCCCGCTCGCGCCACCCGCCCTGCCGACCTGCCCGACACTCCGTGGCAGGGCGGGTGGCGCCGGCCTCATGTCCCATCGCTCACTAGTGAGGGGAGGGCGCAGGTCGGGTACGGCGCAGCCCGGGTTCGGCGGGCTGCGCCGGAACCCGCACCCGGTCGTTGCGGACGACCAACAGGGCTACGTCGTCGGCGAGTCGGCCGCGGGTGTGCCGCAGAAGAGCGGTGTGCACCCGGCGGACGAGCGCGGCGGGCGGGAGGGCGTCCCGGGCCGCCTCGGCCAGGACCGGTTCGAGCGCGAAGAAGCGGCCCGCTCCGTCGCGGGCGTCCTCGGCACCGTCGGTGTGCAGGAAGAGCGCCTCGCCCGGCTGGAGCCGAGTGCAGTGGTACGGGGAGAGCTCGGCCGGCAGCGGGAAGGCGCCGAGCGGCGGCAGCGGGTCGCCGACGGGGACGGCCTCCACGCGGTGGCCGATCCGGTACGGGCCGGGATGCCCGCAGTTGAGGGCGTACACCTCCCCGTCCGGGTGGATCTCCAGGAGCAGTACGGTGACGAACTCCTCGGCCGCGGGGTGCTCCGGCTCGCGTCCGGAACAGACCGCCGGGTGTTCGTCGCGGGCGCGCTCGCGCAGGTGCCTGCCGAGTGCCCGGTCGAGCCGGCGCAGGACGCCGCCGAGTTCGGGTTCGTCGTGGGCGGCCTCACGGAAGCTGCCGAGCACGGCGACGACGGCGCCGAGGGCCGCGAGGCCGTGGCCCCGGACGTCTCCGATGACGACCCGTACGCCGTAGGGGGTGGCCACCGCCTCGTACAGATCCCCGCCGACGGATGCGCCGCGGGAGGCGGAGAGCTGGCCTGCGGCGACGGAGAGGCCGTCGAGCCGGGGCGGCGGCGGGCGCAGCAGCACGCGCTGGGTGGCGTGGGCGATGGCCCGCATCCGCTTCAGCTCGCGCGACAGACCTCGGCGGATGCCGAGGATCAGCCCGGTGCCCACGGTGAAGAAGACCACGCTGGTCGCGATCCGCATGGGGAGGCCCGGTTGCTGGGCCAGCGGACAGCCGAGTTTCCATGTCACGGCCACGGCACCCCAGAGGGTGGGAAGGGCGAGTGGTCCCAGCCTGCGCAGCCGGGAGTCGTCGGAGAGCAACGTCCTCGTACGGATCATGCACGGCCCTTCCTGAGGCCCTGCAGCGCCCGAAGGCCCTGCGGCACACAGGCCCGCCCCTGTGGCCGCGTCGATCCTCCCGCGCGGCCCGGCCCGGGAGGTTCCTCCGTCCGAAGTCTCACCCGAAGGAGTGAGACCCCGGCACGCGTGTCGGACGGGGCCGTCAGACTCCGAACTGTCCGCTGATGGCCTCGGTCACGGTGATGGCGGCCGCCGCCCCGCCGACGCCCTCGAGGATTCCCCGGACCCACCCGGCAAGGCGGCCCACGCGACGGGCGTCCGGCTCCTCGCTGGCGGCCTCGGTCTCCAGCGACGAGACGTTCCCGTCCAGGTCCTGCGCGTCACCGTCCGTCAACTGCGGGCGAATACTGGCCAGTTCCTGGCGAAGCTGCTCGACGAGTTCGGTGAGGCTCGCCTGGGCCCCGGCGGGGACGGCCGGGGTGCCCTGCGAGGAGGAGTTGTTGCTGTTCTTGATGTTCTTGCCAACTGGCGAGTTGGTGAGCGTGCCCGAGACTTCGAACTTGTCGCCCATGTTTGCCTCCGAGGTGCTGGTCGCTTGAGTGGATGAAGTGCTGTTGCCGGAGAGGTAGTTGTTGTTGGTGTTGTTGACGGTGACGTTCGGTTCCGACTCCTTCTTCTCCGACGACTCCTTGGGCAGGACGGCCTGGATCGCATCGGCAAGCTTGACCGGCGAACGGTACCGACGCGCCGAGTCGCCGAGGGCCACGACGAGGATCGACTGCAACGCCAGCGGCATGCGGTCGACTTGCAGGTCGTATCCCTGCCCGTCGGCGGTCGCGGGCCCGTCCCACGGCAGTTCTTCCTTGCCACTGAGCATCGTGTACAGGACGCCGGCCAACGCGAAAGTGTCGTCCTCCAGCGTGGGGGTGCGCCCCTCCCGGTCAGCCCAGGGGTAGTAGCCGGAAGGGGTTCTTGGCAGCAGCTGCTCCACCGACCCGCCCGCCCGGTACTCGCCGCCGTGTCCCCAACCGACCACGTACAACGGCGGCCCGTCCGGGCCCTCGGGCACGATGAGGTTCCCGGGGCGGATGTCACCGTGTGTCGTCTTCCGCCCCTCCCACACCTGGCCCACCGCGTAGCACGCGTACATCACCATGCGCGCCGCCTCCCATGCATCCATGGCACTGCCGTGGCGAAGGGAAGCGGACAGCGATCGCCCGGCGACCTTCCGGTGAAGCAGCCAACTGCCGTTGCGCTTCCAGCCGTCGGGC
Organism: Streptomyces sp. NPDC059875; assembly: GCF_042731085.1. Lineage (NCBI taxonomy): Bacteria > Bacillati > Actinomycetota > Actinomycetes > Kitasatosporales > Streptomycetaceae > Streptomyces > Streptomyces sp. NPDC059875. The sequence goes on from NZ_JBHWJZ010000033.1 coordinate 75,624, forward strand.
AAACCGTCCAGGTTCACTCCCGAGAGGGCGTCGAAGAGTTCCTCGATCCGCTGCAGCGCCGCCGGCGGGGCTCCCGGATACCGCTTGGCGATGTAGGTGACGTCCCGCTTCGGGAGGGGCTGGACCTCACACGCGTTCGTCAACGAGTCCTCGTAGCGATGGGTGACCACATAATGCGGGCGCAGCTCCTTCTCGTGCTCGGGGACGGCCCTCGAGCCGTTCTCCCAGGCAGCTGTCTGCCCGCCCAGCCATGTCTCGACGACGGTGTTGATCCAGGTCAGGTCAGTGCCGTTGCGGACGAGCAGGCCGTAGTCGAGGTAGTCGTCCAGTCGGCTGCGATGTGCCTCCTCGACCAGAGCGGCACGCACCGCCTTCTCGTCGGGGTCCGTGTCGAGCTCCTGGGCGACCCGGAGGAGCACGTCCAGCGCCCCCTCCGCCGGAGCGTACGGCTCGAGGAGCCCGAGCACGGCCTCGTCCTGCCGCGTCACCTGGCCGAAGGCCTCGTCCACCAGACCGTCGTCGACGACCGTGCGGTTCGTGGACTCCAGAAGCTCGCACAGGGCGCGCCCCATCATGTGGACGTGCTGGGGGTGGCCCGCGGTGTACTGGAAGACCAGCTCGGCGGCGGAGGGTCGCACGTCCACGCCGGTGCCGGAGAAGCCCTGGTGGATCACCTGGAGGGTGGCCTGCCGGTCGAGCGGTCCGAGCGCGAGGGGGTGCAGGAAGTCCTGGCGGGACAGGGTGCCGGCCAGGCGTTGTCCGAGCTGGGCCGCCGTGTCGGAGCCGGTGAGCAGCAGCGCGAGCGTGCCGTCCTGACGCAGCCGCCGGAGGTCGCCGAGTGCGCGGGACAGCTCGGCTGCGTCCTCGTAGCGGAGCAGCAGATCCTGCAACTCGTCGACCACGAGCAGCAGTCCCACCTTCCGGTCCGGCCAGACCGCCCGCCGCACGCCCCGCCACCAACGCCGGAAGTCGACCGCGTCCGGTGTTCCGGGGAGGGTCAGGACAGTGGGGTCGATGTCGTAGTGCTCCTCGACCTGGTCGCACACTTCCTTGGCGATCCAGGTGAGGAGCGGGGCCGAGCGCGGATCCACCGACTGGCCGTCGAGCAGGACAGGGAAGACCTGGGGGATGCGCCAGCGCTCGGGCGGGAGGAGCGACTCGGGAGTGCCGCCCCACAGCCGGGTCAGCTGACGCACCAGGGACGTCTTGCCGGCCCTGCGCGATCCCGTCATGCACACCGGCGGGACGGATTCGCGCCAGGCGTCGCCGAAGGCGGCCCGGAGTCGGTCCATCTCGGCGGCCCGGCCCGCGAACATCTTGGTGTTGACGGGGTCGCCGGGGCGGAAGCGGGAGGAGAGTCCCTCGCGGCGGGTGAGCGGTTCGATCCTCGCCACGAATTCCCTGGCTCGGCCGATGCTCTCGTCGGGCAGGACGCCTTCGGCGTCGATGACCAGCTGATTGCCGGGCGAGGGGACGACGAGGAAGAGGGAGGCAACGGCTTCCGGCTCCATGCGGCCGAGCCCATGGACGACCTTCGTGCCCTGTACCCGGACGGTCACCGAGCCGAGGGGGTCGGAGCCGGCCCTGAGCTTCAGACGGAGTTCCACCGGTCCGCCGTCGAGCCGCGTGGTCTTGATCTCCCGCCAGTTGAGGGGGGCCTGGGTGCCCGCGTTGGCCCGCAGCCGTTCGTGTCCGGTCGTCTCCCAGACCTCCTGGAGTACGCGCTGTACCTGGAGGGCGGCATCCCGCACGGCGGCAGAGGCGAGTGAGTGTGCCCGGGCCTTGCCCTCCCTGATCGTCACGTCCACGTCCGGGCGCGCGGCGCTGATCGGCGGCAGCGGCGCCTCGCCCCGCGCGTTGACGTCCGCGATCATCTCGACCAGTCGCCGCCACCGCTCCCCCAGCCGCCGGCACAGCAGGGCGTCCGGGCCGACGGCGCCGTCGGCGAAGGCGTGAGCGATCTGTTCCACCTCCGCGGCCAGTTCCAGGCCGGGGCGGCCCGGATGCTCCGTCAGTCCGGCCAGGAGCCGGGCGGCCTCCGGCGTGACCTCCGCCTCGGCCCAGACGTCGCTCACCGTGCCCCCGGCGAGCAGTCCCGCCGCCGCCTCGGCAGGATCCGCCGCACCCCACTCCGCGCAGAGCGCGGTGAGATCCGGCAGGATCCCCTCCGGGTCGTCGCCCAGGTCCAGCGCCTTCCGGTACGCCTCCAGCGCCCGTCCGACCATGCCGTCCTCGGCGTAGATCCGCCCGAGGATGCGGTTGCGGACCTTCCGTTCCTCGACGTAGGCCGGGCTGCTCCGGTCGTTCGTGTGGGACAGGAAACGCACGGCGCGTTCCCGGTCGGTCCCCATGTACGCGACGATCGCGCGCAGCTGGTCCGCGCCGAGGGGCCGGCTGATCCCGTTGAGCGCCTCGGGAACATGCGCGGCGAGGGCACTGTCCACCAGAGCCTGCGCGGACGGCATCTCGTCCCGTCGCAGGAGTTCGATGGCCTCGTCGACCAGCTCCGTCCGACCGGCGCGGTCGGCCAGGAGCGCCGCGAATCCCGCCAGGTTCTCGCTGCGGGACGTCAACCGGGCGTGCACCAGCAGGAGTCGTGCGGCCTCGGCCGGGCTGGCGCCCATGTCCGGCTCAGCGAGAACACCCACGTGCGCGAGAAGCTTCGTCCGGTCGTTGTGCCACACTTCGACGCCGGACATCAGCCGCCCGACCTCGGCGTGGTCCCCCTGCGCGCAGGCGAGCCGGACGAGGATCTCGCGGCTCTTGGCCTCCGATCCCGGCAGAGCCGCCACCGTACGAACCTCGTCGTGGCGCTCCGCCTCGATCAGACAGTCGGCGGCGGCCTGGATCAGGGCGATCGACCTGGGGGCCTCGTCGAGCAGCTTGCGCGCGAGGTCCGCGGCGAGTTCCCAGTCGTCCTCCGCGGCAGCGAGGATGTCCACGGCCCTTGCCCGCCACGTGGCGCCGAGTACCGACTTCAAGGTGTTCCGGCTGACCTCCGGCCGGAAGCGCGACAGTGCCTGCACGCGGAGTGCGGCGAGCGCGTCACCGTACTCGCTTTCCAGCATCTCCACGGCCTGCCGGCGCGTGGTCTGTGCCGCGGCGAGCCGCTGACGCAGTCCGACGGCCTGCTGGTGGTCGCGGCGGGGCAGCCGGCCGCCCCCGGAGTTGCGCAGGAGACTGGCCGCCTCCGCGCAGTTGGCGTTGAGCCGCAACGCCATCTCGGCGTGATGGACGAGCTCGTCCTTGCGGTTCAGGGTCTGGGCCAGTTTGGCCATGCTCAGGTGCAGCTCGAAGCCGCTGTCGGATGCGACGTAGGGCTGCAGGAGCTGATGGAGCTGCTCGACGCGATCGAGCAGCCGCGCGACCCGGACGGCGGGGGCGAGCAGTTCGGCGTCGGCACTGCTCCGCTCGATCCATTCGGTCAACAGGTCCCAGGCGTTCTCGTACCGCTCCGCCGTCTCCAGCACCATCGCCATGGCGGCGACCGTGTCCGGCTGCGGGTCCGGCTGGTACGTGAACAGCTCGCGCATGGTCGCGACGTAACGGCCCGCCGTGGCGGTCCCTCCGGCCCGCATGGCCCGGCGGGCGGCATCCGCCGCGAGGCGGAAGTGGTGGGAGCTCGGTTCGCTGCGGCACTGGGCGATCAGCTGCGCGGCATTCGACTCCGCCTCCTCCAGGGCCTGCGAGGACCGCACGGGCGCGGAGGCCTGCGACGGCGTCCGTGGGTACGCCGCTCGGGAAACCTGCCAGACGGCGGACGACTGCGCGGGTCCGGACACCGCGGCGACGGGGGAATGGACGGTGTGGGAGGGGGGCGTTTCCGGGCCGCTCTTCGCCGGTGTGGGCACGGGTCGGCCCACGACGGCGAAGAGCGCGCCGAGCCCGACGGCCTGCTGTTCGTCGTACCGACGCGTCGACACCCGTGCGTGGTACTCGAAGGTGGCCGCCGCGGCCTCCACCCGGCCGGTGGCCGCATACGCGCAGCCGAGATTCCACGCGGCCCCGGAACCCAGCCAGCGGGTGTCGGCCAGCTCGCTGTGCAGCCGCAACGCTTCCTCGGGACGCCCCGCGTCGACGAGCTCGGCGAGGGCGTTGCCGGTGGCCACGGGGTGCGAGCGGGCGGCCCGTACCCACGCGTCGGCCATGTCGTCGGGTGAAGCTCCGGGGAGCGGCTGCTGAGCGGCGCGGATGGCGGGCTGGGTGGCCGGCGGTCCGATGATCTGCGTGCGGCGGACGCCGAGGTGGCGTGCCCGGCCCGGTACCTCCGGCCCCGCCTCGGCCAGCCGGGGGGCGCTCGGCGGGCGCAGCGCGGACGGCGCCACACCGGCCGCGGCGGCCGCTCGGTCCCGGACGAGCAGGACGCGCGGGATCCTCTGGGGTTCTGTCCAGGCGAGGCTGCGTTCCAGGAGCCGTACGGCCTCCATGGGGCGTTCCGAGTCCATCAGCCAGAAGGCGAAAGCGCGGACGAGGTAGTCGTCATGGCTGGCGGCGACGGCGTCGTGCAGGTCCCTCAGCGTCGTCTCGGGCGGCGTCGGCAGCGTTCCCGAGCGCAGGCCCGACACGATGGCGGCCGTCCCCATGCCGCCGTACGCGGCCCCACGGGACTCGGCCTGGGACGCGGCCCGGTCCTCCGCCCACTGCGGCGGGCCGGGTTGCCCGGTCCCGGGGACGCTGTCGCGCGGAGCGGCGCCGGGGATGTTCGGGGCCGTCGTCACCTCCCTCAGGCGCTGTTCGAGCGGCGCGATCCAGGTCTCGGTGGCCTTGAGTCCCCGCGCCCGCTCGAGCTCGCGACGGGCCACCTCGTAGTCCGCGATGCGGCTGTCGAGCGCGGTGCGGGCCAGTTCGATGTGGTGTCGCCAGCTCAGTGCGCCGCGCGCTTCGGAGATGCGCCGGACGATGGCCTGGGCGCGCGGGAGGTCACCCGTCTCCCGGCAGATGCGGAGCATGAGGAACGCCCCGGGGGACGACGGGTTGTCACGCAGCAGGTCCTCGAGTTCGCGGGCGGCGCCCTGGACGTCCCCCCTCTCGTACATCTGCTTGGCCACGGACTCGCGGGTCTGCTCGCCGGCGCCCGGGACCGACGGCTCCCGCCGGGTCTCGACCTCCGCGAACGGGGACGGGAGACCCAGCCGTGCGCAGTAGGCGTCGGCCGCGTCCTTCTGCGCCTGGTTCGGGCGCCCGGGCAGGACCCGGGCCATCACGTGCAGGGACTCCACGGCGAGCCGCTCGGCTCCCACGGCGGCGTAGGCGCAGGCGACGTTCCAGGCGGCGGCCGCGTTCAGGTACTGCCGCGGGGCGAGATCGCGGTAGACGGCCAGTGCCGCGGCCGGACTGCCGGCCTCGACGTGCCAGCCGACGGCGGGGCCGAGCGCGAGCTTGGCTCCCGCGAGTGCCGCGGTGGTGAAGGCCTCGGCGGCGCCGGCCGATTCGTTCACGGCGGCCAGACGGGCGGCCTCGGCGACGACCGGGTTGCCGAGGGCCGCGCCGTCGGGCGAGATCAGCCAGGGAGCGAGCGGTGGCACCGGTGTGACGGGATTCGCCGACAGCAGGTCGGCCGGCGGCAGCGGCGGGTGTCCCCGGTGGAACACCTCGTCGGCCGTCATGAGTCGCCCGGCCGCACGCAGGGCCTGCTCCTGCAACTGCCACATGGTGGGATGCGTCTGTCGGGGGAATCGGGAGACGGCGGCTTCCAACAGGTCCGCCGCGGCGTCGGGGACGGCGAAGGTGAGCTGTCGCGCGACCCGGCTCACCTCTTGGAACGAGCCTTCCGCGCCGAGCTGCCGCAGCACCGTCCGCGCCGCCGCCCGGGTGTCCGGGGAGGCGTCCGGGCTCCAGCCCTCCTGAATGGTGGCGACGGTGCTGTCGCGTTGGGCCGGAAGGCTCGCGCCGTCGGTCGGCAGCGGCTCGGGGGCCCGGTCGGGGTCCGCCTCCGACGGCCCGGTGGACGGGGCGGCGCCGTCCCCGGACGGCTGGGTGTCCGTGGCGTGAGCCTGCTCACTGCCGTCGCCGGCCTGGTCGGAGGTGGTTCCCGTGGCTCGGAGCCGGTCCTCGGCGCGCCGGAGGTACTCGGCGGCGGCGTGCAGGTCGCCGTTCGCGTTGTAGGTTTCCGCGGTCCGCACGTCCAGGGCGACGGCGGCGTCGGGGACGGCGAGGGCCTTGAGCTCCGCACGGACCCGCTCCAGCCCGCGGGCGATGTCCGACTCGGCGCGCGCCTCGCCGAGCAGTTCGACCCCCTGTCCGGCCTCCTCCAGGTCGCCTCGGGCGAGCGCCTCGGTGACCATCTCCCCCAGGGGGCTGAGGATCTGGGCGCCCTTGTCGCCCGCGTCGCGGAGTAGTTCCTCGCTGCGTTCCCGCAGTCGCTCCAGCGGAGCCAGCGCGGGTTCGAGGAGCTTCGGGTCGACGTCGGTGAGTCGTGCCACGACGGCGACCTGGTGACGGTGGTGGGGGTCGGCCGAGGCGAGGGCCTCGGCGGCGATCCAGGCGATCAGGGAATCCCCGCCGGGGGTACGCGGCGACTCCGGGGCGGGGTCGCTCTCCAGCGCGGCCAGGAGGACCGGCACGAGTTCGGGGTCGAGATCCGGGTGCTCCAGCTGGTGCGGGTCGGGCACGTCGAGCGGCCGCCAGCGGAACTCGGCGGCGAGCTCCATGATGCGCCGGACGCGCTCGGTGACGTCGCCGACGGCTGCTGTCAGCCGCCGCAACTTGGCCGCGCCGGCAGGGCTGTTGTAGTGCGCTGCCGCCCCTCCGCCGGCAGTCAGTGCCCGGGTCACCAGCTCGTCGGGACCGTGCTCCAGGAACCCCTGGTCCCTGGAGGCTCCGGCTGCGAGCCCGTCGAGCAACGTGGTGACAGGTCGCGTGAAGAGCTCCGGGCCGAGGTGCCGGTCGATCCTGGCGTGCTCGTCCGCACAGGCCCGCAGTTCCTCGGCCAGTGTCCGGAGCAGCCTCGTACCCGCGGCCTGGAGCATGACCGGGGACGGCGCGGAGCGTAACAGCTCCGACAGCTGGTGCGTCAGGTGCACCGGCAGTGCCTGCTCCGTGTCGAAGACGTCGTACCTGCGCACCGACCACGCCTGCCGCGCCCAGCTCAGCAGTTGAGCGAGCGCGATGTCCTGGGCCTGCAGTGCCGCCGCACCGAGCTGTGACACGAGCTCCGCCACCAGCGCGCTCTCGGGCGTGCGCTGTTCGGGCGACACGACGGCAGAGGCGAGGATGGCGGAGCGGCGATGGAGCAGGACGACGAATGGTGCGGCCGATCGCAGCACTTCCCGGTCGATGCCGGTACCGCGGGTCAGGCAATGCCGGATGAACCGGGCCGTTGCCTCACCGGCAGCGGCGGGTACCGAACCCTGCGTTTCCCCCACACCCTCGATCGCCGTCACCGTGATACTCCCCGCTGGACTCCGGACCCTTCACTCCGCAGCGTCGTATGCCGCACAACCCCGGCTGCTGAACGTGCAGTTGGCAGCGAGGGACGGAACTCGGCGTCGGAGATGCGATTCTATCGACCCGACGATGCGTCATGATCCGGAATGCGGAAAAGGGGCTGCGCCCGGTCGGGTGACCGGGCGC
>NZ_JBHWJZ010000034.1:0-77266 GCF_042731085.1 Streptomyces sp. NPDC059875
TGATTCGGCGTCCACCGTGTTCTAAACCCCTTTGGTGGTCGTCTGCGTCATTTGTGTATTAGAGTCAGGGATTCCGGGGCGGCCGCCTTCGTACGTCGTACCCGTCGCTCACTTCCTCGGCACGGGCTGCCCGCTCGCCGCGTCCACGACCACCCGGCCGCCCAGCGGCTGCTCCAGCGTCACCGTCCGGGTCACCTCCACCGCGATGGCGATGCACGCCCTGCCCGGGTCCATCGGCTTCTCCGTCACCCGCACGGTGACCTTGTCGGCGCTCTCCGCGGCCGTCGCGGTGTACTCGCTGCACACCCCGCCCCAGAAGGTCACCGACAGCTTCGTGCCGGCACCGTCGACCTTGTACGAGTCGATCTGCCGCACGGGCGCCGTGCCCTCGCCCGGATCCGGTGTCGGGGTGGGGCTGGGCTTCGCCGGGGGCGCCAGATGCTCCGGAGCCACCGCTGTCCGCACGACCGTGTACGGCTTGGCGCCCGCCTCCGCCTCCACCCGGAACAGCCACGACGGGACGAGCGCCCGCTCGCCGTCCACGAACTGCGCCGCGAGACCGAGGACCGCGCCCGTGACCGCCAGCTTCTTCGGCTTGGCGTCCGGCTCGCACGTCACGTTCGGCGCGTCCCCGGCCGGCGGGTCCGTCGCGCAGCCGCCGATACCGATCGAGCCCGGACCCGCGGACGCCTTGTTCAGCTCCTCGAGTGCCTTCTCGGCGCCGATCACCGGATAGCTGTGGCCCTGCACCGGCTCCTTCAACTGCCCGCTGCCCGCGACCAGTTCACCGCCGGGACCGACATGGATCCCGGTCGACCAGCCGTATGTCGGCAGCCCGCCCACGACCGGATCGGCGTTGACCACCCGTACCGCGCCCATCAGCTGGCTCGCGTCGAGCTTCGCGTCCTCCTGGCCGATCGCCTTCAGTACGGGAGTGGCCGCCGCCCTCGCCGCCGCCTCGCTCACCGGCCCACCGCTCGGGGGCTTCACCTCGCCCGGGGGTGGACACGCCTTGCCCTTGAGACAGGTATCGCCGGACGGGCCGCCGTCGTACCGGGAGAACGTCCAGCTGCCCGGGGCCTCGGCGGCCACGTCGAGCCGCAGCCCCTGCCCGTCCTTCTCCGGCGCGATCTTCCAGACCTCGCCCTCCAGTCTCGGCGCGCCCGTGATGCCCAGGGCCTTCGCCAGCCGGGTCACCTCCGCCGCGGTGACCCGGCCCTCGGGCCGGTGGACCGCGGCCGAGGAGGGCCCGTCGGGGAGGGGGCCCTTGGCCTCGTAGACGACGCCGCTGCCGCCGGGGTCGGGCTCACCCGGCGCGATGCCGGGCCCGCCGGGCCCGCCGTCCGCGGCGCTCTTGTCGTCGAGCCTCAGCGGCGGGGGAGCGCCCGCCGCGGCAGGCCGGGTGGCGTCGCCGTCGGACGCCGTGGTGGCGAGATACACCCCGCCGCCCCCGGCGAGCAGGACGCTCGCCGCCACCGAGGCGACGAGCAGCGGCCGGTGCCGCATCCGCCGGTTCTCCGTACCGCTCACCGCATCGCTCCTTCACTCCTGTCCATGAGACATCGGTGGGACGGAACGGGCGAGCGGGTGGTTCCGTGTCTCAGGCGCCGTATTCCGAGGTGGCCTCGATCAGCCGCGCCGAGGCGGGCGGGACGACGACCCCGTGGATGCGTGTCGGAGAGACCGGTGCGGGGGCGGCGACCGCGGGCACCACCCAGTGCGGGGCCATCCGCGCGCTGTCGCCGCGCAGCTGGGCCAGGCTGAACTCGGACTCCTGATGCTCACGAGGAGCGGGGTACGTGGACATAGGCGCACCGTACGCACGCCACGGCTCCGGGGAAAAGACCTACTCTGGGGTAGTTTCCACTGTTCGGCAGGGCGCTCCCCACCCGGTAGCGTGAACTGTCAACCCCTTTCCGTCCCGCAGGAGCGCCCAGCCGTGCGTATCGCAGTCACCGGCTCCATCGCCACCGACCACCTCATGACCTTCCCCGGCCGGTTCGCAGACCAGCTCGTAGCGGACCAGCTGCACACGGTCTCTCTCTCCTTCCTCGTCGACAACCTCGACATCAGAAGGGGAGGCGTCGGCCCGAACATCTGCTTCGGCATGGGCCAGCTCGGCGGCAACCCCATCCTGGTGGGAGCGGCCGGCTACGACTTCGACGAGTACCGCGCCTGGCTCGACCGCCACGGCGTCGACACCGGCTCCGTGCGGATCTCCGAGGTCCTGCACACCGCCCGCTTCGTCTGCACCACGGACAAGGACCACAACCAGATCGGCTCCTTCTACACCGGCGCGATGAGCGAGGCCCGGCAGATCGAGCTGAAGGCCGTCGCCGACCGCGTGGGCGGTCTCGACCTCGTCCTGATCGGCGCCGACGACCCCGAGGCGATGCTGCGCCACACGGAGGAGTGCAAGACGCGCGGGATCGCCTTCGCCGCCGACTTCTCGCAGCAGATCGCGCGGATGGACGGCCAGGAGATCCGCACCCTGCTCGAGGGCGCCACCTACCTCTTCTCCAACGAGTACGAGAAGGGCCTCATCGAGTCCAAGACGGGCTGGAGCGACGCGGAGATCCTGGACCGGGTCGGCCACCGGGTCACCACGCTCGGCTCGCGCGGTGTGCGCATCGAGCGCGTGGGCGAGCCGTCCATCGAGGTCGGCTGCCCGGAGGAGGACGCCAAGGTCGACCCGACGGGCGTCGGCGACGCGTTCCGCGCGGGCTTCCTGACCGGTCTGTCCTGGGGCGTCAGCCTGGAGCGCGCGGCCCAGGTCGGCTGCATGCTCGCGACCCTCGTGATCGAGACCCTGGGCACCCAGGAGTACACGCTGCGCCGCGCGAACTTCATGGAGCGCTTCACCAAGGCGTACGGCGACGAGGCCGCCGCCGAGGTCCAGACGCACCTGAGCTGAGGCAGCGGGAGAGGGGCCCCGCCTCGCGCGGGGCCTCTACGCGCCCCGCCTCGCGCGGGGCCCTACGCCAGCCGCCGCACCAGGTACGCCGTGCCGCCCTTCGGGGACGGCTCCTCGCCCACGTACTCCTGGCCGCGCATCTCGCACCAGGCGGGGATGTCCAGGCGGGCGGCCTCGTCGTCGGAGAGGACCGTGACCGTGCCGCCGACGGGGACGTCGGCGATCACCTTCGCCAGCTCGATGACCGGGATCGGGCAGCGCTTGCCCAGCGCGTCCACCACGAGGGAGCCCGAGGCGCCCGCCCGGGTCACCGCCTCCGGGGCCCCCAGCCGCTCCCGTACCTCCGCGACCACCCCCGGCAGCACCTCCAGGAAGCGGTCCACGTCCGCCTCCGGCGTGCCGGCCGGCAGCGACACCCGGACGTTGCCCTCGCTCAGCACCCCCATCGCGCGCAGCACATGGCTGGGCGTCAGCGTCGAGCTGGTGCATGACGAACCGGACGAAACGGAGAAACCCTCCCGGTCCAGCTCGTGCAGCAGTGTCTCCCCGTCGACATAGAGACAGGAGAAGGTGACGAGATGGGGGAGCCGGCGCACCGGATCGCCCACCACCTCCACATCAGGCACCAGCTCCGGCACGCGCGCGCGGATCCGGTCGACAAGACCACGCAGCCGAGCCCCCTCGGCCTCCGCCTCCGCCCGAACCGCCCGCAGCGACGCCGCCGCGGCCACGATCGCCGGCAGGTTCTCGAAACCGGCCGCCCGCCCCGACTCCCGTTCGTCCGCCGGGCCTTGGGGCGCGAACCGCACCCCCTTCCGTACGGCGAGCAGCCCCACCCCCGCCGGGCCGCCCCATTTGTGCGCACTCGCCGCGAGCAGCGACCAGCCGCCCTCCACCGGCCCCCACCCCAGCGACTGCGCCGCGTCCACGAGCAGCGGCACCCCCGCCTCCCGGCACGCCTCCGCGACCTCGGCCACCGGCTGGACCGTCCCCACCTCGTGGTTGGCGGACTGCAGACACGCCAGGGCCGTCCCCTCCACAAGGGCCGCCGCGAAGGCCGAGGGGACCACCGCGCCGGACCGGCCCACCGGCACCTCCGTCAGCGATCCGCCCGCCGCCACGTGCGTCTCGCCGGCGTGCAGGACGGAGGAGTGCTCGACCGCCGAGGCCACGAGCCGCGTTCCGACACGCCGACGGCCCGCGAGCGCACCGGAAATTCCGGAGTGAACGGCGCGCGTCCCCGAAGGAGTGAACACCAGCTCGTCGGGGCGGCAGCCGACAGCCTCCGCCGCGGCCTCCCGCGCCGCGTCCAGGAGGCGTCGCGCCCGCCGGCCCTCCCGGTAGAGCCGGGCCGGGTCGGCCCAGCCCTCGTCGAGGGAGGCAAGCAGCGCCTGGCGGGCGACGGGGTGGAGCGGGGCGGAGGAGGCGGCATCGAAGTAGGGCACGGGACAACGGTAGAGCTCCCGCACTTAAGACCCCGTCAGATACCCGGCCCGCACCGCCGATCGCACCCCCGCGACCACCTGGGAGACCCTCCGCGGAATGATCCCGTCCATCCCTTCGGGGAGTCGGACGGCGCGTTGGGCACCCTCCCCGCGCGACCCCAAATAGCGTCCAGTAGGGTTTGGTCCGCATAAACATCCAAACCCCTGCCCGCGGCCGGGGCGGCGACCGACCAGCGAGGCGGCCGTAGCCGACCAGCGCGGGCCGAGACTCTCGGGAAGGCGCTACGTGAGTCCCAACGGCTCCGACCTCCCCCGCAGCCAAGGCGCGGGTGGTACCCCCACGTCTCGGCGCCCGATGCGGCGGAAGCTGCCGCAGGTGCTGACTGCGGGCCTGATCCTGGCGACAGCCACTGGCTGCTCGTACAACTGGGAAGACTTCCCCCGCCTTGGTATGCCCACTCCGGTCACGGAAGAGGCACCTACGATCCTCTCCCTCTGGCAGGGCTCGTGGGCGGCCGCGCTCGTCACGGGCGTCCTGGTCTGGGGGCTGATCCTGTGGTCCGTCATCTTCCACCGGCGCAGCCGCACCAAGGTCGAGGTACCTCCGCAGACGCGGTACAACATGCCCATCGAGGCGCTGTACACGGTCACCCCGCTCATCATCGTTTCGGTGCTCTTCTACTTCACCGCGCGCGATGAGTCGAAGCTCCTGTCGCTCGCCGACAAGCCGGCCCACACCATCAACGTGGTCGGCTACCAGTGGAGCTGGGGCTTCAACTACATCGAGAACGTGCCCGGAGTGGAGGGTGACGCGAAGACGGCCCCGAACCTCCAGGCCATTCCGGACAAGTACCTCGACGACTTCCCGGCCAACGCCGGCGGTGTCTACGAGGCCGGTATCCCCGGCGACCGGAACCCGCAGACCGGCAACCCGGGTCCGACCCTGGTGCTGCCCAAGGGTGAGAAGGTCCGGTTCGTCCTGACCTCCCGTGACGTCATCCACTCCTTCTGGGTGGTCCCCTTCCTGATGAAGCAGGACGTCATCCCCGGTCACACCAACGCCTTCGAGGTGACTCCGACGCAGGAGGGCACCTTCATGGGCAAGTGCGCCGAGCTGTGCGGTGTCGACCACTCCCGGATGCTCTTCAACGTCAAGGTGGTCTCCCCCGAGCGCTACCAGGAGTACCTGAAGGAGCTGGCGGAGAAGGGGCAGACCGGCTACATCCCGTCGGGCATCGAGCAGACGGACCCGGCCAGGAATGCGGAGAAGAACCAACTGTGAGCATCCTCAACGAACCCCAGGGTGCGGCCGCGGCTGAGGACTCGTACGAGAACGAGCTCCCGGTACGCCGCAAGCAGCCCGGCAATGTCGTCGTGAAGTGGCTGACCACCACCGACCACAAGACGATCGGCACGCTCTACCTGGTCACGTCGTTCGTCTTCTTCTGCATCGGCGGTCTCATGGCGCTCTTCATGCGCGCCGAGCTGGCCCGTCCGGGTACGCAGATCATGTCGAACGAGCAGTTCAACCAGGCGTTCACGATGCACGGCACGATCATGCTGCTGATGTTCGCGACGCCGCTGTTCGCCGGATTCGCGAACTGGATCATGCCGCTGCAGATCGGCGCGCCCGACGTGGCGTTCCCGCGGCTGAACATGTTCGCGTACTGGCTGTACCTCTTCGGCTCGATCATCGCCGTGGCCGGCTTCCTCACCCCGCAGGGTGCGGCCGACTTCGGCTGGTTCGCCTACTCCCCGCTCTCGGACGCCGTCCGCTCGCCGGGTGTCGGCGCCGACATGTGGATCATGGGTCTGGCCTTCTCCGGCTTCGGCACGATCCTCGGCTCGGTCAACTTCATCACCACGATCATCTGCATGCGCGCTCCGGGCATGACGATGTTCCGCATGCCGATCTTCACCTGGAACGTGCTGCTGACCGGTGTCCTGGTCCTGCTCGCCTTCCCGGTGCTCGCCGCCGCGCTCTTCGCGCTGGAGTCCGACCGCAAGTTCGGCTCGCACATCTTCGACGCGTCCAACGGTGGCGCGCTGCTGTGGCAGCACCTCTTCTGGTTCTTCGGCCACCCCGAGGTGTACATCATCGCGCTGCCGTTCTTCGGCATCGTCTCCGAGGTCATCCCGGTCTTCAGCCGCAAGCCGATGTTCGGCTACATCGGTCTGATCGCCGCGACGATCGCGATCGCCGGTCTCTCCGTGACCGTGTGGGCCCACCACATGTACGTCACTGGTGGCGTGCTCCTCCCGTTCTTCTCCTTCATGACGTTCCTCATCGCCGTACCGACGGGCGTGAAGTTCTTCAATTGGATCGGAACGATGTGGAAGGGCTCGTTGTCCTTCGAGACACCGATGCTCTGGACGATCGGCTTCCTGGTCACCTTCACCTTCGGTGGTCTGACCGGCGTCATCCTGGCCTCGCCGCCGATGGACTTCCACGTCTCCGACTCGTACTTCGTCGTCGCGCACTTCCACTACGTCGTCTTCGGCACCGTGGTCTTCGCGATGTTCGCCGGCTTCCACTTCTGGTGGCCGAAGTTCACGGGCAAGATGCTGGACGAGCGGCTCGGCAAGATCACGTTCTGGACGCTGTTCATCGGCTTCCACGGCACGTTCCTGGTGCAGCACTGGCTGGGTGCCGAGGGCATGCCGCGTCGTTACGCGGACTACCTCGAGGCCGACGGCTTCACCGCGCTCAACACGATCTCGACGATCTCCTCGTTCCTGCTCGGTCTGTCGATCCTGCCGTTCCTCTACAACGTGTGGAAGACCGCCAAGTACGGCAAGAAGATCGAGGTCGACGACCCGTGGGGCTACGGCCGCTCGCTCGAGTGGGCGACCTCCTGCCCGCCGCCGCGGCACAACTTCCTCACCCTGCCGCGGATCCGTTCCGAATCCCCGGCGTTCGACCTGCACCACCCTGAGATCGCGGCGGTCGACCAGCTGGAGAACAAGCCGCACGAGGCCCCGGCCCTCACCGGCAGCAAGGAGGCCGGCAAGTGAAGATCCAGGGCAAGATGTTCATCTGGCTGAGCGTCTTCATCCTCGCCATGGCGATCCTCTATGGCGTGTGGTCGAAGGAGCCGGTCGGCACCACGGCGCTCTTCCTGGCCTTCGGCCTGGCCATCATGGTCGGCTACTACCTGGCCTTCACGGCCCGGCGGGTCGACGCGATGGCGCAGGACGACAAGGAGGCCGACGTCGCGGACGAGGCCGGCGAGGTGGGCTTCTTCGCCCCCCACAGCTGGCAGCCGCTCTCGCTGGCCATCGGTGGTGCCCTCGCCTTCCTGTCGATCGCGATCGGATGGTGGCTGCTGTACTTCTCGGCTCCGCTGATCCTGGTCGGCCTGTTCGGCTGGGTGTTCGAGTTCTACCGCGGTGAGAACCAGAACCAGTAGCAGTACCCCGCAACACCCCGAGGGGCCCGGACACTTCGTCACGAAGCGTCCGGGCCCCTCGTTTGCAGCACTCGACGCGCTGGGTGCGAAGAATGTTCTTACGGTGATGTCATGAACGACACGCCGCGCATTCGGACTGTTTTGAGCTGCACTCTTCTGGCTCTCCTCGTCTCCGCGGGCGCCGTGGCCTGCGCCGGCTCCGATGGCCATCCGCTGTCGGCGAAGCCGTACGACGCGGCGCAGCAGGTCTCCTTCAACGCCCCGGCCGACGGCAGGAAGGCCGACCCGGACAAGGCGCTGGAGATCACGGCCAAGGGCTCCGACGGCCGTATCACCGACGTGACGGCCACCGACGAGACCGGGCACCACCTGGCGGGCGAACTCACCGCGGACGGGCAGCTCTGGCGCTCCACGGGCGCGCTGACGGCCGGCGGCCGCTACACCGTCAGGGTCTCCACGGAGGACGAGGACGGCGCCCCCGGCGCCCGTACGTTCACCTTCGAGACCGCCCCGGCCAAGCGGGGCCTGACGGTGGCGTTCGGCCCGGAGGCGGGCACGTACGGCGTCGGACAGCCCATCACCGCCGACCTCAGCCTCCCGGTCAAGGACCGGACGGCCAGGGCGGTCGTCGAACGGGCCCTCAAGGTCCGCTCCACGCCGTCGGTCGAGGGCTCGTGGCACTGGGTGAACGACAAGAAGCTGCACTTCCGTCCGAAGGAGTACTGGCCCGCGGGCGCGACCGTCTCGGTCACCGGCAACCTCGCCGGCGTCAAGGTCGGCGACAAGGTGTACGGCGGGGAGTCGAAGCCGCTGCAGCTGAAGATCGGCGACCGGATCGAGGCCGTCGCGGACGCGGGCTCGTACTCCATGACCGTGCGGCGCAACGGAGAAGTGATCAAGACCATGCCGGTGACCACCGGCAAACCGGGCTTCTCCACGCGCAACGGCATCAAGGTGGTGCTCGGCAAGGAGTACTTCGTACGGATGCGCGGTACCAGCGTCGGCATCGCGGAGGGCAGCTCGGAGTCGTACGACCTGCCCGTCTACTACGCGACACGGGTGACCTGGAGTGGTGAGTACGTCCACGCCGCGCCCTGGTCCGTGGGCTCACAGGGATTCGCCAACGTCAGCCACGGTTGTGTCGGCATGTCGACGGGCAACGCGGCCTGGTTCTTCGAGACCGTCCGCCCGGGCGACATCGTGCAGACCGTCAACAGCATCGGCGACACGATGGACCCGTTCGGGAACGGCTTCGGCGACTGGAACCTGGCCTGGGACAAGTGGCGTCAGGGCAGCGCCCTGGTGGCCGACACCAAGAGCGCCGCCCACCAGCCGGACCCGACCCGTCTGCGGCCCCTTGTCTAGAGGCTCGGTTCGCCTCGGGTCCTGTCAGGCGTCGATGGACAGCCGGGAACGCAGCAGGGCGGCCAGGGACGCCGCGAACTCGACCGGTTCCACCGGAAGGGTGACGGCGGCGTCCGCGCGGCTCCAGGTGGCCAGCCAGGCGTCCTGCGGGCGGCCGATCAGGAGCAGCACCGGCGGGCAGTGGAAGACCTCGTCCTTGATCTGCCGGCACACGCCCATCCCGCCCGCCGGTACGGCCTCGCCGTCCAGGACGCAGACGTCGATGCCGCCCTCCTCCAGGCGCTTCAACACGGCCGGGAGTGTCGCGCACTCGATGAACTCGACCGGCGGAACGTCGGCCGCGGGCCTGCGCCCCGCGGCGAGGCGCACCTGCTCCCGCGTGTTCGCGTCGTCGCTGTAGACCAGGACCGTGGCGCTCGACTGCATCGTTCCTCCGTGAAGGTCATCAACCGATGCGCGGGATGCTACTCCGTCCCACACCCCGTCAACACCGGTTCGACACGGCCAGGGAGGCCGCTTCGATGGGCCGTTCGGGCTGGACACACGCCCCTGACACTCCGAACGGCACCCCCCGGAGTGAGGGCGGGATAAGCGACCGACATAATGTCGGTCGTGGCGACAGTAACGACAGTAGAAACCGGGCACGCGCACCCGTCGGTCAATCGACCGAACCTCACCAGCGTCGGAACCATCATCTGGCTGAGTTCCGAGCTGATGTTCTTCGCGGCCCTCTTCGCGATGTACTTCACCCTGCGATCGGTGATGGGTGCCGAATTCTGGGAGGAACAGGCCTCTGCCCTGAACTTCCCGTTCTCGGCGACCAACACCACGATCCTGGTGCTCTCCTCCCTCACCTGCCAGCTCGGCGTCTTCGCCGCGGAGCGGGGCGATGTGAAGAAGCTCCGGACGTGGTTCATCATCACGTTCGTGATGGGTGCGATCTTCATCGGCGGCCAGGTCTTCGAGTACACCGAGCTGGTCAAGCACGAGGGGCTCTCGCTCTCGTCGAACCCGTACGGCTCGGTGTTCTACCTGACGACCGGCTTCCACGGCCTGCACGTGACGGGCGGTCTCATCGCCTTCCTGCTGGTCCTGGGCCGGACGTACGCCGCCAAGAGGTTCACTCACGAGCAGGCAACCGCCGCCATCGTCGTGTCCTACTACTGGCACTTCGTCGATGTCGTCTGGATCGGCCTCTTCGCCACGATCTACATGATCAAGTAATCGGGCTCCGCCCGAGACATCCAGCAAGCATCGACGCAGAAGATCCTGACACCGGGGTAATCCGTGAAAAAGCTCTCCGCACGACGACGCCATCCGCTGGCGGCGGTCGTCGTCCTCCTTCTCGCGCTGGCGGCCACTGGGGGGCTGTACGCCGCGTTCGCGCCTGCGGGCACGGCGAAGGCCGATGAAACCGCCCAGTCCCTCGCCATCGAGGAGGGCCAGAAGCTCTACGCCGTCGGCTGCGCCAGCTGCCACGGAACCGGCGGTCAGGGCACCACTGACGGCCCCTCCCTGGTCGGCGTCGGCTCGGCCTCCGTGGACTTCCAGGTCGGCACGGGCCGCATGCCGGCCCAGCAGCCGGGCGCCCAGGTGCCGAAGAAGAAGGTCATCTACACGCAGGCTGAGATCGATCAGCTCGCGGCGTACATCGCCTCCCTCGGTGCCGGCCCGATCACGCCGAAGGAGGGCCAGTACAGCCCCGACGGCGCCGACATCGCCCGTGGTGGCGACCTGTTCCGCTCCAACTGCGCCCAGTGCCACAACTTCACCGGTGAGGGCGGCGCGCTGACGAACGGCAAGTACGCCCCGAACCTCGAAGGCGTGAGCCCGAAGCACCTGTACGAGGCCATGCAGACCGGCCCGCAGAACATGCCTTCCTTCCCGGACACGACGATGCCGGAGAAGGAGAAGAAGGACATCATCGCGTACGTCCAGGCTGTCAACAGCGACAAGTCCGACAGCCCCGGCGGCCTCAAGCTCGGTGGCCTCGGCCCCGTCAGCGAGGGTCTGTTCGGATGGATCTTCGGTCTGGGTGCGCTGATCGCAGTTGCCGTCTGGGTCGCGGCCCACACCGCTAAGGCCAAGAAGTCATGAGTAGCCAAGAGATTCCAGAAGAGAACCTGCCCGCTGAGCAGGACACCGCGCACGGCGCGGTGAAGGTCGCGGTCGCGGACGACCCGTTCGCCGACCCGGGCCTGCCGCCCCACAAGCCGCGCATCCAGGACATCGACGAGCGGGCCGCCCGGCGGTCCGAGCGTGCGGTCGCCTTCATGTTCACGCTGTCGATGCTGGCCACCGTCGCCTTCATCGCCTCGTACGTGATCTTCCCGGTGGACAAGATCGTGTACATCTGGCCGTTCGGCCGGGTGTCCGCGCTCAACTTCTCCCTGGGTCTGACCCTCGGTGCGGCGCTGTTCTTCATCGGCGCGGGCGCGGTCCACTGGGCCCGCACCCTGATGTCCGACGTGGAGATCGCCGACGAGCGTCACCCGATCCAGGCCTCCCCGGAGACCAAGGCGAAGGTCATGGCGGACTTCGCGGCCGGTGCCGCCGAGTCCGGCATGGGTCGGCGCAAGCTGATCCGCAACACGATGTTCGGCGCGCTGTCGCTCGTACCGCTCTCCGGCATCGTGCTGCTGCGTGACATGGGCCCGCTGCCCGAGAAGAAGCTCCGGTCCACCCTGTGGGCCCAGGGCAAGCAGCTCATCAACATGAACACGCACGAGCCGCTGCGTCCCGAGGACGTCGCGGTCGGTTCGCTGACCTTCGCGATGCCCGAGGGCCTGTCGGAGCACGACCACGACTTCCAGGTCCAGATCGCCAAGGCCGCCCTGATGATCGTCCGCATTCAGCCGGAGGACATCAAGGACAAGCAGGAGCTGGAGTGGGGTCACGAGGGCATCGTCGCCTTCTCTAAGATCTGCACCCACGTCGGCTGCCCGATCTCCCTGTACGAGCAGCAGACGCACCACGTGCTCTGCCCGTGCCACCAGTCCACCTTCGACCTCTCCGACGGCGCCCGCGTCATCTTCGGCCCGGCCGGTCACGCCCTCCCGCAGCTGCGGATCGGCGTGAACGACAAGGGCTTCCTCGAGGCGCTCGGCGACTTCGACGAGCCCGTCGGCCCGTCCTTCTGGGAGCGCGGATGAGCACTGTGACCGACACCAAGAAGAAGGCGCCCGCCGGTGAGCGGGTCGCCGACTGGGCCGACGGCCGCCTGGGGATCTACTCCCTGGCCAAGGCCAACATGCGGAAGATCTTCCCGGACCACTGGTCCTTCATGCTCGGTGAGATCTGCCTCTACAGCTTCATCATCATCATCCTCACGGGCGTCTACCTGACGATGTTCTTCCACCCGTCGATGAACGAGGTGGAGTACCACGGCAGCTACGTCCCGCTGCAGGGACAGCTGATGTCCGAGGCGTTCAACTCGACCATGCACATCTCCTTCGATGTGCGCGGTGGCCTGCTCATCCGGCAGATCCACCACTGGGCGGCGCTGATCTTCCTCGCCGGCATGTTCGTGCACATGATGCGCGTGTTCTTCACGGGCGCGTTCCGCAAGCCGCGTGAGATCAACTGGCTGTTCGGCTTCCTGCTGTTCTTCCTGGGCATGTTCACCGGCTTCACCGGTTACTCGCTCCCGGACGACCTGCTCTCCGGCACCGGTGTCCGCTTCATGCAGGGCGCGATCCTGTCCGTGCCGATCATCGGCACGTACCTGTCGATGTTCCTGTTCGGCGGGGAGTTCCCCGGCGGCGACTTCGTGGCCCGGTTCTACTCGGCGCACGTCCTGCTGCTGCCCGGCATCATGCTCGGTCTGGTGGTCGCCCACCTGATCCTGGTCTTCTACCACAAGCACACGCAGTTCGAGGGCCCCGGCCGTACGAACAAGAACGTCGTGGGCATGCCGCTGCTGCCGGTCTACATGGCCAAGGCCGGAGGCTTCTTCTTCCTGGTCTTCGGTGTCATCGCGGTCATCGCGGCGATCGCCTCGATCAACCCGATCTGGGCACTCGGTCCGTACCGTCCGGACCAGGTCTCCACCGGCGCCCAGCCCGACTGGTACATGGGCTTCGCCGAGGGTCTGATCCGTGTCATGCCGGGCTGGGAGATCAACCTCTGGGGCCACACGCTCGTCCTGGGCGTGATGATCCCGCTGGCGATCTTCCCGCTGGTCCTCGCGGCGATCGCGGTCTACCCGTTCATCGAGTCGTGGATCACCGGCGACAAGCGCGAGCACCACATCGCGCAGCGCCCGCGCAACGCTCCGACGCGCACCGGCTTCGGTGTCGCCTGGATCACGGCGTACATGATCATGCTCGTCGGTGGTGGAAACGACCTCTGGGCCACCCACTTCCACCTGTCGCTGAACTCGATCACCTGGTTCGTCCGGATCTCCTTCTTCGTCGGACCGGTCATCGCGTTCATCGTCACCAAGCGGATCTGCCTCGGCCTCCAGCGCCGGGACAAGGACAAGGTGCTGCACGGTCGCGAGTCCGGCATCATCAAGCGCCTGCCGCACGGTGAGTTCGTCGAGGTGCACCAGCCGCTCAGCCAGGGCGAGCTCTACAAGCTCACGGCGCACGAGCAGAACAAGCCGGCCGAGCTCGGCCCGCTCGTCGACGAGAACGGCGTGGAGCGCAAGATCGGCCGCATGGAGAAGCTCCGGGTCAAGCTCAGCAAGGGCTACTACGGCGAGGACAACCAGATCGCCAAGCCGACCGCCGAGGAGTACAAGGAGATCACCAGCGGCCACGGCCACCACTGATCACCTTCCCCCCAGGGCTTCGCCCTGAGGGGGGACCCCTGAAGGTCGCCACAGCGGGAGCCCCGTCCATTCGATGGACGGGGCTCTTTGCCGTCCCCGCGGATCGATAGGGTGGTGTCCTATCCGTTACGCACTGACCAGGAGCTGCCATGAGCGCTGCGACCCCCGCTGGAGGACCGACGTCGGCGGACCGCTCCTGGCCCGGCGTCCTGAACACCCTGCTCGGCGGCGACGACCTCGGCAGCGAGGCGGCGGCCTGGGCCATGGACCGCATCATGAGCGGAGAGGCCACCGACGCCCAGATCGCCGGATTCGCGGTGGCCCTGCGCGCCAAGGGCGAGTCGGTCCAGGAGCTCACCGGCCTCGTCGAGGCGATGTACGCGCACGCCAACCTGATCGACGTGCCGGGACCGAGCGTGGACATCGTCGGCACGGGCGGCGACGGCGCCAAGACCGTCAACATCTCCACCATGTCGGCGATCGTGGTGGCCGGCACCGGCGCGAAGGTCGTCAAGCACGGCAACCGGGCCGCGTCCAGCGCGAGCGGCGCCTCCGACGTCCTGGAGAAGCTCGGTGTCAATCTGCAGCTGACCCCGCAGCGGGTCGTCGAGGTCGCGGAGGAGGCCGGGATCACCTTCTGCTTCGCGGTGAAGTTCCACCCGGCGCTGCGCCATGTGGCCGCGGCCCGCGGCCAGCTCGGCGTACGGACCGTCTTCAACTTCCTCGGTCCGCTCACCAACCCGGCCCGGGTCAAGGCCCAGGCGACCGGTGTGGCCGACGCCCGGATGGCCCCGATCATGGCCGGCGTGCTCGCGGAGCGCGGCTCCTCGGCGCTGGTCTTCCGCGGCGACGACGGCCTGGACGAGCTGACGACCACGGCCACCTCCCGGGTGTGGGTGGTACGGAACGGTGCGGTGCGCGAGGAGGCCTTCGACCCGCGGGACGTCGGCATCGAACTCGTACCGGTGGAGGCGCTGCGCGGCGCCGACGCCTCGTTCAACGCCGATGTGGCCCGTCGGCTGCTCGCCGGCGAGACCGGTCCGGTACGGGACGCGGTGCTGCTGAACTCGGCGGCGGCGCTGACGGCCCTGGAGCCGGGGGAGGGCACCCTGGTGGAGCAGTTGCGCGAGGGGATCGCGAAGGCGGCGGAGTCGATCGACTCGGGCGCTGCGAGGCAGGCGCTGGAGCGCTGGGTCGCGGCCAGCAACAGGTAGGCGCACGGCGCGGACCCCGTTCCGGAATCCGGAACGGGGTTGCGCGGCGGCGATCACGTGGCATACGTTCTGTGCCAGGTCATGAGTGACAGCCATTAAGCCCCGGCTGGCTGTCCGGCAACCCTCCGTCCGTGGCGGGGTGCCCCGGGTGAAGACCAGGCCGTAGGCAGCAAGGTCTACGGCAAGCGCGGACCCCTGCACGCGTTGAATGTGTGCGGCCCTGGGGTCCTGGTCCTCAAGGGAGCAGTCTCGTGAGCAAGCGAATGCGTTAGGGCCTTCGGCCCCGTTTCCCCACCCTCCGCACGAACACCGTGTGTCGAGGCAACACCCGTACGAGGCACCCCACTTCGCGCTGCCCTGCGGGCCTTTCGCTGCCCAGTCCTGCCAGGAGATACCGCCATGTCCGCGTACCCGAACGCCGCCGCCACCACTGCCACCGCCACCGACTCCGAGGCCGGCGACCCCTGCTGCGCCGCCCCGCTTCCGGTCCTCGGCCGGGACGTCACCGTCCCGCTCGTGACCGGGGGCGAGGTCACCTACGCCGCGCTCGACTACGCCGCCAGCGCGCCGGCCCTGCAGCGGGTGTGGGACGACGTCGCCGCCTACGCCCCGTACTACGGCAGCGTCCACCGCGGAGCCGGGTACCTCTCGCAGCTCTCCACCGACCTCTTCGAGAACAGCCGCGCCACGGTCGCCGAGTTCCTCGACTGCCGCCCCGGCGACCAGGTCGTCTTCACCCGCTCCACCACCGACTCGCTCAACCTGCTCGCCGCCACGCTCCCCGCCGGTTGCGAGGTCTTCGTCTTCGAGACCGAGCACCACGCCTCGCTGCTGCCGTGGAAGGACGCCCGGGTGACGTACCTGAACGCGCCCCGCACCCCGGCCCAGGCGGTCGAGACCCTGGAGCGCGCCCTCGCCGACCGTGACCCCTACGGGCCCGCCCTCGTCTGCGTGACCGGCGCGTCCAACGTCACCGGGGAGCTGTGGCCGGTGAAGGAGCTGGCCGCCGCCGCCCACGCGCACGGCGCCCGGATCGTCCTCGACGCCGCCCAGCTCGCGCCCCACCACCCCGTCTCCGTACAGGAGCTGGACGTGGACTGGGTCGCCTTCTCCGGGCACAAGCTGTACGCCCCGTTCGGCTCCGGCGTCCTCGCCGGCCGCGCCGACTGGCTGCAGGACGCCGAGCCGTACCTCGCCGGCGGCGGCGCGTCCAAGAAGGTCGCCCGCCGCACGGACGGCGGAGTGGACGTCGAGTGGCACACCACCGCCGCCCGCCACGAGGCCGGTTCGCCGAACGTCATCGGCGTCTACTCCATCGCCTCCGCCTGCAAGGCGCTCACCGAGGCCGGGTTCGACGCGCTCGTCGCCCGCGAGCAGCACCTGATCACCACCGTCCGGGAGGGCCTGGCCGAGGTGCCCGAGGTGAAGGTGCTCTCGCTCTTCGGCGACGAGGCGCCCCGCGTCGGCGTCATCTCCTTCGTGGTGGAGGGCTGGAACAGCTCCCACTTCGCCGCCGCGCTCTCCGCCGAGTACGGCATCGGCGTCCGCGACGGTCTCTTCTGCGCCCACCCGCTGGTCCGCACCCTGCTCGGCAGCGACCCGCAGACCCAGGGCGAGTGCGGGGCCCCCGAGGCGGCGCCCGGCGAGAAGTCGCTCAACGCCATCCGGGTCAGCTTCGGCGCCGGTACGCCGGACGAGCACGTGGAGCGCTTCGTCCAGGCGGTGAAGGAGCTCGTCCGCAACGGTGCGCAGTGGAACTACCGCACCGAGGGCGGCCGTTGCGTCCCGGACCGCGGCTGATCCGTCCCCCTCACGTCGCCGGCCGGGTCCCCGGCGTGGCGCTGTCGTCCCGGCCCCGGACGGGGATCCGCCGGGTCGGATCGCGCTCGGTCAGCTCGGCGGCCGTCGCGCGCACCACTCTTACGGGTGCAAGGATGCGGCCCGCGACGGCCCAGCCGATCCCGGTCGTCATCGGCAGCGCCACGCCCGATATGGCAAGCAGAGCGCGGAATGCCTCGTCGACGACCGCCCGGCCGGCGCGCGCGAGCGGCCGCCGGGATGAGGCCCCGATGAGGATTCCTTCATCCTCACCGTGGACATCGGCGCCGTAGTCAGGACTCCAGACCGATGGCGAAGGCCGCTTCCAGGTCGTGCTGGGAGTACGTACGGAAGGCCACGTGCGTGTCCGTCGCCTCGACGCCGGGGATCTTGCTGATCCGGCCGGGGATGACGTCCGCCAGGTCGTCGTGCCGGGGCACCCGGACCATGGCGATCAGGTCGTACGTGCCGGTCACCGAGAAGACCTCGCTGACGCTGTCGAGCGCGGCGATCGACTCCGCGATCTCGGGGATGCGGTCCACACTGGTCTTGATGAGCACGATCGCGGTGATCACGGCTGGCTTTCTCCCTCGGTCGCCGCGGCTGGGGACCTCACTGTATCCCCACCTCGGTAGCGCCCCCAGGCATAGAGGAAGCCGACGGCGAAGCCCACCACATGGGCCAGGTACGCGACTCCGGGCCCGGACCCGGCCGTCCGCGCCGCGAGCCACTGCAGCACGAACCAGAAGACCAGCACGATCCAGGCCGGGAACCGCAACGGCAGGAAGAAGAGGAACGGGAACAGGCTGGTCACCCGGGAGCGCGGGAAGAGATACAGGAACCCCCCGAGAACCCCCGAGATCGCGCCCGACGCCCCCACCAGCGTCTGCTCGCTGCTCGCGTGGGCCGCCGCGTAGCCCAGCAGCGCCAGATAGCCGCAGCCGAGGTAGAAGAGGAGGAAGGGGACGGCCCTCATCCGTTCCTCGGCCATCGCGCCGAAGACGTACAGGAACAGCATGTTCCCCAGCAGATGGAGCCAGCTGCCGTGGACGAAGAGGGCGGTGAGCGGGGTGAGCAGGGCGCGCGGCTCGCTGCTCATCAGCTCCGCCGGTACGACCCCCCAGCGGTGGAAGTACGCGCTTTGCGCCGCCAGGGCCGCGTCCCCGGTCCCGTACGCCGGATTGAGGCCGGACACCGGGCTGATCAGGAACGTGAAGCAGCAGACGGCGATCAGGCCGTACGTCACCGCGGGGCCGGTCCGGGCGCCCCGCCACGCACCCCGGGCCGCCTCCGGCCAGTCGAACCGCCGCCAGTCGATCATGGACAGATCATGGCGTAACGGGGCCCAACTGGACAGAGTGCCTCGCCGCGACACGGGGTACCTGCGAGGCCGTAGGGTTACGGGCAGTACCTCCGCAGTTCAACGGCGCACCGCGGCACCCGCACCCGCATCACGCACATGAAAGAGGACGGCACGATGACGACGGTTCCCCTGCCGACCGCCGAGACCCGCTGGCGCTGCACGCTCTGCGGCAATCTGACCCGGTTCGACGTGACCCGCTCTTCCAAGGTCGTCGAGTACGTCCATCTGGACCTCGCTGGCGAACCGAAGGTCGAGGAGCGCGAGGTGGTCAGTGAGACCATCGAGTCGGTCCGGTGCCGCTGGTGCAACGCGGTGGACCAGATCGAACTGGTGGACAGGCCCGGCACCGCCTCCTGACGGAGCGGAGCCCATGACGATGGGGTGACGGATCGTGGAGCAGCCCGCGCACGGTGGTGAACCGGCCGGCGCGGCAGGTGACGCTGCCGAGACGCTCGACCGCCCGCTGCCGGACGGCGTGCGGCGGAGGGTCGTCGCGCTGGTCTCGGACGCCTTCGGCGGGCTGACCGTCGCGGAGCTTCCGGCACCCCTGCGGCAGTACGCGCGGTTCACCGCGAGCCGGCGCGCCAAGTTCGCGGGCAACGCCATGGCCACCGCCCTGGAGAGCGACCCGCTCTTCCGGCAGCGGATCGGCGAGCGGTTCAAGGAGGCCCAGCCCGAGCTGGCGGGGGCCGTCGAGTCCGGCGCCCCGCCCGCCGCGGCCGACCCCGTCGACGTCGCCGCGGCCGCCTACGTCCTGCGCCCCACCGGCTGGGTCAAGCTGGTCGCCGCCGCCGGTGAGGAGGCCCAGCGCGCGGACGCCGAGCGGGCCGACGAGGCCGGCCGGCGCGAGCTGGAGCGGCTGCGGGAGGAGGTCGCCACCGCCAAGGAGCGCGGCCGCGCGGAGACCGAGCAGCTGCGCACCGATCTGGAGGCGGCCCGCAAGGAAGCCGAATCGCTTCACCGCAAGCTGCGCAGCGCCCAGAGCGATGTGAAGCGCGGTGAAGCCGCGCTGCGTCGCGTCCAGACCGAGATCGACACCTTCCGGGCGGAGGCGGCCGCGCAGGTCTCCGCCGCCGAGAGCGAGACCCGGCGGCTCAAGGCCCGGCTCGGCGAGGTCGAGGCGGCCCTGGAGGCCAGCCGGCGCGCCGCCCGTGAGGGGCGTTCCGTGGAGGACATGCGGCTGCGCCTGCTGCTCGACACGGTGCTCGACGCCGCCCAGGGGCTGCGCCGCGAACTGGCCCTGCCGCCCGTTTCCGTCCACCCCGCCGACACCGTCGACGCGGTGGAGCCGGGCCGGATGTCCCCGAAGGACATCGCGGCCCGCGCGCTCTCCGAGACCGATCCCGCGCTCCTGGACCAGCTGCTCGCCCTGCCGCAGGCCCATCTGGTCGTGGACGGCTACAACGTCACCAAGACCGGCTATCCGACGATGCCGTTGGAGAAGCAGCGGCTGCGGCTGCTCGGCGGGCTCTCCGCGCTCGCGGCCCGCTCGGGCGCCGAGATCACCTGTGTCTTCGACGGCGCGGAGCTCGCGGCCCCGGTCCTGCTCGCCCCGCCGCGCGGGGTGCGGGTGCTGTTCTCCAAGCCGGGTGTCACCGCCGACGAGTTGATCCGTCAGCTGGTGCGCGCCGAGCCGCCGGGCCGTCCGGTCGTCGTGGTCTCCACCGACCGCGAGGTCGCCGACGGTGTGGCGAAGGCCGGTGCGCGCCCGGTCACGTCCGCCTTGTTGCTGAAGCGGCTTTCGCGCACCTCGTGATGTCTCGTAACTCCTGGGCTTAATGCCCGAATTCTGGAGGGCGTACGGTCAAGTGGCCGCTACTGCCCGTGTGGTGTGTGTAAATAAAGTGCTGCGTGAGCGAGATTTTGCTCATGAGGATTTGAACTGATCACAACTTGGTCACTAGGGTCAGGCCTCGAACCTTCGCACGGTTGATCGTCCATCCGGGATGACAGCGGAGGAACCGCCTGCCGCAGCCTGGTTGGGCGGCTCGAGGAAGAAGGAGCTCGCCTTCGTGGCGTCCCACCGTCGTCCCAAGCAGCCGAGCCGCACCCGTGTGACCGTGCTCACCGCGACCGCCGCAGCCGCTGTCGCGCTCTCCGCCCAGACCGGTGCCCAGGCGGCTCCGAAGCCGAAGATCGACGACGTGAAGTCGAAGGTCGACAAGCTGCACCACGAGGCCGAGGAGGCCACGGAGCAGTACAACCTGGCCGAGGAGCGTCGGGGCAAGCTGCAGAAGGAGATCGGGGCCCTCCAGGACAAGGTGGCCCGCGGTCAGCAGGAGCTCAACTCCCTGCGGGACAACATCGGTTCGGTCGCCAGCGCGCAGTACCGCTCCGGTGGCATCGACCCGGCCATCCAGCTCTTCCTCTCCGCCGACCCGGACACCTACCTCGACAAGGCGTCCGCGATCGACCAGCTCGGTGCCAAGCAGGCCGACGTGCTCCAGTCGATCCAGGCCAAGCAGCGCACCCTCGCCCAGCAGCGCGCCGAGGCGACGACGAAGCTCGCCGACCTCGAGGACGTCCGCAAGACCCTCGGCGAGAAGAAGAAGACCTTCCAGGGCAAGCTCGCCGACGCGCAGAAGCTGCTCAACACCCTGACCGCCGCCGAGCGCGCCAAGATCCAGGACGAGGAGCAGCGCGCCAGCCGCGCCGCGGGCGACCGCGTCGACCTCGGCAACGAGGTGCCGGCCTCGGCGCGTGGCCAGGCCGCGCTCAGCGCCGCCGCCACCCAGATCGGCAAGCCGTACGTCTCCGGTGCCGAGGGCCCCAACTCGTACGACTGCTCCGGGCTGACGCAGTGGGCCTACCGCCAGGCCGGCGTCTCGCTCACCCGCACCACCTACACCCAGCAGAACGACGGTGTGAAGATCGGCCGCAGCCAGCTCAAGCCGGGCGACCTGGTCTTCTTCAACAGCCTGTCCCACGTGGGCCTGTACGCCGGCAACGGCACGATCCTGCACGCCCCCAAGCCGGGCGCCTCGGTCCGCTACGAGTCGATGAGCTACATGGGCACCTTCCAGTTCGGCGTGCGCATCTGACGCATCCCGACATGACGCCCAATCGGGTGGTTCGTCGCATCCTCGACTGACGTGACGCCCCGCCGGTGACCTGTGGTCTCCGGCGGGGCGTCACTTTGTGTGCCCGGCGCCTTCGTTGGACGGGGGGTGATCACCGGCTACTGTCTGCCGCGCCAGTCTGGGTACCAGTCGATCGGAGCGCGCTACGTGGCGTCCCACCGCCGACCCGCGAGGGTCACCGTCCTGACCGCCGCCGCGGCCACCGCGGCCACGGCCTTCGGTGCCGTCCCCGCGAACGCCGACCCGAGCGGCACCACGGAGGCCACCAAGGCCACGGTCGACCGGCTCTTCGAAGAGGCCGAGCGGGCCACCGAGGGCTACAACAAGGCCGACGAGCGGGCGGATGCGCTGCGTACGTCGGTCTCCCAGGCCCGGGACGGCCTGGCCCGCGGCCAGGAGCGGATCAACCGCATGCGGGGCGCGCTCGGCTCGGTCGCCGGCGCCCAGTACCGCTCCGGCGGCATCGACCCCGCCCTCGCGCTGCTGCTCTCCGCCGACCCCGACTCGTACCTCGACCGGGCCTCCGTGCTCGACCGGGTGGCCGCCCGACAGGGCGCGGCGCTCGGCCAGCTCCAGGCCGAGCAGCGGCGGTTGAACCAGAAGCGGACCGAGGCCGGCCGCCTCCTCGCCGAACTGGAGCGCAGCCGGACACAGGTCGCCCGGCACAAGCGCACCGTCGAGCGGAAGCTCGCCGAGGCGCGCCGGGTCCTGGAGTCCCTGAGCGCCCAGGACCGCGCGGAGTTCGACCGGGACGCCCGGGCCTCCCGCTCGGGCCGCGACGGCATCGACGAGGAGCTGCCGCCGCTCGCCGACCTCGGTCCGGCCTCCTCCCGCGCCGCCGCCGCGGTGATCGCGGCGCGCAGCGCCATCGGCAAGCCCTATGTGTGGGGCGCGACCGGCCCGCGCGCCTTCGACTGCTCCGGCCTGATGGTGTGGTCGTACCGGCAGGCCGGGATCAGCCTGCCGCGGACGTCCTCCGCGCAGCGGTACGCGGGACGGCAGGTGCCGCTCTCGCAGGCGCAGCCCGGCGACCTCGTGACGTACCGCAGCGACGCCAGCCATGTCGGGATCTACGCGGGAAACGGGCAGGTGATCCACGCCCCGTACCCCGGGGCGCGGGTGCGCTACGACCCGGTCGGGATGATGTCCCACGCGACGGTGACCCGGGTCTGACCGTACGACCGCCCGCTCGCCTGCCCGTACGATCGGGAGCGTGGCAGGTCAGGGGAGTGGAGCGGCGCGCAGGGCCGCGGTCTGTCTGCTGACCGTCCTGCTGGCCCTCGCCGGGTGCGCGGCCCCCGAGCCGCCCGACCCCGCGCCGGGGCAGATCCGGACGCTCCTCGACCGGCACGCGCGGGCGGTGCTCGCCCGGGACGAGGCGGCCTACGCACTCGCGCTCGACCCCTCGCTCGCGCCCGCCGCGCTGAAGGAGTTCGATCACCTCGCCGAGGTGCCGCTGGCCTCGTGGGACTACCGGCTCAAGGACGTCGACCGGGCGGGCGGGGACCGGGCGACCGTCCGCGCCGACCTCACGTACCGGATCAAGGGCTACGACTCCGGGCCCGTCACCGCCGAACGCGTCCTGGACCTGATCGAGCGGGACGGCCGCTGGTACGTGACCGCCGACCGGGCCGGCGAAGGCGCCGCCCAGCAGCTGTGGCAGCAGGGCGAGGTGGAGGCGGTACGGGGCGGGCGCAGCCTCGTCCTCGGCGTCGGGCAGTCGGAGCAGCGCCTGAAGGCGATCGCGGCGGCGGCCGACCGGGCGGTGCCCGCGGTCTCGGCGGCCTGGTCCTCGCCCTGGGCGGGCCGGGTCGTGGTGCTCGTCCCCGCCTCGCTGGACGCCATGGGCGGGCTGCTCGGGGCGCCGGCGGCCTCGTACCGGGGGATCGCGGCCGTCACGACCGGCGAGGTCGGCGGCGGCCCGGACGCCCCGGCGGACCGGGTGATCGTGAACCCCGAGGCGTACGGGGTCCTCGGCGACTTCGGTCAGCAGGTCGTCCTCACGCACGAGACGACGCACGTGGCCACCCGCACCGCGACCTCGGCGGCCACGCCCGTGTGGCTGTCGGAGGGCTTCGCCGACTGGGTCGCGTACCGGGGCACGGGCCGCACGGCCGTTCAGGCGGCGCCGGAACTGCGCCGCGCGGTCCGCGCGGGCGACCTCCCGGCGGCCCTGCCGGACGACAAGGCCTTCGCCTTCGGCGGCGACGCGGACGCCCTGGCGCGCGCGTACGAGAGCGGATGGCTGGCCTGCACCCTCATCGCGGAACGCTGGGGCGAGGCGAAGCTGACCGACTTCTACCGCGCGGTCGGCGCCC
Source organism: Streptomyces sp. NPDC059875 (assembly GCF_042731085.1). Classification (NCBI taxonomy): domain Bacteria; kingdom Bacillati; phylum Actinomycetota; class Actinomycetes; order Kitasatosporales; family Streptomycetaceae; genus Streptomyces; species Streptomyces sp. NPDC059875. The sequence goes on from NZ_JBHWJZ010000034.1 coordinate 23,702, forward strand.
ACCCGGGCCGCGAGGGCTCGGTGGAGAAGGCGATGTCCGACGTACTCGGCACGACCCCGGAGGCGTTCACCGCGGACTGGCGGACGTTCCTGCGGGAGCGGCTGGGCTAGGTCCTGTCCGGCGGATCATGGCCCAGCCGGCCGTCAGGCCTCGGACTCCAGTTCTGCCAGGGCCTCCGTCAGCCACTGTTTCTCCGCCGTGCCCGTCGCGCGGGCGATCCGCAGCATGCCCTGGCGGAACAGGTCCGGTTCCTCCTCGGCGCGCACCGGGGCGCCGTCCTTGTAGAAGAAGCTGGCCGGGGTGTTCAGGAAGGCCTGGCGGCGGCGGAGGACGGCGGCCTGGGCCGCGCGGTCCGGGAGGAGGCCCAGGAAGGACAGCAGCGTGAAGAAGCGCTGGCCGTCGGTGATCTCGGCGTCCTTCGGGTCGCGGAGGCGTGCGAACAGCTCCGCGCGGCCGTCGGCGGTCAGCGACAGCATCCGCCGCGGCGCCGCGCTCGTGCCCGGTTCCGTACGGCGCTCGATGAGCCCCGCCTTCACCATCCGGGTGATCGCCGGGTAGAGCGCCCCGTCGCTGACCGGGCGCACATGGCCGCTCAGCCCCTGGATGCGGTCCTTCAACTCGTACCCGTGCAGCGGCTTCTCGTACAGAAAGCCGAGGATCGTCAGCTCCAGCACCCCGCTCCTCCTTCGCGCTTGTCCCGGACCCGCGCGTCATGCTACCTCTAATCGAGGTGCCTCGAATCGAGGTATCTCGGTTCGAGGGGGAGACGATGACACACCGACGCACACTGATCCGGCTCGCGTACCCCGTCTACGGCGAGCTCCTCGCCTCGGTGGCCGCCGGAATCATCTCCATGGTCTGGGTCGCCCGCCTCGGCGGCGACGCCGTGGCGGCCGTCGCCGTCGCCACCAACGTCGAGAACGTGGCGCTCGGCATCGTCCTCATGGCCGCCTCCGGCACCACCGTCCTCGTCGCGCGCGCCCGCGGCGCCGAGGACCCCGCCGCCGTACGGTCCGCGGTCCGCGGCGGGCTGCTGCTCGGCGCCCTGCTCGTCCCGCCCGTCGCCCTAGGCGGCTATCTGCTGCGCGAACCCCTCGCCCGGCTCGTCCTCGGCGGCGCCGACACCCCCGCCCTCGCCCTCGCCACCGCCTACTTCGCGATCTCACTCCCCGGCACGGCCGTCTTCTTCGCCACCACCGTCGTCGACGGCATCCTCAAGGGCGCGGGCGACACCCGCACCCCGATGCGCCTCGCGTTCCTCGCCAACGGGCTGATCCTGGTCCTCGACCCGCTGCTCATCCACGCGTACGGGGTGCGGGGCGCCGCCCTCGCCACCGTCGTCGGCCGCACCGTCGCCCTCGGCGCCGGACTCCTCGCGCTGCGCCGCAACCCGCTCCTACGGGCCGCGCGGGCCGCCCGGTCCTCCGAAGGGACCCTGGCAGCACTGCGCCGCACCGCCTCCACCGGCCTGCCCATGTCCGCCGACTTCGTCGTCAGGATGGCCGGGGCGCTCGCCCTGGTCGCCGTGGTGGCCCGGCTCGGCGTCACCCAGGTCGCCGCCTACGGCATCGCCACCAAGGCCATGTACGTCGCCACCATGGCCTTCTACGCCGTACGCCAGGCCGCCGCCATCCACACCGCGCACCTGCTCGGCGCGGGCCGCGACGAGCGCCGGGCCGTCGGCCGGCAGGCCCTGCTCCTCGGGGGCGTTCTCGGCACGGCCGCCGCCGGCCTGCTGTTCCTCACCGCGGGACCGGTCATGCGCGGCTTCGGCGCGGAGCCGGACGTGGCGGCCGCCGGCGCCCTCTTCCTGCGCTGCCTCGGCCCCCATCTGGTCCTGCTGGCCGGGTTCATCGCCCTCGCCGGAGTCTTCGAGGGCAGCGGCGGCAGCCCGCGGCTCGCCAGGATCACCCTCGTCGGCGTCCTGACCCAGCTCCCGCTCGCGTACGCCTTCTCCGGCCTGGGGCTCGCCGGAATCTGCCTGGCGATGGGCCTCGCGACAGCGGGACAGTGCGCGGCTCTCGGCCTGCTGCACCGCCGTACCCCCGCCGCTCAGGCGACGGGCAGGCTCCTCGCCCGCTCCGGCTGCTGAACCGGAATGACCGCCGGGACGAGCCGCGGCTCGGTCACCGTCTGCCGCCACAGGATGCGGCAGGCCGAGACCGAGGCGGCGACCAGCAGACCGTTCCGCACCAGCAGCAGCGCGATGCCCAGCGGATCGCTCTCCGTCACGTGCGAGAACCACACCGGGAACTCGAACTGCGTCACCGCCGTCGCCCACACCACCAGATGCGCCGGCCGGCGCATCCGGCTGGACCGGTAGGCCAGGCACACGGCCGCCAGACCGATCAGCCAGATCATGTACTGGGGGCTGATCACCCGGCTCGTCGTGGTGAACAGCAGCACCGCCACGAACGCCGTGTCCGCCGGGGTCGACGTCGAGAACGCGCGGGCCCGGATCCGCCACACCAGCAGCCAGCCGAAGGCGGCGATGGTCAGCACCATGGCCGCGCTGGAGACGGTGGAGACGTACGGCCCGAGGAACTCGATCGAGCCGTAGTTCATCCGCGCCTCGCCGTCCCAGCCGAGGTGCCGGGCCACATGGAAGACCATCGCGCCCAGGGACTCGACCTCCGTGCCCCGGTCGCGCTGGAAGTTCAGGAACGCCAGCGCCCCCGGCGCCGCGAGCACACACAGCAGCAGCAGCCCCGCGGCGGCGCCCGCCGCCGTCGACCAGGAGCGGAAGGTGGCGCGGCCGCGCGGGGTGCCCGCGAGCAGCAGCGCGGGCCAGACCTTCAGCATCGCGCCGAAACCGGCCAGCGCGCCCAGCACCCGCGGGCGGGACAGCCCGGCGAGGAGCGCGGCCACGGCGACGGCGGTGACCATCAGGTCGTACCGGGCGTAGGCGGTCGGGCCGAGCAGCGGCACGCCCGCGATCCAGATCCACGCACCGTGCCGGCTCCGGCCGCGGCGCCGCCCCGCGTACATCAGCAGCCCGAAGACGAGCGCGTCGCACAGGAAGGCGAGCACGAAGAAGGCGGCGGAGTACCCCAGGAACGGCAGCAGCGCGGGGGACAGGATCGCCAGGGCCGCGAGCGGCGGGTACTGCCACGTCACGTCGTCCAGCGGGTACGTGCCGGTCTTCAGGACCTCGAACCAGCCCTGGTAGATCTGCTCTATGTCGCTCGTGACGTCCGGCCCCGGGACGGTGACGACCTTGAAGACGCACAGGAGCAGGATGATCCGGGTGAGCCCCCAGAGGAGGAGGGGGTTCCTTCTCGCGCGCTCGGCAGCCGTACCCAGTACGCCCGTCATTCCTACCTCGTCCTTTTCTCATCGATGTTGCCGGGCGGGGGGTGCGGTCACGTACATTCGGCGACGATGCACAAGACCCTGATCGTAACCAACGACTTCCCGCCCCGCCCCGGTGGAATCCAGGCGTTCCTGCACAACATGGCGCTGCGTCTGGATCCCGAGCGGATCGTGGTCTACGCCTCCACGTGGAAGCGCAGCCGCGAGGGGATCGAGGCGACCGCCGCGTTCGACGCCGAGCAGCCTTTCATGGTGGTGCGGGACAGCACCACCATGCTGCTGCCCACTCCTCGGGTCACCGCGCGGGCGACCGCTCTGCTGCGCGAGCACGGCTGCGAATCGGTGTGGTTCGGAGCAGCGGCGCCGCTCGGCCTGATGGCCCCCGCGCTGCGCCGGGCGGGCGCCCGGCGGATCGTCGCGACCACGCACGGACACGAGGCGGGGTGGGCGCAGCTGCCGGCCGCGCGACAGCTCCTGCGCCGCATCGGCGAGGGCACGGACACCCTCACGTACCTCGGCGAGTACACGCGCTCGCGGATCGCGGCGGCGCTGACGCCGGCCGCGGCCGGGCGGATGGTGCAGCTCCCGCCGGGCGTGGACGAGAAGACCTTCCACCCGGACTCGGGCGGCGAGGCGGTACGGGAGCGGCTCGGGCTCACCGACCGGCCCGTGGTCGTGTGCGTCTCGCGGCTCGTCCCGCGCAAGGGCCAGGACACCCTGATCCGGGCCATGCCGGAGATCCTGCGGCGGGTGCCGGACGCGGTGCTGCTGATCGTCGGGGGCGGCCCCTACGAGAAGGATCTGAGGAGCCTCGCGGAGACGGCCGGGGTGACTGATTCCGTACGGTTCACGGGCGCGGTGCCCTGGGAGGAGCTGCCGGCCCACTACGGCGCCGGAGACGTCTTCGCCATGCCCTGCCGCACCCGCCGCGGCGGCCTCGACGTCGAGGGCCTCGGCATCGTCTACCTGGAGGCCTCCGCGACCGGGCTCCCGGTCGTCGCCGGCGACTCGGGCGGCGCGCCGGACGCGGTCCTGGACGGGGAGACGGGCTGGGTCGTCCGGGGCGACGCCCCCGAGGAGTCCGCGGACCGCATCGCGACCCTGCTCCTCGACCCGGCCCTCCGCGCCCGCATGGGCGAACGCGGCCGCGCCTGGGTGGAGGACCGCTGGCGCTGGGACCTCCTCGCGGAGCGCCTGAAAGAGCTCCTGTAGCGCCCGTCGGGGGCACCCTGCGGCGCGTGGCCACCGCTCGCAGGGTGCGAGGACCCCGCGGACGTGTACGGCCCCGCAGGTCGGACGTGGACGGGCCCCGCAGGTCGCCGTTCGGCGGCCTGCGGGGCCCGTCGGGGTTCAGACCCCGGCGCTACGCGCGGTAGATCGCCTCGATCTCGTCCGCGAAGTCCTTCGCCACCACGTTGCGCTTCAGCTTCAGGGACGGCGTGATGTGGCCCGCCTCCTCGGTGAACTGGGACGGCAGGATGCGGAACTTCCGCACCGACTCCGCCTTCGACACCGCCGCGTTGCCGTCGTCCACCGCACGCTGGACCTCGGCGACGAGTTCCGCGTCCTCGCGCAGCGACGCCGCCGTCGAGTCCGCCGGCTTGCCGTGCTCGGCCGCCCAGCGGCCCAGGAACTCCTCGTCCAGGGTGACCAGCGCGCCCACGAACGGCCGCCCGTCGCCCACCACCATGCACTCCGCGACCAGCGCGTGCGCACGGATCCGGTCCTCGATGACCGCCGGGGCGACGTTCTTGCCGCCCGCCGTCACCAGGATCTCCTTCTTCCGGCCGGTGATGGCGAGGTAGCCGTCCTCGTCCAGCGTGCCGATGTCACCGGTGTGGAACCAGCCGTCCGCCAGCGCCTCCGCCGTCGCCGCCTCGTTCTGCCAGTAGCCCGAGAAGATGTGCTCGCCGTGCAGCAGCACCTCGCCGTCGTCGGCGATCCGCACCACCGAGCCCGGCAGCGGCTGACCGACCGTGCCGATCTTCTGCCGGTCCCACGGGTTGAACGCGGTCGCCGCGCAGGACTCCGTGAGGCCGTAGCCCTCCAGGACCGTGAAGCCGATGCCCCGGAAGAAGTGGCCCAGACGCTCACCCAGCGGCGCACCGCCCGAGATCGCGTACTCGCCGCGCCCGCCGAGCACCGCCCGCAGCTTGCTGTAGACGAGCTTGTCGAAGACCTTGTGCTTGATCTTCAGGCCGAGCGGTGCGCCTTGCGGCGTGCTGGTGGCCCGGCTCCAGGCGATCGCCGTGTGCGCGGCCTTGTCGAAGATCTTGCCCTTGCCGTCCGCCTGGGCCTTCGCCCGCGCCGAGTTGTAGACCTTCTCGAAGACACGCGGCACACCGAGGATCAGGGTGGGCTTGAACGTGGCCAGCTCGTCGGTGAGGTTCTTGATGTCCGGCAGACAGCCGAGCCTGATCGGCGCCATGACCGCCGCGAGCTCCACCATGCGGCCGAAGACGTGGGCGGCGGGCAGGAAGAGCATCACGGAGCTCTCGCCGGTCCGGAAGAGCGGCTTCAGGCGCTCGACCAGGTTGCCGCACTCCGCGAAGAAGGCACGGTGCGTCAGCACACAGCCCTTGGGGCGGCCGGTGGTGCCCGAGGTGTAGACGATGGTCGCCGGGTCGTCCGCGTGCGCGCTCGACATCCGCTCGTCGAGCAGCTCGTCCGAGACGTCCGCGCCGGTCGCCGTGAGCTGCGCGACGGCGTCCGCCTCGATCTGCCAGATGCCCTTGAGGGCCGGCAGGTTCGCCCGTACCGACTCCACCGACTCCTGATGGGCCGCGGACTCGACGAGCACCAGCGAGGCGCCCGAGTCACCGAGGATCCACTGGATCTGCTCCGGCGAACTCGTCTCGTACACCGGCACGGTCACCGCGCCCGCGCTCCAGATCGCGAAGTCGAGGAGTACCCACTCGTACCGCGTCCTGGACAGCAGGGCCACCCGGTCGCCCGGCTCCACACCCGCCGCGATCAGCCCCTTCGCGGCCCCGCGGACCTCGGCGAGGAACTGCTGGGCGGTGACGTCCGTCCAGACACCGGCCACCTTGCGTCCCATCACGGCGACATCTGGGTGCTGAGTGGCGTTGCGGCGGATGAGATCCGTCAGATTGCCGTCCGAGGGGACCTCGTACAGGGCCGGAAGGCTGAACTCGCGCAAGACTGCTGCTCCTCATCGGGCGCCGGCGCCACGGCTCTGTGTGAATGCACCGGTGCGGTCCAAGATCGGGCAGGTGCTCAGTGGGGTGAGCACAACTGGACTGCCCGGACGTTACCCATCAGTACTCGGTTCCCGATAGGGGGGTCTGGCCAGATGTTCGGTGCATCACACAGTTGTGGCGGTGCTTCGCGCACAGTAATCCACAGCTTTCCCGACTCGGAAGTAACCGCAGGTCCGACGCCCTACGCTGAACCGCATGAGGATCAACGTGGTCAGTGACGTGCACGGGAACGCGGGCGCCCTCGCCAAAGCGGGCGAGGGCGCGGACGCCCTCGTCTGCCTCGGCGACCTGGTGCTCTTCCTCGACTACGCCGACCACAGCCGCGGCATCTTCCCCGACCTCTTCGGTGTCGAGAACGCCGACCTGATCGTCGAACTGCGCACCGCGCGCCGCTTCGACGAGGCCCGTGACCTGGGACGACGACTCTGGGCCGAACTGGCCGTCGACCGGGACACGGCCATCGAGTCCGCCGTGCGCCGCCAGTACGAGGAGCTGTTCGCGGCCTTCCCCGACCCCACGTACGCGACCTACGGAAATGTCGACATCCCGGGGCTGTGGAACGAGTACGCGCAGCCGGGGACCACGGTCCTGGACGGCGAGCGGATCGAGCTCGACGGGCTGGTCTTCGGCTTCGTCGGCGGCGGACTGCGCACCCCGATGCGGACCCCGTACGAGATCTCCGACGAGGAGTACGCGGCGAAGGTGGAGGCGCTCGGCGAGGTCGACGTGCTGTGCAGTCACATCCCGCCGGACGTACCGGAACTGACCTACGACACGGTCGCGCGCCGCTTCGAACGCGGCAGCGGCGCCCTGCTGGACGCCATCCGGCGCACCCGGCCGCGGTACGCGCTCTTCGGCCACGTCCACCAGCCGCTGGCCCGGCGGATGCGGGTCGGGGCGACGGAGTGCGTGAACGTGGGGCACTTCGCGGCGACGGGGCGGCCCTGGTCGCTGGAGTGGTGACGGGCCCCCGGTGACGGCGCGATAGCCTTCGGTCGGCACGGTTCGTGCCCTTCGATTTTCTTCGAGTTCTCGCCGGACCGCACAGTGGAGGAGCCACAGCGATGGCCGAACACACCAGCTCGAGCATCACCATCGAGGCAGCGCCGGCCGACGTCATGAGCGTGATCGCCGACTTCGCCCGCTACCCCGAGTGGACGGGCGAGGTGAAGGAGGCCGAGGTCCTGGAGAAGGACGCGGCCGGGCGGGCGGAGAAGGTGCGGCTGCTGCTGGACGCGGGCGCGATCAAGGACGACCACACGCTGGCGTACACCTGGACCGGCGACAACGAGGTCAGCTGGACGCTGGTGAAGTCCCAGATGCTCCGCGCGCTGGACGGCTCCTACCGCCTGGCGCCGGCGGCCGGCGGCGACCGTACCGAGGTGACGTACCAGCTGACGGTGGACGTCAAGATCCCGATGCTGGGCATGATCAAGCGCAAGGCGGAGAAGGTCATCATCGACCGGGCACTCGCGGGCCTGAAGAAGCGCGTGGAGTCCGGCGCGTAACCCGCTCTCCGCGGCCGGCACCTGATCAAGGACGGCGCCACCCCGCGCGATGCCGGCCCGACGCCCCCGCCGGGGGCACGCGTCCCACCGGGGCGGCGCCCACCCTGCCTCCCGCCACCTCACGCCGTGTGGGCAACTGTCCCGCTGGGGCGGGACGGGTGGGCACACGGGACGGCGCCCTTGCCGGGCCCAGGCTCCCGGTGCGTGCGGTGCCCACAGGTGCGGCGCCGTCGTGGGGTTGTGCCCACCCGTTCCGCCCCTGCGGAACGCCTGCCCACAACCCCGTGTGCGGGTCGAGGGTGGGGTCCGCCCCCGCGGAGCGGATGCCCACAACCCCGTGTGCGGGTCGAGGGTGGGAGCCGCCCCAGCGGAGCGGATGCCTGCAACCCCGCGGGTGCGATGCGCCGCGGCGGGACGCGTACCCGCAGCGGGGCAGGGCCTGCGGGAGCCGACCCCCGGTGTCGCGGAGGCGTGGGAGTAACGTTCCCGGTCATGGGGATCATGCTCGTCACCGGGACCGGCGGCGCCGGTCGGACCACCGTCGCGGCCGCCACCGCATTCGCCGAGGCACAAGCCGGACGCCGCGTCCTCCTCGTGTCCGCCGAGGCCGACGCGCCGCCCGGCGTGGACGTCCTCCGGCCGGCCCCCGCCGCCGACTTCCGACGCGAGTTCCTCGCCCTGCAGGCCCGTTCCGGCGCCGCCCTCGACCTCCTCGGCGCCGCGCCCTTCGAGGACGCCGAGCTCACCGAACTCCCCGGCAGCCACCAGTTCGCCCTGCTCCGCGCCCTGCGCGACGCCGCCGCCCAGGACCACGACCTCGTCGTCGTCGACCTGCCCCCGCTGCTCGACGCCCTCGCCCTCCTCGCCCTGCCCGAGCAGCTCCGCCGTTACCTCCGCCGCCTCCTGCCGCCCGAACGCCAGGCCGCCCGCGCCCTGCGCCCCATGCTGGCCCAGCTCGCCGGCGTCCCCATGCCCGCCCAGTGGCTCTACGAGCGGACCGCCCGCTGGGAGGCCGAGCTCGCCGCCGTCCAGGCCGTCGTCGACGCTCCCACCACCACCGTCCGACTCGTCGTCGAGCCCGGGCCGGCCGCCACCGACGCCCTGCGCACGGCCCGCCTCGGCCTCGCCCTCCACCGCCTCGCCCTCGACACGGTGGTCGCCAACAAGCTGCTCCCCGCCGACTCGCCCGACCCCTGGTTCGCCGCGCTGACCGCGCAGCAGCACGAGCACCTGGCCCGGCTCCGTACCGGCTACGACGGGGCCGTGCACGCCCTCCCGCACCTCGGCCGGGACCTCCGCGGTCCCGAGGACCTCGCCCTGCTCGCGGTCGACGCGAAACCCGCACCGGACGCCGTCCCCGAGTGGACCGTCGAGGACCGCAGGGACGCCGACGGGATCCTCGTCTGGCACATCCCCCTGCCAGGCGCCGTCAAGGGCGAGCTCTCCCTCGTCCGCCGCGGGGACGAACTCCTCCTCGCCGTAGGCCCGTTCCGTCGCAACGTCCCGCTGCCGCCCGCCCTGCGCCGCTGCACGGTCGCCGGCGCCGGGCTCGTCGACGGCGATCTGAGGGTCCGGTTCGCACCGGACGCCGGTCTCTGGCCGAAGACCCCGTGACTCCGTGTACCGTCGACGGTATAAGCCGTAAGGAGTACGCCATGAGCGATTCGGACGCCTGGGCCAAGGCCTGCGCCGAGGACCTGGAGGCCGAGAAGGCCCGCCGCCGCGCCCGCGCCGGCGCGGAGCCCGGCTCGGCCGCCGAGGAGTTCCGCAAGCTCTTCGACGCCGTCGCCGACAAGGTCTCCACTCTGAAGAACCCGCTGATGGGCATGGCCGCCCAGAGCACCGTGCAGCAGTTCGTCAACCAGGCGAAGGCCGCTGTCGAGCCGGTCATCGAGCGCAACCCGCAGGTCTTCGACCACCTCGCCGCGGCCGGCAACGAACTGCTCGCCGCCTACCGCTCGGCGGTCGAGGGCCACGAGACCCGCTGGACGCGCGACGAGCCGAACGACCCGCGCCGCGACGAGCCCCGCCAGGGCCCCCGCGAGGACCCCCGCCAGGACCCGAAGCGTGACGACGAGGGCCCCGGAACCGGGCAGCACATCGACCTGGACTGATCAGGACGGTCGCCCCCCTCGGGTACGGTTGGCCTTAGCGGGGCTCGACCGAAAACTGAGGGACACATGGGACTCACCATCGGCGTCGACATCGGCGGCACGAAGATCGCGGCCGGCGTGGTCGACGAGGAGGGCAACATCCTCGACACGCACAAGGTGCCCACCCCGCCGACCCCCGAAGGCATCGTCGACGCGATCTGCGCCGCCGTGTCCGAGGCCGGCAAGGGCCATCAGATCGAGGCTGTCGGCATCGGTGCCGCGGGCTACGTCGACGACAAGCGCGCCACCGTCCTCTTCGCGCCGAACATCGACTGGCGGCACGAGCCGCTGAAGGACAAGGTCGAGCAGCGGGTCGGCCTCCCGGTCGTGGTCGAGAACGACGCGAACGCGGCGGCCTGGGGCGAGTACCGGTTCGGCGCCGGGCAGGGCCACGAGGACGTCATCTGCATCACGCTCGGCACCGGCCTCGGCGGCGGCATCATCATCGGCAACAAGCTGCGCCGCGGACGCTTCGGCGTGGCGGCCGAGTTCGGTCACATCCGGGTCGTCCCGGACGGTCTGCTGTGCGGCTGCGGCAGCCAGGGCTGCTGGGAGCAGTACGCCTCCGGGCGCGCGCTCGTCCGGTACGCCAAGCAGCGCGCCGCCGCCACGCCCGAGAACGCGGAGATCCTCCTCGGCCTCGGTGACGGCACCGCTGAGGGCATCCAGGGCAAGCACATCAGCGACGCCGCCCGGCAGGGCGACCCGGTGGCCATCGACTCGTTCCGCGAGCTGGCCCGCTGGGCGGGCGCGGGCCTGGCCGATCTGGCCTCGCTCTTCGACCCCTCGGCGTTCATCGTCGGCGGCGGCGTCTCCGACGAGGGCGACCTCGTCCTCGACCCGATCCGGAAGTCCTTCCGCCGCTGGCTCGTCGGCGGACAGTGGCGCCCGCACGCCCAGGTCCTCGCGGCCCAGCTCGGCAACAAGGCCGGCCTGGTCGGCGCGGCGGACCTGGCCCGCCAGGGCTGAGCACCCGCACCTCGTCCGTACCCGCCCGTCGCGCCCTCTGGGGAGCGGCGGGCGGTTGTCGTATGTTGCTGCGCATGGCGATCACCGCGCTGCCCAACTCCCGCACCGAGGCGGACGGTTCGGCCGTCGTCCGGGTGCTCGGCTACAACATCCGCTCGATGCGGGACGACGAGGACGCCCTCGCCCGGGTCATCCGGGCCTGCGCGCCCGATCTCGTCTTCATCCAGGAGGCGCCGCGCTTCTTCCGCTGGCGCAAGCACGCCGCCCGGCTCGCCGCCAAGAGCGAGCTCGTCGTCCTGAGCGGCGGGGCCACGGCCGCCGGGCCGCTGCTGATGTGCTCGCTGCGGGCCACCGTGGAACGTACCGAGGACGTGCTGCTGCCGCTCACCCCCGGGCTTCACCGGCGCGGCTTCGCGACCGCCGTCGTACGGTTCGCGGGCGCGCGGGTCGGGCTCATCAGCTGTCATCTGAGCCTGCAGAAGGACGAACGGTACGCCCAGGCCGGGATGCTCCTCGACCGGGTCGCCGCCATGGACGTCCCGCACACGATCGTGGCCGGTGACCTCAACGAACGCCCCGGCGGCCGGAGCTTCACGCGTCTGACCAAAGAGCTCCAGGACGGCTGGGCGGTCAGTCCCTGGGGCGGCGAGTACACCTCGACGCCCACCGACCCGCACCAGCGCATCGACGCGATCCTGGCGACCGAAGGCGTCGAGTTCCTGGGCTGCGGGGTCCCGACGGACCTCGACCCGGCGGACCTGAAGGCCGCGACGGACCACCTGCCGGTCCTCGCAGCGGTCAGAATCCCCGCGTCCTCCTGACCGGCACGGTCGGCGGACCCGGACCTGGACTACACCACCGCGCCGCGGCCCGGGTCGTCGAAGCCGTCATCGTCGTCGTCGTGCTTCATCCGGCCCACCAGGGTCGCGAAGCCGCCGAGGAAGCCACCCACGCACAGCGTGGTGAGCCACCACGTCATGTCCCACTGGAGCAGCACCGTGAGCAGCATCAGGACCGGGCCGCCGACGACACCCAGCCACGCGAACTTCGTGGTCGCGTCCGCCTCCGGCAGCGGCGGCGGCTCCGGCGGCACGAAGTGGCCCTCGTCGTCGTCGTCCTTCTTGCCGGACTTCGCCCCGCCCGTCTCACCGGTCTCGGCGTCCGGGTCCGCGAGCTCGTAGTCGCGCGGGCCGCCGCCCACGCTCACCCCGGGCGCGAAGACGATCGTGCTGCCGAGGACGGGCTTCCGGGGATCCTCGCCGTCGGCGTCCTCGTCGTCCTCCTCCTCGTCCTCGTCGTCACCCTCGTCGTCGCCGTCACTATCGCCGTCCACCGGCTCCGGGAGCGCCAGGTCCTCCACCGACCTGAAGGGCTTCGCCCCAGGGGGGTCCGCCGGCTCCTCGCCGTACCCGGCGACGATCGCGGCCCACGCCGCCTCCTCGTCGATGGGCTGCGGGTCGCGCTCCCCGTCCTGCTGCTCAGCCACCGCTCGTGCTTCCCTTCTTCTCCCCGACCACATCCGGAGCGAGGCGGCCGAGGAAGGCCCAGCTCTCCTCGAAGATCCGCTCCGCATCGTGGTCCAACGTCGCCACGTGGTAGCTCTGTTCCAGCAGGAGCTCCTTGACGTCCGTCGAGGAGATCCGGCTCAGGATCCGCGCCGTGTCGACCGGCGGCACCACGTGGTCCTGCGGGCTGTGCAGCACCACGACCGGCTGCGTGACCTGTGGCAGCTCCGCGTCCACGGTCCGGAAGAACTGCCGCAGGGAGTGCGCGGCGTGCAGCGGCACCCGGTCGTAGCCGAGTTCCGTCACACCCTCCTTGGCGATGTCGCTGGCGATGCCCTTCGTCGAGCGCACGAGATGGCGGGCGACCGGCAGGGCGTACGCCGAAAGGCCGTGCACCTTGTTCGCCGGGTTGACCAGGACGAGGCCCCGCACCGAGTCGCCGTACTTGGCCGCGAGCCGCAGCGCCAGCGCCCCGCCCATGGACAGGCCGAAGACGAAGACCTGCTCGCGGTCGGCGAGCAGCTCCTGCAGCGCCCGGTCCACCTCCGCGTACCAGTCCTGCCAGGTGGTGACGAGCATGTCCTCCCAGCGGGTGCCGTGCCCGGGCAGCAGCGGCACGGACACCGTCAGTCCGCGCTCGGCCAGATACTCGGCCCACGGGCGCATCGACTGCGGGGAACCGGTGAAACCGTGACAGAGAAGGACGCCGACCTCTCCGCCCTCATGGCGGTACGGCTCGGCTCCAGGAAGGACCGGCACCGGGGTCTCCTGTTCGGGGTTCGGCTTCGAGGACGCGAGTACGGCGGGTCCTGCAACGAAGCAACGACGAATGAGGGAAGGACCTTCACGGTACGCGACCGGACCGACACCGACCAGGGCCGTTCGCACGAAGGTGCCCCCGCACACGGCCACACCCGCGCGGGCAGGCGCGAAAAGGCGGGATAAGGTCTGTCCGACGGCACACGGAAGGTACTCGAGTTGATCTACGGCGCAATGAAGTTCTCCATCGGAGGGTCACTGAAGCTCGCCTTCAGGCCTTGGGTGGAGGGCCTCGAGAACATTCCCGCCGAGGGGCCGGCGATTCTCGCGAGCAACCACCTGTCCTTCTCGGACTCCTTCTTCCTGCCCGCCGTCCTCGACCGCAAGGTCACCTTCATCGCCAAGGCCGAGTACTTCACGTCGCCCGGTGTGAAGGGCAAGCTCACCGCCGCCTTCTTCAAGGGCGTCGGCCAGCTTCCCGTGGACCGCTCGGGCGCGCGTGGCGCCGGTGAGGCGGCGATCAAGGCCGGTATCGACGTCATCGAGAAGGGCGGGCTCTTCGGGATCTACCCCGAGGGCACGCGCTCGCCCGACGGCCGCCTCTACCGCGGCAAGCCCGGTGGCCTCGCGCGCGTGGCCCTGGCCACCGGCGCGCCCGTCATCCCGGTCGCCATGATCGACACCGAGAAGATCCAGCCGCCCGGCAAGGTCGTCCCCAAGCTGATGCGCCCGGGGATCCGGATCGGCAAGCCGCTGGACTTCTCCCGCTACCAGGGCATGGAGGGGGACCGCTTCATCCTGCGTTCGGTGACCGACGAGGTCATGTACGAGATCATGAAGCTGTCCGGCCAGGAGTACGTCGACATCTACGCCACCGCGGCGAAGCGTCAGATCGCGGAGGCCGAGAAGGCCGCCAAGGAGGCCGTCAAGGCCGAGATCGCGGCACGGGAAGAGTCCGGCGCCTGACCCTCTCGTAGAGGGGGCGCCCGGGGGTGGGGGAGATGGCCAAGCGCGAGCGTGTCGTGCGGATGTCGGTCGAGCAGCCGCTGTGGCGCGCGCTCACCGCGTACCGCGTCGGGACGATGATCTACGCCGTCCTGATCTTCGTCTTCGGCCGGGACCGCTACGAACGGCCGTGGGTGGCCGTCGCCTTCCTCGCCGTGATGTGCGTCTGGACCCTGGCGACGCTCCCCAAGGTGGCGAACGCGGCCGGCTGCACCAAACGTTTCCTCGTCGCCGACCTCACCATCGCCCTCACCGGCATCCTGCTCACCCCGCTCGCCGACGAGCAGGCGCGGACGATGGACAGCCCCACCCTGCCGTCCATATGGACCGCGGGGGCCGTCCTCGCGTACGCGATCAAGGGCGGCTGGCGCTGGGCCGGCTTCGCCTCCTCGCTGGTCGCCGTCGCCAACATCATCGAGCGCGGCAACCCCACCCGGGACACCCTCCACAACGTCCTGCTGGTCTGGGTGGCGTCCATCGCCATCGGTTACGTCGTCGAGGTCGCCCGAGCCTCCGAACGCACCCTCGCCCGCGCCCTCGAGATCGAGGCGGCGACCCGGGAGCGGGAGCGGCTCGCCCGGGACATCCACGACAGCGTCCTGCAGGTCCTGGCGATGGTGCAGCGGCGCGGTACGGCCCTCGGTGGCGAGGCCGCCGAGCTCGGCCGGATGGCGGGGGAGCAGGAGGTCGCGCTGCGCACCCTGGTCGCCGGCGGGCTGACCCGGCCCTCGCTGGTCTCCGAGGACGAGTCCGAGGGAGCCGTGGTCCGCATCGTCGAGGAGCCGGACGACGACTCCCCGGTCGATCTGCGCGCCCTCCTCGCACCGCGCGCCGGGGCGAAGGTCACGCTCTCGGACCCGGGCGCCCCGGTCCTGCTGCTGCCCGCCGCCGCCCGCGAACTGGCCGCCGCCGTCGGCGCCGCCCTGGACAATGTCCGGGTGCACGGGGGCGGGAACGCCCAGGCCTGGATCCTGGTCGAGGACTGGCCGGACGAGGTGATCGTGACGGTACGGGACGACGGTCCGGGCATCCCGGAGGGGCGGCTCGCCCAGGCGGAGGGCGAAGGCCGGATGGGCGTCGCCCTGTCCATCCGGGGCAGACTGCGGGATCTGGGCGGCACGGCCGAGCTGATCTCGGTGCCGGGCCAGGGCACGGAAGTCGAACTGAAGGTCCCGCGGGACACACGGGGGAAGGCAGGAACGCGATGAGCGAGCAGCAGCGGATGGACGAGCAGCGGATCAAGGTGATGGTCGTCGACGACCATCCGATGTGGCGGGACGCGGTCGCCCGCGACCTCGCCGAGGCGGGCTTCGACGTGGTGGCCACGGCGGGCGACGGCGAGCAGGCCGTGCGCCGCGCCGGCGCGGCCTGCCCGGACGTCCTCGTCCTGGACCTCAACCTGCCCGCCAAACCGGGCGTCCAGGTCTGCAAGGAGCTGGTCGGCGCCAACCCCCGGCTGCGGGTCCTGGTGCTCTCCGCGAGCGGCGAGCACGCCGACGTCCTGGAGGCGGTCAAGTCCGGCGCCACCGGCTACCTGCTGAAGTCCGCCAGCACGGCCGAGCTGATCGACGCGGTGCGCCGCACGGCCGTCGGCGACCCCGTTTTCACCCCCGGTCTCGCGGGCCTGGTCCTCGGCGAGTACCGCCGCCTCGCCTCCGAGCCCGTCCCGGCGACCGGCGCGGACGAGCCGAAGGCCCCGCAGCTGACCGAGCGCGAGACCGAGGTCCTGCGGCTCGTCGCCAAGGGCCTGAGCTACAAGCAGATCGCCGAGCGTCTGGTCATCTCGCACCGCACGGTCCAGAACCATGTCCAGAACACCCTCGGCAAGCTCCAGCTGCACAACCGCGTGGAGCTCGTCCGGTACGCCATCGAGCGCGGCCTCGACGACGCCTGACAATTCACTCTTCGCGCTGTGTCGGAGTGACCCACGTCACTATTAGCGTGGGTCGCGCATCCGTCCGCCACGGCGAAGGAGATCTCCATGCGCGTCGGCGTACTGACCGGGGGCGGCGACTGCCCCGGTCTCAACGCGGTCATCCGCGCCATCGTCCGCAAGGGCGTCCAGGAGTACGGCTACGAGTTCACCGGGTTCCGCGACGGCTGGCGCGGTCCCCTGGAAGGCGTCGCCGTCCCACTCGACATCCCCACCGTCCGCGGCATCCTGCCGCGCGGCGGCACCATCCTCGGCTCGTCCCGCACCAATCCGCTCAAGGTGGAGAACGGCATCCGCCGGATCAAGGAGAACCTCGCCAAGTACGAGATCGACGCCCTGATCGCGATCGGCGGCGAGGACACCCTCGGGGTCGCCGCCCGGCTCGTCGACGAGTACGGCGTCCCCTGCGTGGGCGTGCCGAAGACCATCGACAACGACCTCTCGGCCACCGACTACACCTTCGGCTTCGACACCGCCGTCGGCATCGCCACCGAGGCCATCGACCGCCTGCACACCACCGCCGAGTCCCACATGCGGGTCCTGGTGGTGGAGGTGATGGGCCGCCACGCCGGCTGGATCGCCCTGCACTCCGGCCTCGCGGGCGGCGCCAACGTCATCCTCATCCCCGAGCAGCGCTTCGACCTCGACCAGGTCTGCGCCTGGGTCACCTCGCGCTTCCAGGCCACGTACGCCCCGATCGTGGTCGTCGCCGAGGGTGCGATGCCCCGGGACGGGGACGTGGTCCTCAAGGACGGCACGCTCGACTCGTACGGACACGTCCGGCTCTCGGGGGTGGGCGAGTGGCTCGCCAAGGAGATCGAGCGGCGGACCGGCAAGGAGGCCAGGACCACCGTCCTCGGCCATGTGCAGCGCGGCGGCACCCCCAGCGCCTTCGACCGCTGGCTCGCCACCCGCTTCGGACTGCACGCCATCGACGCGGTCCGCGACGGGGACTTCGGGAAGATGGTCGCGCTGCACGGCACCGACATCGTCCGCGTCCCGATCGCCGAGGCCACGGCACGGCTCAAGACGGTCGATCCTGCGCTGTACGCGGAAGTGGGGGTCTTCTTCGGCTGAGCGCCCCGACGGCATGGGTCGTATATTCGCGCATATCCGGCCCATCGCTCTTCCGAGGACGTCAGAGGGGAAAGTCGTGGAGATCCTGGCATTCGGTGTACAGGCCGACGAGAAGCCGCTGATCGAGAAGGCCTTCGCAGGACACCACGACGTCCGCTGCCTGGACGTGTTCCTCACCGAGGACACCGCCCCCATCGCGGCCGGCCACGAGGCCGTGTCCACCAGCGTCAACGCCGACCTCGGCGGCCGGGTCCTGCGGTCCCTCGCCGCCGGAGGTACGAAGCTGATCGCGCAGCGCTCCACCGGCTTCAACAACATCGACCTCGATGTCGCCGCACAGCTCGGCCTCACCGTCGCCCGGGTCTCGTACTACTCCCCGTACTCCGTCGCCGAGTTCGCCTGGACCCTGGCGATGGCGGTGAACCGGCGGATCGTCCGCGCCTCCAACCGGACCCGGGACTTCGACTTCCGGCTCGACGGGCTCATGGGACGCGACATGCGCGGCCGTACGGTCGGCGTCCTCGGCACCGGAAAGATCGGCGAGGCCTTCAGCCGGATCGCCCACGGCTTCGGCATGAACCTCCTCGGCTGGGACGTCGCCGAGAACCCCGCCTGCGTCGAACTCGGCATGAAGTACGTCGACAAGGAGCGGCTCCTCGCCGAGTCCGACCTGATCAGCCTGCACGTACCGCTGCTCCCGGCGACCCGGCACCTCATCGACGCCGCCGCCCTCAGGATGATGAAGGACGACGCCATCCTGCTGAACTCCAGCCGCGGAGGGCTCGTCGACACCGAGGCCCTGGTCTCCGAACTCCGCGCCGGCCGGTTCACCGGCGTGGGACTCGACGTGTACGAGGCGGAGGCCGGGCTCTTCTTCCTCGACAAGTCCCTGGAGGTCGTCGAGGACGACACGCTGGCACGCCTGGTGACCTTCCCGAACGTGGTGGTCACCTCCCACCAGGCGTACTACACGGTCGACGCGGTCGGCCAGATCATCGACACGACCGTCCAGAACGTCCTCGACTACACCGAGGGGCGGCGCAGCGAGAACGTCCTGGTCCCGGCCGCGTCCTAGACCAGCACTCCGGCCAGCAGCGACGCGGTCAGCGCCGCCCCCTCCATCGTCAGCACCGACTCCGGGTGGAACTGGACTCCCGCGAAGCCCGGCCCGCGCAGGGCGTGGACCTCGTCGGTCTCCGCGTCCCGGCTCACCTCGATCCGGTGCAGGGCCAGTTCGGTGGCGGTCCGGTCGTCGCAGCGGGCCGTGAAGCTGTTGTAGAACCCGACCGTCTGCTCCTGCCCGAAGAGATCGATCCGCACCTGCGCCCCCTGGAAGGGGGTGCGCTTGCGGACGATCTCCAGCCCGAGTTCGGCGGCGATCAGCTCGTGCCCGAGGCAGACGCCCAGCAAGCCATGCCGGTGATCCCGTACGAGTTCTGCTGTGAGACCCCTGAGGAAGCGCATCTTCGGATCGGCGGCGTCCGATGGATCCCCCGGCCCCGGTCCGAGCACCACGGGGCCCTCGTGACGGAGCGCCAGCTCGCGCAGCCCCGGCTCGTCGTAGCGGACCACGGAGACCTCCAGGCCGGAGGAGCGCAGCAGATGCGCGAGCATCGCGGTGAAGGTGTCCTCGGCGTCGATCACCAGCGCGTGACCGGTCAGCTCGGCCGACCTCACCTGCATCCGCAGCCAGAACGGCGCGAGATCGGCCCGCCGCGCGTCCAGGGCCGCCCGCACCCGCGGATCGTCCGCGAGCCGGGGCGCCCGCGGGGACTCGTCGCGCGGCCGCCCCTCCCGTACCCCCAGGGCCGCGAGGACCCCGGCCGCCTTGGCATGGGTCTCGGCCACCTCGCCCGCCGGGTCGGAGTGCCGCACCAGGGTCGCGCCCACCGGCACGCGCAGCGCCCCGTCCCGTGAGATGTCCGCGGTCCGGATGAGGATGGGGGAGTCCAGCGTCTGGCCCCCGTTCTCGTCCGTACCGAGCAGGGCCAGCGCCCCCGCGTAGTAGCCGCGCCCGCCGGACTCGTGCCGCTCGATGACCCGGCAGGCGTTCTGCACGGGGGAACCGGTGACCGTCGCCGCGAACATCGTCTCCCGCAGCACCTCCCGCACGTCGAGGGACGAACGGCCGCGCAACTCGTACTCGGTGTGGGCGAGATGCGCCATCTCCTTGAGCCGCGGACCGATCACCACCCCACCCATGTCCCCGACCGTGCACATCATCTTCAGCTCCTCGTCGACCACCATGGAGAGCTCCTCGGTCTCCTTGCGGTCGGCGAGGAAGGTCAGCAGGTCCTCGGGGGTGGGCGCCGCGCCGGAGGGGTAGCGGTACGTGCCGCTGATCGGGTTCATGACGACCGTTCCCGCCCGTCTCCCACCACCACCCTTGATCGAGAGCGCTTCGCGCTCGTCCCTTCCACTCGACATCCGGACGTGCACCTCGGGGCTCGCCCCGACCAGCGTGCGGTCCCCGGTGTGGACGACGAAGGTCCAGTACGCGCCCCGCTCACCCGCGAGGAGCCGGCGGAACAGGGCGAGGGCGTCGGCGCGCCCGAAGCCGGGGATCTCGCCGGTGTAGGTGCGGCGGATGACGAAGTTGGCCCCCTCGCCGGAGCCGATCTCCTCGTCGATGACCCGCCGCACGGTTTCGGCGTACTCCTCGTCCGAGACGTCGAACCCGCCGCTCTCCACCCGGACGGCGTGCGTCGGGAGCTGCGCGAGCGCGTCGGCGAGCGGCAGCTCGTACGCCTCCTCGGCGACCAGCACGGAGAGCGGGGTGCCGTCGTCGCGGACGTCGAAGCCGCGCTCGCGGATCTGCCGGAACGGCACGAGGGCGAGTGTCGGGAGCGCGCCGACGGGCAGCTCCGCGAGCCGCTCGGCCTCGTGGACGGCGCCGATCAGCACTTCGACGGTGTCGTGATCACGGCCCGGGGTGCGCCTGCGGAGCAGGGCGAAGGGCGGGCAGGAGGGGTCCAGGAGTCGGGAGAGGTCCATGGTGCGTGTTCCTTCCGGTAGTCGGAGAGGAACGGCCCCGTGAAACGGGAGAAGGCCGCCCCTCGGGCGGCCTTCGCGTGTGTCGGTGTACGCGCAGTCAGAGGGCCGCCGGATGAGCGGTCCACCACCAGTTCTGGATCTGCTGCGCGAACATGCGAGCACTGTAGCCCAGCCGGACACGGAAACGGGGCCCGGTCCGCACCGTGGACGGTGCGAGCCGGGCCCCGTTTCAGGGATCGACAGGATCGATTCTTCGAATCAGAAGATCGAGTTGTAGATCCCCCAGCCGGGACCCATCTTGATGCGCTGGCCGATCGGGGACGTGGCGTTGCCCGTGCCGGGGTACAGCCATGCGACGCCGGTGGTGTCCCGGGCCATCAGGTCGACCCTGCCGTCACCGGTCAGGTCGCTCGGAGCGAGGATGACGTTGTGCATGTTCCAGCCGGTGCCGACCTGGATCCGGCTGGTGTACGGCGCGGCGGCGTTGCCGGTGCCCTTGTGCATGTACAGGACGCCGGACGCCTCGCGGCCCAGGATGTCGGCCTTGCCGTCACCCGTCAGATCGCCGGCGCCGAGGATGATGGTGTAGCCGTGCCAGCCCGTGCCGAGCTTCGCACGGGTGGTGAACGGCACGGCCGGGTTGCCGGTGCCCTGGTACAGGTAGATCGTGCCCGACTTCTCGCGCGCGAGCAGGTCGGCCTTGCCGTCACCGGTCAGGTCACGCATGCCGACGATCTTGTCGTAGCCGCCCCAGCCGGGACCGACCTTGATCCGCGCCTTGAAGGGCGCGGACGGGTTGCCGCTGCCCTGGTGGTACCAGAGCACGCCGGAGGCGTCGCGGCCGACGACGTCGCCGATGCCGTCCGCGCGCAGCGCGGTCATCGGGGTGATGACGTTGTAGCCGTGCCAGCCGCTGCCGACGCGGTAGCGGTTCAGGAACTGCCAGGAGGCGTTGCCGGTGCCCTGGTACTGCCAGATGACGCCGGAGCTGTCACGGGCGATGACGTTGTAGCGGTTGGTGGCGGTGACGGGGGCGGCGCCCGCGACCACGTCCACCTCGGAGGCCTTCACCCACGCCATGCGGTGGTTGTACCGGATCGGGATGTACGCGTCGTTGCCCACGACGTTCTTCTGGGAGCTGCCGAACCAGTCGTCGCCCTTCACCTCGGCGCCGGCCTTCACGTACCCCTGGCCCGCGGGGAGCGAGTACTTCGTCAGGTAGGCGCCCGCGTCCGTCGGCGGGGCCTCACCGGCCGCGGTGTAGGCGGCGGCCTCGGGGAAGGAACGCCCGTAGACCCGGGCCGTCACTCCGGCCTTGGCCTTGACCATGGTCGGGGAGCCGGTGACCGGTGCCGTGTACTGGCCGCCGGGGTTGTAGAACCAGGCCTTCTGCCCGCCGTACCAGATCGCCGTCCAGTTGTACTGCGACTCGGCGACGACGTAAGTGCCGCCCGCCAGAACCTTGTTCCCCCAGTTCGGTCCGTCACTCCACAGCACGTTGGGGATGTACGGGTCCTTGATGGGCGTCGCGGTCGACGCGGTGGTGTACAGGTAGCCGAAGTTCGCGGGCTGGGCGGCGACGGTGCTGCCGTTGTACGTGATCTTGGGCTGGTTCGCCGTGGTGAACGGCGGCACCACACGGACCAGCTGACCCGCCTTGAACAGGCCACCCGCGCCACTGGCGCCCGTCGGGGCACCCATCAGCGACATGTAGTGGTTCCAGTCCCAGAACGGGCCCGCGTCCCAGTGCATGCCGGCGACCTTGGCGTCGTTGTATCCCGGCACCTCGTCGTGGCCGATGATGTGCTCACGGTCGAGCGGGATGCCGTACTTGGCCGCCAGGAACTTCACCAGCGCCGCGGAGGACTCGTACTGCGGCTCGGTGTACCAGCTGCCCGCCCTGATGGCGTAGCCCTCGTGCTCGACGCCGATGGCGTGCGAGTTGACGGTCCAGTTGCCCGCGTGCCACGCGATGTTCTTGTTCTCGACCATCTGGGTGACCAGACCGTCCGAGGCACGGATCAGGTAGTGGGCGCTGCCCTTGGCCGTCGCGCTCTGGAAGGCGGCGATGGTGCCGGCGTAGCTGCCCTCGGTGTCGTGGACGATGATCTGGCGGATGTCGACACCGCCGGCCGGGCGAGGGGCGAGCGTGTAGTTGCGCTGTCCGGTGCTGGGCACCTCGGCCGGGACGTAGTTGCAGGTCAGGCCGGACGGGCACTCGGGTGTCGGCGTCGCGGTCGTGGCCGCGAAGGTCGCGGCCAGTGGCACGTTCGACGGCTTGACCGGCTCCACCGACGGGTCCGCCTGCAGGACGACCTGCTCGCCGTCCGTGGTGAGCTCCCGCTCGCCGGTCTTGATCGACTCGAAGACGCGCTTCGCGAAGAGGTCGGCGCCCTTCTTGTCCGGCGCCTGGCTGTAGCGCGCGACGGCGGGGTACCAGGCACCGGCCTCGTCCGGCAGGTCGCCGGTCGCCTGCTTCTGGTACTCGGCGAGCAGCGCCGCACCGGCGCGGATGGATTCCGCGGTGTCGTTCTTCAGGGACTCGGCGGAGCCGTCGACCAGCTCGGCGGCCTTGTCCAGGGTGTGCAGCCGTGGATCGTCGGTGTCGACGGTCTCCTTCGGCAGGCTGCGCAGCGCCTTGGCCTTGTCGAAGGTCTTCTCGATGTCCGGGTGGCCGCTCGCGTTGAGGTGGGCGAGGCGCTCGTCGTCCTCGTGGACCTCGACGTCCTCGGGATCGACGTCCGTCAACCCCATGACGTTGTACGCGCCGGTCACGCTCGGCTCGCCGTCGTGCGACTCCCACCGCGTCTGGCGGTACGACACCGCCATCAGCACGCTCTGCGGCACGTCGAACTCGTCCGCCGCCTCCGCGAACTGCGCCTGCAGCGACACGTTCGCGTCGTTCTTGTCGTCCGAAGAGCTCAGGATGCCTGGCGACGCCACGGCGATCGTGCCGATCGTCGCGGTGGCGACGACGGCCGCCGCCGCACCGTAAAGCAGCCGTCTCTTCTTGCGGTCCCTGCGGTGCCCTTGGGTCACACCCACCCCTGTGATCGCTTGTGCCTCAGATGTTTAAACGCGCGTGAGGGTAACACCACGCGAAGGCGTGAACCTTACGCCGGGACAATCCGGGCGCGTGTCTCACTCATTGGTCGCGTCCCTGGACATGACGCCGGACCCCGTAATGTGGTGGTTGTGACCGTGAACGCTAAGACCACCGCTACCGGTGGCAACACCTGGCGAGACCTTCCCGCGGCGCAGCAGCCCGAGTACCCCGATGCCGAGGCTCTGCGCGATGTGATCGCGGACCTCGAGTCGTATCCGCCGCTCGTCTTCGCGGGCGAGTGCGATCAGCTGCGCGCCCGCATGGGAGCCGTCGCCCGTGGCGAGGCGTTCCTGCTCCAGGGCGGCGACTGCGCCGAGGCCTTCGATGCCGTGTCCGCCGACCACATCCGTGCCAAGCTCAAGACGCTGCTCCAGATGAGCGCCGTCCTGACGTACGCGGCCTCCGTGCCCGTCGTCAAGGTCGGCCGCATCGCGGGGCAGTACTCCAAGCCCCGCTCCAAGGGGACCGAGACCCGCGACGGCGTGACCCTGCCGACGTACCGCGGCGACTCGGTCAACGGCTTCGACTTCAACGAGAAGGCCCGCGTCCCGGACCCCGAGCGCCTGAAGCGGATGTACAACGCCTCCGCCTCCACGCTCAACCTGGTGCGCGCCTTCACCACCGGCGGCTACGCCGACCTGCGCCAGGTGCACGCCTGGAACCAGGACTTCGTGAAGTCGTCCCCCTCCGGGCAGCGCTACGAGCAGCTCGCGCGGGAGATCGACAACGCGCTGAACTTCATGAAGGCCTGTGGCACCGACCCGGCCGAGTTCAAGGCCGTCGAGTTCTACGCCTCCCACGAGGCGCTGCTGCTCGACTACGAGGGCGCCCTCACGCGTACGGACTCGCGCACCGGCAAGCTGTACGACACCTCCGGCCACATGGTCTGGATCGGTGAGCGCACCCGCCAGCTCGACCACGCCCACATCGAGTTCGCCTCGCAGATCGCGAACCCGATCGGCATCAAGCTGGGCCCGACGTCCACGGTCGACGAGGCGCTGACGTACATCGACCGGCTCGACCCGGACCGCGAGCCCGGCCGGCTGACCTTCATCGTCCGCATGGGCGCCGACAAGGTCCGGGACAAGCTCCCGGAGCTGGTCGAGAAGGTCACCGCCTCCGGCGCGACCGTCGCCTGGGTCACCGACCCGATGCACGGCAACACCTTCGAGGCGGCCTCCGGCCACAAGACCCGGCGCTTCGACGACGTGCTCGACGAGGTCAAGGGCTTCTTCGAGGTGCACAAGGGCCTCGGCACGCACCCGGGCGGCATCCACGTCGAGCTCACCGGTGACGACGTCACCGAGTGCGTGGGCGGCGGTGACGAGATCTTCGTCGACGACCTGCACCAGCGCTACGAGACGGCCTGCGACCCGCGGCTCAACCGCAGCCAGTCGCTGGACCTGGCGTTCCTGGTGGCGGAGATGTACCGCGACCAGTGAGCGTGATCAGTAGGTAGCTTCGTACGACTGTGGGGCGCGGATCGATGTGATCCGCGCCCCACGTCATTTCCAGGGCTTTACACCTCGTAGGTGCCGGGTAAGGTTAGGTTAGCCTTATCGATCTCGGCGGGAGGTGAATCCGCGTGTACGTCTGCTCATGCTTCGGTGTCACGGAGAAGCAGGTCAAGGAGCACGCGGACGCGGGCGCCTGCACGCCTCGCCAGATCGCCTCGGCCTGCAAGGCCGGAACCGACTGCGGCTCGTGCGTACGACGCATTCAGGCCATCCTCGGGCGCGGCAACTGCCCGCGACGGGAGCTGCTCGACCAGGGGATGCCCGCCCTGGCGACGGAGCTCACCGAGGTGGACGAGCTACCTGAGGCCGCTTAGTCGCCTCGCCGGTGGGCCCGGCCCGGTGAGCTAGCTCGGCTGCTCGATCAGGGTCGAGAGGTACAGCTTCTCGCCCAGGCTCTCGATCAGCTCCAGCTGCGTGTCGAGGTAGTCGATGTGGTGCTCCTCGTCGGCCAGGATCTCCTCGAAGAGGTTCGCCGAGGTGATGTCGCCCTTGGCGCGCATGACCTCGATGCCACGCTTGAGGCGGTCGATCGCCTCCACCTCCACCTGGCGGTCCGCCTCGAACATCTCCTTGACCGTCTGGCCGACCCGTACATGGAAGAGCCGCTGGTAGTTCGGCAGGCCGTCCAGCATGAGGATGCGCTCGGTGAGCTTGTCCGCATGCTTCATCTCGTCGATGGACTCTTCGCGGGTGTACTTGGCGAGCTTGGTCCAACCCTTGTTGTCCTGGATGCGGTAGTGCAGCCAGTACTGGTTGATGGCCGTCAGTTCGCCGGTCAGCTGCTCGTTGAGGAACTCGAGGACCTCGGGGTCGCCCTGCATCGCAGAGGCTCCTTCCACGCATGTCTATGTCGTGACTGGGCAGGATGGCCGCATCCTCGCACCACGGATGGGGAGCGTCCAGTAAGTGCAGGCTTAGTGGGAGTTGACCCGAATCGAGCTGGGGTGCGAGGTTGGCTGGTCATGACCACCCCTCGCGGTCTGTCACCATGGATGACATGGGTCAGCCGGAGAGCGGAGTACACCGGGAAGCAGGGCAGTCGGATCTTCCGCCGGGGCAGCGGCTGCAGCGCGGCTGGCCGGTCACCCACTACGGCCCCGTCCCCAAGTTCAAGCCGGACCGCTGGGAGTTCCGGGTCTTCGGGGCGACGGCGGACGGCGACAAGCGGTGCTGGAACCACGAGGAGTTCTCGGCGCTCCCGTTCTCGACGGTCGTGGCCGATCTGCACTGCGTCACGAAATTCAGCATGCTCGGGGCCGAATGGGGTGGAGTGGCCGCCCGGACGATCCTGGAGCTCGCCCCGCCGGCCGCCAACGTCACGCACGTGATGGTCTGGGCCGAGTACGGCTTCAGCGCCAACATGCGGCTCTCCGACTTCGCCTCGGAGCGCGCGATCTTCGCCACCCACCATGACGGTGAGCTGCTCACCGCCGAGCACGGTTTCCCGCTGCGTCTCGTGGTGCCGCACCTGTACGCCTGGAAGGGGCCCAAGTGGGTCCGGGGCGTGGAGTACATGACCGCCGATCGCCGCGGCTTCTGGGAGGAGCGCGGCTATCACAACATCGGCGATCCGTGGACGGAGCAGCGGTACTCGTACCAGGAGGAGCCGGGGGACGGCCCGGAGCTCTGACTCCCGGTCGTTCAGTGGTGGTACTGGTGGACCACCGCGTGGCCCTTGCCGCGGCCGATCATCCACTTGTTGACGGGTGTGGTGATCAGGAAGGCGACGAGGAAGGCGAAGGCCAGGGCGCCCCAGAACAGCGCGTCCGAGAGGTGCGCGTCCATCGCGCCGGGGACCAGGAGCAGGACGCCGTTGTCGACGATCTCCATCACGGCGATCGAGAGGGTGTCGGCGGCGAGCGCGACGCCGATGGCCGCCTTGAGGCTCAGGCCGGCGCGGACGACCGCCCACAGGGTCAGCGAGTAGCCGAAGAAGAAGGCCAGGACGATGGCGAGAACCATCGTCGGGGCGTTGCCCCAGCCGAGAGCCGTGCCGATGATCATGCCGAGGACCTCGCCGATGGCGCATCCGGTGAGGCAGTGGAGGGTGGCCTTCGCCGCCATGGACCAGCTGACCTTGCCGACCGCGTGGCCGTGGTGGCCTGCGTGCCCCTCGTGTCCTGCGTGCCCCTCGTGGCCCGCGTGACCGTCGTGCCCTGCGTGACCGTTGTGCTCGCTGGAGTGCACCGTGGAGTGCTCTGCGTGGTGATGGGCGTGCGCTTCGTGCTGCATGGGAGCCCCCAACGTCGGGTAGCGGTTCCTGCCTATGCAAGAACCGTATACCCCCTAGG
The DNA here is from genome assembly GCF_042731085.1 of Streptomyces sp. NPDC059875. Taxonomy (NCBI): domain Bacteria; kingdom Bacillati; phylum Actinomycetota; class Actinomycetes; order Kitasatosporales; family Streptomycetaceae; genus Streptomyces; species Streptomyces sp. NPDC059875. The sequence goes on from NZ_JBHWJZ010000034.1 coordinate 51,052, forward strand.
GGTATTCCTCAACGGGAAACGGGGATGTCAGCCCCTGAGCTTCTTCAGCCGCTCCACGTCCGCCGCATGCCCTTCCTTCCCGCCCGGGGTCTCGATGATCAGCGGTACGCCGTCGGTCGCGTGGTGCCTCATGAGTTCCCGGAACGGATCCTCGCCGATGTGGCCTGCCCCGATGTTCGCGTGCCGGTCCTTGTGCGCGCCGACGACGTCCTTGGAGTCGTTGGCGTGGATCAGCTTCAGCCGCCCCTCGCCGACGGTCTCCACCAGCTGGTCCAGCGTCCGGGTCATGCCGTGCGGGCCGGTCAGATCGTGGCCCGCCGCGAAGATGTGGCAGGTGTCCAGACAGATGCCGAGCTTCGGATGGCGGTCCAGCGCCTCGAAGTACGGGCCGAAGTCCTCGGCGCGCGAGCAGAGCGAGAAGCCCTGCCCGGCCGTCGACTCGAGCAGCAGGAACGGGTCCTCCGGGTGCGTCAGCTCCTCGAGCAGCGGCAGCATCCGCTCCCGTACCTGCGCGAGCGCCTCCGCCCGCGGCCGGCCCCCGGTCGCCGAACCGGTGTGCACCACGACACCCTTCGCCCCGATCTCCCGGCCGCGGCGCAGCGAGTGCCGCAGCGACTCGACCGACTTCTCCACGGTGGCCTCGGTGTGGGAGCCGAAGTTGATCAGGTATGGGGCGTGCACCCAGGCCGACAGGGACTCGGCCTCGCACGCGGCGCGGAACAGCTCGTCCTGCGCCGGGTTGCCCACCGGCGTGGCCCAGCCGCGCGGGTTGGCGACGAAGACCTGTACGGTCTCCGCGCCCAGCTCGCGGGCGTAGGCGAGACCGGTCGTGGCGAGGCCGCCGGCCACGGGGACATGGCCGCCGACGGGGTTGCGCATGAGTTCTTACAGTCCCTTGATCTTGATGGTGACGGTGGAGCCCTCGGGGGCGGTGGAGCCGCCGTCGACGGACTGGCCCGAGACCGTGTCGCCGAGGTAGGGGAAGGTCTTCTCGACCTTCACCTCGAAGCCCGCGCCCTCCAGCTTCGCGCGGGCGTCCGCCGTGGACCGACCCACGACGTCCGGGACCTCGATCATCCGCGGGCCTTTGGAGACGGTGAGGACGATCCGGTCACCCTGCGCGGCGCGGCTGCCCTCCGCGAGGGACTGGGCCGCGACGGTGCCGGCCGCCTCGGGGGAGTGGACCTGCTCGGTCGCGACCTCCACCTTGAGCCCGGCCTCCTGGAGCGTGCTCGTGGCCTCGGCCACCGATTCGCCGGCCACGTCCGGGACGTCGATCGGGACGCCCTTGCTCACCACGAGGGCCACGGCCGAGTCCGGGCTGCGCTCGGTGCCGGGCTCGGGGTCGGAGCTGATCACGGCGCCCTGCGCGATGTCCTCGCTGAACGCGGTGGTGATCACACCAGGGGCCAGGCCCTCCTTGGCCAGGAGCCGCTTGGCCTCCGCCAGCGGCTTCCCCTTGAGGTTCGGGACCTTCACGATCTCGGGGCCACGGGAGACCGTGAGCGCGACCGTGCCGTTGCCCCGGATCCGCCCACCGGGAGCGGGGTCGGTGGCCATGACCGTGCCCCGCTCGTACACGTCACTGAAGGCGCGCTTCGTCGCGCCGACGTCGAGGCCCGCGTCCGTGAGCCGCTTCGTCGCCTGCGCCTCGGTCTTGCCGAGGACGGCCGGCACGCGGGTGAACTGGCCGGAATTGATGTACCAGACCCCGGCCCCGAGCCCGAGAGCCAGCAGGACGACGGCGACGAGGACGAGGGGTCCGCGGGGGCGGCGCGGAGCGCGCCGGGACTCCGGCCGTGGCTCCGGCGGCGGCATCGTCAGCCGGCTGGTGTGCTGCACCGGCTGTGCGTGCGGTGCCGGCTGCTGTTCGGTGGGCAGCACGCGGGGGATCACGCTGGTCCGGTCCTCGGACCCCGTGCGGTCCTCCCGGTGCGCCTGCGGCGGTACGGCGTCCAGCTGCTCGTCCGTGAGTGCGGCGCGGGCCTCGCGGGCCTGGGCCAGGAGCGCGACGGCGTCGTGCGGCCGGACCTCGGGGTTGCGGGCGGTCGCGCTCGCCACCAGCTCGTCCAGTTCGAGGGCGAGGCCGGGAACGGCGGCGGAAGGGGCCGGGACGTCGGTGTTCAGGTGCTGGTAGAGGACCTGCGCCGGGGTGTCCCCGGAGTGCGGCTTGCCGCCGGTTAGCATCTCGTAGAGGACGACACCACAGGCGTACACGTCGGCGCGGGTGTCCGCGGTGCCGTGCTCGATCTGTTCGGGGGCGAGGTACGACACGGTGCCGAGGACGGAGCCGGTGGTGTTCGTGGCCGAGCCGACGGCCCGTACGAGACCGAAGTCGGCGACCTTGACCCGGCCGTCGTCCCCTATCAGGACGTTCTCCGGCTTCATGTCGCGGTGCACGAACCCGGCCCGGTGCGCGGCGCCCAGCGCGGCGAGCACCGGCTCCAGGATGTCGAGCGCCGCCCGGGGCTGGAGCGCCCCGCGCTCGCGCAGCACGTCGCGCAGCGTGCACCCGGCGACGTACTCCATCGCGAGATAGACGTACGCGCCGTCCGCGCCCTGGTCGAAGACCCCGACGACGTTGGGGTGGGAGAGCCGGGCGACGGACTTCGCCTCGCGGATGAACCGCTCGACGAAGGCGACGTCGGTGGCGAGGGCCGGGTGCATCACCTTGAGCGCGAGCACCCGGTCGAGGCGGGTGTCGACGGCCCGGTAGACCGTGGCCATCCCGCCGACGGCGATGCGCGCGTCGACGCGGTAGCGGTCGTCGAGCAGCTGCCCGACGAGGGGGTCCTGAAGGGTCGTGTCCACGGCCTTGAGTTTACGAGCCGGTGAGGACCCCCCGTCCCCACCGGCCCCGACCGCAGCACATCTGTGACGCGTGGAACGCGTCCGCGGCCCTCAGAAGGCCGGTCGCTCCGGGTCCAGGGCCGCGCGGCCCTCCGCCGGGGACGAGGCCTCCGCGAAGTGCCGGCGCGGGATCCGGCCGGCCCGCCGGGCCAGGCGGCCCGCCTCGACCGCGTGCCGCATGCCCTCCGCCATCAGCACCGGCTCCTGGGCCCGGGTCACCGCCGACGCCAGCATGACCGCCGCGCAGCCCAGCTCCATCGCCAGGGCGGCGTCCGACGCCGTCCCCGCCCCCGCGTCCAGGATCACCGGCACCCCCGCCCGCTCCACGATCAGCTGGAAGTTGTGCGGGTTGCGGATGCCGAGCCCGGAGCCGATCGGCGAGCCCAGCGGCATGATCGCCGCGCACCCGACGTCCTCCAGCTTCCGCGCCAGGACCGGGTCGTCGTTGGTGTACGGCAGGACCGTGAAGCCGTCGTCCACCAGCGTCTCCGCCGCGTCGAGCAGCTCGATCGGATCCGGCAGCAGGGTCCGCTCGTCCGCGACCACCTCGAGCTTGATCCAGTCGGTGCCGAGCGCCTCCCGCGCGAGGCGGGCGGTCAGGACGGCCTCGCCCGCGGTGAAGCAGCCCGCCGTGTTCGGCAGGACGCGGATGGCGAGCCGGTTCAGGACGGACAGGACGGAGCCCTGCACGGTCGGGTCCAGGCGCCGCATGGCGACCGTGGTGAGTTCGGTGCCGCTGGCGACCAGGGAGCGTTCGAGGACGTCCAGGCTGGGGGCCCCGCCCGTGCCCATGATCAGGCGGGAGGAGAACTCCGTACCCCCGAGGAGGAAGGTGTCGTCGGACATCGTGCTCAGCCCCCCTGCACGGCGGTGAGGACCTCGACCCGGTCGCCCTCGCCGAGGACGGTCGTGGACCACTGGCTGCGCGGCACGACCGTCTCGTTGACGGCCGCGGCCACGCCCGACGGCGCCGCCGTCAGCGTCGCGACCAGGGAGTCGAGGGTCGTGGGTGCGGTGAGGACGCGTGCCTCGCCGTTGACGGAGACGTTCGTCGGGAGGTCCGTCGAGACATTCGCCGGGACGTTCGTGGAGGTGTTCGTCGGCACGTTCATGCGGGCTGCTCCTGACGTACGGGGGAGAAGCGGCGGGGGGTGAAGGGGCGGGCCTCGTCCGGAAGCACGCCGGTGGTGAGCAGGTCGGCCATCACATCGCCGGTGACAGGGGTGAGCAGGACCCCGTTGCGGTAGTGCCCCGTGGCCAGCCGGAGGCCGGGCAGCGCGGTCGGGCCGAGCAGCGGGGCGTTGTCCGGCGAACCGGGCCGCAGACCCGCGCGGGTCTCGGTGAGCGGCAGCTCGGTGATGCCCGGCACGAGCTCGTGGGCGTCGCGCAGCAGCTCGTAGACCCCGCCCGCCGTGACGGTGGTGTCCCAGCCCAGCTCCTCGCTGGTCGCGCCGACCACCAGCTCGCCGTTCTCGCGCGGCACCAGATAGACGTGGCTGCCACGCACGACGGCCCGGACGGTCCGGGACAGGAACGGCGCGTACGCCCGGGGCACGGTCAGCCGCAGCACCTGGCCCTTGACGGGGCGTACGGGAGGCAGCACCTCGTCCGGTACGCCCGCCAGCCGGCCACTGAGGCTGCCGGCGGCCAGCACGACCTGGTCCGCGCCCAGCTCACCGGTGTCCGCGAGCCGTACGCCGGTCGCCCGGTCCCGTACCACCGTCAACCGCTCCGCCAGGGCCCGGTGGAAGACCACCCCGGCCCGCTCGCAGGCGGTGACCAGCGCGGTCGCGAGCCTGCGCGGATCGACCTGGTGGTCGCCGTCGACCCGCAGGCCGCCGCGGACGCCCGGAGCCAGCATCGGCTCCAGACGGCGGCACTCGCGCCCGCTGAGCCACTCCGACTGCAGACCGCAGCGGGTCTGCAGCGCGTGCAGTTCGCGCAGGTGCGCCCGGTCGTCGGCGTCGAGCGCGACGGCGAGCGTGCCGCAGGCCCGGTAGCCCACGTCGTGGCCGGTGGCGTCCTCGAGCTCGGCGACGAAGCCCGGATAGCGGCGCGCGGAGGCGAGGTTGAGGGTGAGCAGGGTCTCCTCGCCGTAGTGGAGTTCCGTGACGGCGGCCAGCATTCCCGCCGCCACGCGGGCGGCGCCACCGCCCGGTTCGGGGTCCACGACCGCGGTGCGCAGTCCGCGCTGCGCCGCCCGCCAGGCCGTGACCAGACCGATGATTCCGCCCCCGATGACGAGGACGTCGGATGTACGCGACATGGGCGTCCAGCCCCTCCCTTCGCCGGCATGACCCGGATCAGGTTCGTACGGTCGGAGGCCGGCCAGCCTCCCTCTCAGCCCGGTGCGTCCGGGCTCCCGCGAGTGCTCTACGTTGACGGTCAGACTAACCCCCGCCCCCGACGCCCAGTAAGGGAGCCTCCGCAGTGGCCCGATCTCTCGAAGGTCCGGGGGAATCCCGTCGGCACGCGCGCGGCGGACGGGCACGTTCGGCTGGAGGAGACCTGGGCAGGGGAGTCCCAGGAGGGCTCCGGCGCCGGCGTGGTCGAAGAACTGCCTTCCTGACAGGGCGTCAGATTTGTAAGGTGATCGGGTGAGCGAGCAGAAGCAGGCACAGCAGCGGGTCGTGATCGTGGGCGCCGGGATGGCGGGGGTGCAGACCGCCGTCGCCCTGCGGGAACAGGGCTACGCGGGCCAAGTCACCCTCATCGGGGCCGAGCCGCACCAACCCTACGACCGGCCACCCCTCTCCAAGGCGGTCCTCCTCGGCAAGGCCGAGGACTCCGCCTTCGACGTCGACTTCGAGGCCCTCGCCATCGAGCTGCGCCTCGGGCTCGACGTCACCGGCCTGCGCGCCGAGGACCACGAGGTCGACACCGAGGCCGGACCCGTCCCGTACGACGTCCTGGTCGTCGCCACCGGGGCCCAGCCGGTCACCCTGCCCGGCACCGAGGGCGTGCCCGGAGTCCATCTGCTGCGCACCCTCGACGACGCCGCCCGCCTCAAGCCCGTCCTGGAGCAACGCCACGACATCGTGGTGGTCGGCGCCGGCTGGATCGGCGCCGAGTTCGCCACCGCCGCCCGCGAGGCGGGGTGCGCCGTCACCGTCGTCGAGGCCGCCGACCGCCCGCTGGCCGGCGCGCTCCCCGTCGAGGTCACCGCCCCGATGGCGCAGTGGTACGAGGAGAGCGGCGCCGCACTCCTCACCCACGCGCGCGTGGCCGGCGTCGAACCCGGCACGGTCGTCCTTGCCGACGGCCGGCAGCTGCCGGCCGACGCGGTCGTCGTCGGCATCGGCGCCCGGCCCGCCACCGGCTGGCTCGCCGGCTCCGGCATCGCCCTCGACGCGGACGGCTCCGTCACCGCCGATGACCGGCTGCGCACCTCCCTGCCCGACGTGTACGCCGTCGGCGACTGCGCCTCCTTCCCCTCCGCCCGCTACGGCCGCCGGCTCCTGGTCCACCACTGGGACAACGCGCTCCAGGGTCCGCGCACCGTCGCGGCCGACATCATCGGCGAGGTCCCGCAGCCCTACGACCCGGTGCCGTACTTCTGGTCCGAGCAGTTCGGCCGCTTCGTGCAGTACGCCGGACACCACGCGGCCGACGCGGAGCTCGTCCGGCGCGGCGACCCGGCCGGACCCTCCTGGTCCGCGCTCTGGCTGCGCGACGGCGCCCTGGTCGCCCTGCTCGCCGTGGGACGCCCCCGCGACCTGGCCCAGGGTCGCAAGCTGATCGAGTCCGGCGCCCGACTCGACCCCGAGCGGGCCGCCGACCCTTCCGTCCCCCTGAAGGCGGCAGTCCTGTAGGGCTCGACTACCGACTGTCAGTCCGGGATGGCAGGCTTGTCCACGTGACCGAGATTGACGCAAGAATCGATGCTCTCGTCCCCGCCTGGCTCTACCTCCCCGACATCGCGGAAATGCTCGATGTCGAGGTGACGCGCGTGCGGCAGCTGGTCAAGGAGGGCCAGCTCATCGCCGTGCGCCGCGGTGAGAACAAGGCGCTTCAGGTACCGGCCGCCTTCATCGACGGCGACAAGGTGGTCAAGGGCCTCTCCGGGACCCTGACGCTCCTGAAGGACGACGGCTTCACCGACGAAGAGATGCTGGAGTGGCTTTTCACTCCCGACCCGACCCTGCCGGGCACGCCCGCGCAGGCCCTCAGCGAGAATCGCGGCACGGAGGTGAAGCGCCGCGCCCAGGCGCTCGCCGTCTGACGTACCGAAGACACCACACAGGTGGTTCCGTGGGGCCGGGTCCCGCCCGGCCCCCACGGAACCACCGGACCCAACGGGGGGAAGCACCCATGTCCACGCCTCGCGAGCAGCTCGCCGACGCCCGGCTCTACCTGTGCACGGACGCCCGCAAGCGCCAGGGAGACCTGTCCGCCTTCCTCGACGCCGTGCTCTCCTCCGGCGTGGACATCGTGCAGCTGCGCGACAAGGGCATGGAGGCCGGCGAGGAGCTGGAGCACCTCGCCGTGTTCGCCGACGCCTGCCGCCGGCACGGCAAGCTGCTCGCCGTGAACGACCGGGCCGACGTCGCCCACGCCATCGGCTCCGACGTGCTGCACCTGGGCCAGGGCGACCTGCCCGTGCCCGCCGCACGCGCGATCCTCGGCGACGAGGTGCTGATCGGCCGCTCCTGCCACGCCGAGTCCGAGGTGGACGCGGCCGTCGCGGAGCCGGGCGTGGACTACTTCTGCACCGGCCCCTGCTGGCCCACCCCCACCAAGCCCGGGCGGTACGCCCCCGGCCTCGACCTCGTGCGGTACGCGGCCGCCCTGGAGCAGGACCGGCCCTGGTTCGCCATCGGCGGGATCGACGAGACGACGCTCGACGAGGTGCTGGACGCGGGGGCGCGCCGGATCGTGGTCGTCCGGGCGATCACCGAGGCCGACGACCCGGCCGCGGCGACGGCCCGCCTGGCCAAGCGGGTCCGCGAGCGCTCGGCATGACCTTCTCGGCGTAACGTCCGAAGCTCGCGTCCGCCCCTTGGACGTTGTCCAAAAACATGTCCATTCCTCGGACGGAGCTTCGCGGGCCGTATGACCCCGTCTAACCTGCCGGTATGGCCCTTGGTACCGCTTCCACCCGCTCGGACCGTGCACGCACGGTCCGCGAGATTCTCGCTGCCGGCAAGCCCTCGTACTCCTTCGAGTTCTTCGCGCCCCGGACCGAGAAGGGCGAGCGGAGCCTGTGGAACGCGCTGCGTCGAGTGGAGGCGGTGGGGCCGAGCTTCGTCTCGGTGACCTACGGCGCCGGCGGCTCGACCCGTGGCGGGACGGTCAAGGCGACCCAGAAGATCGCCGGTGACACCACTCTCACCCCGGTGGCGCACCTCACCGCGGTCGACCACTCCGTGGCCGAGCTGCGCAACGTCCTGGGCCAGTACGCGGACGCCGGCATCCGGAACATGCTGGCCCTGCGCGGCGACCCGCCGGGCGACCCGTTGGGTGAGTGGGTCGAGCACCCCGAGGGAGTGCGGTACGCCGCCGACCTGGTCCGGCTGATCAAGGAGTCCGGCGACTTCTGCGTGGGCGTCGCCGCCTTCCCCGAGATGCACCCCCGCTCCAGTGACTGGGACACGGACATCCGTCACTTCGTGGACAAGTGCCGGGCCGGCGCCGACTACGCGATCACGCAGATGTTCTTCGATCCGGAGAACTACCTCCGGATGCGCGACAGCGTGACGAAGGCCGGCTGCGAGACGCCGATCATCCCCGAAGTCATGCCTGTTGTGAACGTGAAGACCCTCGACCGGCTCCCCCAGCTCAGCAACGCGCTGTTCCCGGCGGATGTGAAAGAGCGCATCCTCGCCGTCAAGGACGATCCGGCCGCTGTACGCTCCATTGGCATCGAGTTCGCGACGGAGTTCTGCGCGCGTCTGCTCTCCGAGGGTGTCCCCGGACTGCACTTCATCACGCTGAACAACTCCACCGCGACGCTGGAGATCTACGAGAATCTCGGACTGCACGTGCAGTCGTGACCGGCGTACCCGCCCCAGACCCGCGGCGGTGGCCGTAGGAGAGGGGCGGGCATGGGGTGGACGGTCCTCTACATCGCGTTCGGTGTCGTCGCGTTGTGGCTGCTGGGTGAGGTGCTCCTGCAGTACAAGGCGCGCCTGCGCTGGCGGGTGCTCGCCTTCTGCGGCTTCCTCGGCGTGGTCCTGGGTGTCCTGATGCCCTCGGTCGCGGTGATCATCGCGGGGGCGATCGCCTTCGCCGTCGGCCAGACCTACGTGACCCTGTCCTTCCGCCGCGGGTTCTCCACCGGCTGGGCCATCGGCGGCAGCCCGGGCGCGAGTCGTCGCCGTAGGTCCGCCGCGCCCGCCGAGGCCGGGCCGACCCTGGAGGTCAGCGAGCTCTCCTACGAGGCCGCGGAGCCCTCGGCCGCCGAGACCACCTCGGTCTACGAGCCCCAGCCGATGCCCGACGACACCGGCCAGTACGGCATCTACGACACCGCGTACGCCCACGCCCAGGAGCACCCGCAGCCCCAGCCCGAAGCCCAGCCCGCGTACGGCGGCTACGGCAGCCATGACGGCTACGGCGGCTACGCGCCGGGTTACGAGCAGTCGGCCTACGACTACGGCCACGGCCAGCAGCAGTACGCCGCGTACTCCGACCCGTACATCGGCCCGGGGACCGACGGCCAGCAGTACGCCTCGTACGACTACGGCACCGGCGGCCAGCAGTCCTACGCGGACCCCTACGCGCCCTCGTACGGCTACGACACCCCGCCCGGCGGCGTATGGGTCCCGCAGCAGCGCGACACCGAGCAGCCCGCCCAGCAGCAGCCGCAGCAGGGGTACGAGAACTACGAGAGCTACAACAACGACCAGCAGTACCGGTACTGATCCAGCCGCTTACCGCGAGCCGCGGAAGTCCGCGCCCTCGACGATCAGCCCGGCCACCAGCGCGCCCGACATGCCCGCGTGGGCGAGCCCGCCGCCCGGGTGGGACCAGCCGCCCGCGAAGTACAGACCCGGCAGCGGGGAGCGGTTGGCCGCGGGCAGGAAGTCGCCGCCGTCGCCCGCGAGGGCGGGGCCGGGGACCTCGGGGACGCCCGTCTCCCGCAGGGTGTCGTCCGGGGTACGGACCTCCTGCCACAGCAGCCGGTCACGGAGCCCGGGAACGGCCGACTCCGCAGCCTTCACCATCTCCTCGGCGATCTCCGACCAGTCGTGCTCCGGATACACGTTCACCGTTGCCGTGACCGTCACCGACTCGTGGTCGCCGTCGGGGCGCAGTGACGGGTCGTCGGGCCGCAGCACGGTCGTGGTGGGGTGGTCCCCGGCCTCATGGACGACCGTACGGTGCGCGGCCTCCGCCTCCCGGGCTCCGCGCAGAGCCAGACAGACCGTCACCCGTCCGGTCACGTCGTGCTGGTACCGCGGCCAGTCGTCCTGACGCTCCCAGGCCACGACGTGGTCCCCGTACAGCGCGGGAACGGGAGCGCCGGCGACGACGTGGTCCGCCTCGACGACCTCGCCGCCCGCCAGCTCGATCCCGACGGCCCGGCCGTCCTTCTCCCGTACGGCGGTGACCTCGGCACCGAAGGCGAACTCGACCCGCCGCTTCAGGCACCGCTCGTACACCGCGTCAGCGAGCGCCCGGATGCCGCCCTTCACGTACCAGGTCCCGAAGGTCTGCTCCATGTACGGCAGGACGGCGGCCGACGCGGGAGCGGTGGCCGGGTCGAAGCCGTAGGCCCAGGCGTACGAGTCCAGGAGCGCGACGAGCCGGGGGTCGCGCAGCTCCCGCCGGCCGATCTGGTCGAAGGTGGTCGTCCGGCGCCGCAGGAACGGCGCCTTCAGGGCCGGGTACGGCTCACGGGCCAGCGGGGAGGTGTCCGAGGGCTGCGGCTCCTCCAGGAGGGGGCGGCGGGTGCGGTCCCATGCCTCGCGGGCCCGGACCAGGAACTCGCCCCAGCGCTCGCCCGCGCCCGCGCCGAGCGCGGTGTCGAGGGCGGAGACGGTGCCCGCGCGCGAGGCGTTGGGCAGGTCCACGCGGGTGCCGTCGGCGAAGAGATGGCGGCTCGCCGGGTCGACCTGCGTCATCTCGACGCAGTCCTCCAGCGGCTCCTTGCCGGTCTTGACGAACAGATCGCGGTAGACCGCGGGCAGATGCAGCAGCCCCGGGCCGGTGTCGAAGGCGAACCCGTCCCGCTCGAAGCGGCGCACCGCACCGCCGTACGTCCCACCGCGCTCGTACACCGTCACCCGGTGGCCCGCCACGGCGAGCCGGGCGGCCGCCGCCATGGCGCCCATGCCCGCGCCGATCACCACAATCCGTGCCATGTCAGGGACCTTATCGGCCGCCACCGACAGTTCAGTCGGGTGGTGGGTTCGCCTCCGCGGCGGCCAGGCGCCGTTCCTCCCGCCGCTGCGCTCTGCGGCGCAGGAAGCGGCGGATGCGATGGGCGAGGAAGCCCAGTATCACCAGGCCGCCCACGAGGAGCACGGCCGCGATGATCGCCGCCACCTCCGGGTTGAACATCGCGAAGGTGATGATCCCGGCGACCCCGAGGTCCTCGGCCAGGCTCATGGCGACGTTCGAGAACGGCTCCGGCGAGGTGTTGATCGCCATCCGTGTCCCGGCCTTGACGACGTGGCTCATCAGGGCGGTCGAGCCGCCGACCGCGCCCGCCGCGAGCTCGGGCAGCGAACCGGACTGCCCGGCCAGCAGGGCGCCCACGACGGCCCCGGCGACCGGCCGGATCACCGTGTGGACGGAGTCCCAGAGGGAGTCCACATAGGGGATCTTGTCCGCCACCGCCTCGCACAGGAACAGCACCCCGGCGGCGATCAGGACATCGGTGCGCTGCAGCGACTCGGGCACCTCGTCGGTGAGACCGGTCGCGCCGAAGATGCCGAACAGCAGGACCACCGCGTACGCGTTGATCCCGCTCGCCCAGCCACTGGTGAAGACCAGGGGGAGTACGGACACGCCCGCGATCGTATCCAGGCCTGAGTACCCGTACCTAGACGATGAGATGAGTAGGGATGCGGATGGGCTGCGACCTGCGAAGACGGCAGAGTGGTGGCAACGGAAGGGGCACGGCTCCGCACCGCCGACACGGGGCGGCGGAACGGGGCCGTGCACCTGCCGGCACGGGGGTGCAAACGGGGGCACGGGGGTGCACGGGGGTGCACGGGGGTGCGAAACGCCGGACGGCGAGGCTCGGGGGGATCGAGCCTCGCCGTCCGGCGCGTTTCCCGGCGGTTGATTCTCCGGTGGATGTTCCCCGGTGGTTGTTCCCGGGCGATGGTTCCCTGGCGGTCGGTCAGCGGCCGCCCACACGGCCGTGCAGCAGCCGCGACAGCGCGCTGTGCACGTCGTCGATCGAGCGCTCCCGCTGGAAGGCCTGCCAGTCGAGGGCGGCCACCAGAACCATCCCGACCAGCGCGGCCGCGGTGAGCGGAATGTCGATCTCCTCGCTCAGCTCGCCTCCTTCGACGCCTTCGCGCAGCACGTCCTCCACGACGGCGACCGCCTGCTGACGGACGACCAGGAGGGTCGAGTTCCAGGCGCGGTTGGTGCGCCACAGCTCGGCCACGTACAGCTGGGTGAAGGCCGGATAGCGGTCGATGAAGACCAGGCCCGCCCGGATCATCGCGTCCAGCGCGTCGACCCGGCTCCCGCCCCGCTCCGCCGTCTCCTCCGCCGCCGTCCGCAGGGAGGCGGTGAGCAGGGCGACTCCGTGCCGCAGCAGCTCCTCGAAGAGCTCGGTCTTGCTCTTGAAGTTGTAGTAGACCGTGCCCTTGGCGACACCCGCGCGCTCGGCGATCTCGTCCACCGTCGTCGCCGAGAAGCCCTGCTCGGCGATGAGCGTGACGGCGGCCTCGTAGAGCTTCGCGCGCGTGGCCTGGCGTCTGGTGCTGCTGCTGTCCATGGGCTTGATTCTCACAGGTCTCGCGGGTGTCACAGGGGCAGGTGTCACAAGGACAGTTCGGGGTGGAGCCGGTCCAGGGTCCACACCTGCTTGCGCCGGGCGGAGACGGCGGTCAGCGCGAGCGCGCCCACCGTGAACGCCGTCAGCACCGCGACCGCCTGCCAGACCGGCCCGATCCCGCCGCCCGTGATCAGTCGGCGCAGCGACTCGACCACGTAGCTCATCGGCAGGAAGGGGTGGATCGCGTTGAAGAAGCCCGGGCTGGTCTGAACGGGGTAGGTGCCACCCGCCGAGGTCAGCTGGAGCATGAGCACGGCGAGCACCAGGATCCGGCCCGCCGCACCGAAGCGGGCGTTGAGCCACTGGATGATCGCGGCGAAGCAGCAGGTCACCAGGGCGAGGAAGCCCACGGTCCCGCCCGCCCTGGCCATCTGGAGGCCGAGGCCCCAGTGCAGGACGGACATCAGCGCGGCGACCTGGAGCAGGCCGACGGCCGCGACCGGCAGCCAGCCGGCCAGCGCGATCCGCCACGCGGAGGCGCCGGCGGCGAGGGCGCGCCGGTTGAGCGGCTGGATCAGCATGTACGCCACCATCGCGCCGACCCACAGGGACAGCGGGATGAAGTACGGGGCGAAGCCGGTGCCGTAGTTGGGCGCCTTGTGGAGCGACTGGTTGGCCAGCTCGATCGGGTCGGCCATGACCTCCGTACGCCGGTCACGGTCCTGCTTGTCGTAGTCGGGGATCTTGGCGACCCCGTCGGTCAGGCCGGTCGCCAGCTCGCCGGAGCCGTCGGCCAGCTTGAACAGACCGCCGTCGAGGTCCCCGGCGCCCTTCTTGAGCTTGCCGACACCCGTGTCGAGGTTCGTGGAACCGGTCTTGGCGCTCGTGAGGCCGGTGTGCAGCTCGTCGGCTCCCTTGGCGACCTTCTGGGCACCGGTGTTGAGCTTGTTGATCTTCTTGACGGCGCTCTCGAGGTCCTCGTCGAGGTGCGGGGCGGCCTTGGCCAGGTCCTCGGCCTGCTTCTCCAGGGTGACGAGCTGAGCGTTGAGCTTCTTCAGGTCGCCGTCGCTGCCCTTCGTCAGCTCGTGCAGGTCGTCGGCGATCTTCGCCACGTCGTCGGCCGTGACCTTGGCCTCCTTGAGGACCGGGCAGGCCTTGGCGTCCGGCAGCGGGTTGTCCACGCACTCCTTCTTGTGGAGCGCGTCCAGCTTGTCGTCGGCCACGTGCGCGGCGGTCCGCGCGAGCGGGGCGCGGCGGACCACGTCCTCCAGGTCGTGACGCACGGCCGCGGCCGAGTGGCCGACGAGCCGGGCGGTGTCACCGATCGTCTTGCCGTTGTTCTTCAGGTACGGGCGGACCTGGGCGGCCCTCCCGTTGACCTTGTCGGCGAGCGCCTGCGTGCCGTTCGCGACCTGCCGGGAGCCGGTCTCCAGCTCGCCCGCCCCCTTGTCGAGCTTCCTCAGGCCGGTGGCCAGGTCGCCGCTGCCCTTCTTGGCGTCCTTCAGGCCGTCGGCAAGGCTCTTGGAGCCCTTCTTCGCCTTGTCCACGCCGTCCTTGAGCTCACCGGCGCCCTTGGCGGCCTCGGCGGTGGCGTCGTGGATGTCGGAGAACGAGATGAAGATCTTGTCGAGGAAGGTGCGCGAGGACTTCGTGGAGGCGGCGGTGCGCACCTCGGAGAAGACGGTCCGGGAGATCTGCCCGACGATGTAGTTGTTGGCGTCGTTCGTACGGACCTGGAGCGCGCCCGTCTCGGGGGCGTCGCCGGAGCTGGAGGCGATCCGGGAGCTGAGGTCGCCCGGCATCGTCAGCGAGAGGTAGTACGTCCCGTCCTCCACGCCCCTGCGGGCCTCCGCCTCGCTCACCTCGTGCCACTGGAAGACCTTGCTGTCCAGCAGACCCTTGGTGATGTCGTCACCGGCGTTGATCTTCTTGCCGTCGGTGGTGGCGCCCTTGTCGTCGTTGACGAGCGCGACGGGTATCCGGTCGAGCCTGCTGTACGGGTCCCAGAAGGACCACAGGTACAGCGCGCCGTACAGCAGCGGCAGCAGCAGGATCGCGACGAGCGCGGCCCGCGGCAGCTTCCCCCTGCCGAACCGCTTCAGCTCAAGCGCGGCCAGTTTCGGCGAGCGCATCGGCTGCCCCCTCCTCGATGGTGTCGTCCTCGATGGCGTCGTCTTCGGCCGTGGCGGCTTCTGCCGTGCCGTCTTCGGCCGTGCTGTCTTCGGTCGTGTCGTCGTCGGTGGTGTCGTCTTCGGCCGTGCTGTCTTCAGCCGTGCCGTCGTCGGTCGCGCGGGGCGCCGTGGTGATCTTCAAGGCGTCCTCGGGAGCCTCGCTGCAGACGGCGAGCACGGTGGTGCCGGCGTCGGCGATCGAGCGCAGCAGGGCCCAGGCCTCGGCCCGGTCGGCGTCCGAGAGCTTGAGGTCGGTGTCGTCGAGCGCGAGCAGCCGGGGCCGGCCGATCAGGGCCAGAGCGATCGACAGGCGCAGGGCCTCCAGCCGCTCCAGGTCCCGTACGGAGGTCCGCTCGCCCTTCGGCAGGGCGTCCAGGTCGAGCCCGGACGCCTCCAGGGCCGCCTCGATACGGGCCTCGGCGGCTGCGGCCCGCTCGGCCGGGGGCCGGAGCAGGGCCCGGACCGCGCCGTCGTAGCGGCGCTGGAGCAGGGCCCGCTCGCGCAGGTGCTCGGCGACGGTGAACGCCGGGTCGAGGTCGCTGACTCCCGGCACCGGCCCGAGCGCGCTGATCCGGCGTACGGCGGCCATCTTGCGGGGCAGGCGGAGCCCGGCGACCTCGGCATGGCCCTCGTGGGGCTTCATCCGGCCGGTCAGGGCGAGCAGCAGGCAGGTGCGGCCCGAGCCGGACGGGCCCTCGATCGCGACGAGCGAGCCGGGCTCGGCCCGGAAGCCGACCTCGCGGAAGACCCAGCCGCGCGGCCCTCTCAGCCCGAATCCGTCCGCGACGACGGCGGCGCCGTGCGGCTCCTCCGGGTTCGCTTCCACCGGTCCACCCCCACATTCCCCATTTTTGAACTGACCAGTCAGTGCAAAAACTTACCCCTGAGTCGGCGATCCAGGCAAAGGTGCAGGTCAGCGCGATTGTCAGTGGTGCCCTTCAGGATGGACACATACGGACACAGAGCCGTCACACGACGACAGGAGGCTCGTCATGACCAGCTCCTCCGCAGCAGCCGCACCCCGGCGCCGCGCCGCCGGCCGCCCTGCCCCCGCACTGTCCGGACCACCGACCGACGTCCACCCCGTGCTGCGCCGTGCCACCGCGCCGCCCGCCGCACTCGACCTGCTCGCCCAGGCCCGCGCAGGCCTCGAAGAGGCCGCCGGACACGACGCGCCGAACGAGCGGTACGCCACGGCCCATCTCGCCGCGCTGCGCACCGCCGCGGCCGTGCTCGCCGCCCGGGGCCGCCCCGAGACCAACCCGCGCAAACGCGCGCGGATACGGAGCGCCTGGGAAGTGCTCCCCGAGATAGCGCCCGAGCTGACCGAGTGGAGCGCCCTGTTCGCCTCCGGAGCGTCCCGTCGGGCCCGGGCCGAGGCGGGCATACCCGGTGCGGCGAGCAGCCGGGACGCCGACGACCTGATCCGGGACGCCGCCATGTTCCTGCGCCTGGTCGAGCGGCTCCTCGTCCTCCAGCCCGTGCTGCCCCGCCAGACCGGCGCCGAGGAGGCCACGGGGTGATCGAGAGGTGAGCGGGGGAGCACGCCCGAGGCCATAGGGTGGGAGGCGTTCGTGCGCACCGTCACCGAGGAGTCAACAGCCGTGTCGGACCCTTCCCCTGTCTTCGGTCGAGAGGCGTCGTCGCGCCCGTCGCGCGCCTCCCTTCGTACGGCCGTCGTCTGGGACGTCCTCAGGGACGCCCTCGACCGCCGGGTCAAGGCCACCGGGAAGGACAGCCTCGATGTCCTCGACACGGGCGGCGGCTCCGGGAACTTCGCGGTACCGGTGGCCCGACTCGGCCACCGGGTCACCGTCGTCGACCCCAGCCCGAACGCGCTGTTCGCGCTGGAGCGCCGGGCCGCCGAGGCCGGCGTCGCCGACCGGGTCAGCGGGGTCCAGGGCGATATTCGCGGCCTGTTCGACGTGGTCGGCCGGGACGGGTACGACGTGGTGCTCTGCCACGGCGTCCTGGAGTACGTGGACGACCCGGCGGAGGGTGTACGGAACGCGGTGGCGGCCCTGCGGGACGGAGGCTCGCTCAGCCTGCTCGCCGCGGGCGTCGGGGGCGCGGTCCTGGCCCGCGCGCTGGCCGGGCACTTCACCGAGGCCCGCACCGCCCTGAGCGACCCGTCCGGGCGCTGGGGCGACGGCGACCCGGTGCCCCGTCGCTTCACCGCGGACCAGCTGTCCGAGCTGGCGGGCGAGGCCGGTCTGGACGTCGGCGCGGTGCACGGCGTGCGGGTCTTCGCCGACCTCGTCCCCGGCGTCCTGGTCGACACCGAGCCCGGCGCGGCGGAGGCTCTGCTCAAGCTGGAGGCGGCCGCCGCGGAGCTGCCGTCCTTCCACGCCATCGCCACCCAGCTGCACGTCCTGGGCGAGAAGCGCGCCTGACACCCGCCCGGCGGCACGTCCGGGGCCCTGCCCCGGACGTGCCCCACCCGGCTGATCAGCGACGCAGCCGCACATGGAGTACGCCACAGGCCCCCCGAACGGGGAGTTCGCCCCGTATGATCGGGAGACACCATCCGGCATGACAGGTAGGGCGCTGGGGAATCAACGCCTCAGCAAACGAACCGCATGGCGGCCCGGATTGGCGATTTGGCGTTGAGGGCGGGTTTCACGGGGGCGATTCCCTGCCTATCCTGAAAGGGCCGCATCCCGGTCGCCCCCGCGACCGACGACTAGGAGGACTCCGTGCCGCTCTCGGAGCACGAGCAGCGAATGCTCGAGCAGATGGAGCGAGCGCTGTACGCCGAAGATCCCAAGTTCGCGACAGCGCTCGAGGGAAGCGGACTGCGTACGTACACCCGGCGACGGGTCTACCAGGCAGTCGCCGGCTTCCTGGTGGGTATCGCGCTCCTCATGGCTGGAATGGTCGCTCAGCAGTGGTGGATCAGCGTGGTGGGGTTCCTCGTCATGCTGGGCTGCGCGGTGATGGCCGTTACCGGCTGGCGCAAGGCGCCCAAGCCGGGTGAGCAGCAGGCGACGGGCGGATCGGCGGCCGGTGGCCGTCAGGCCCGGCAGCGCCGCTCGATGATGAACCGGATCGAGGAACGGTGGCAGCGCCGCCGGGACGAACAACAGGGCGGCGGCCACTGACGGCGCCCTGAGGGCCGTTGCCCTCCCTATGACCCCGAGCCCCGCGGGCCCGCGCTGATGCGCGGCCTGTCGGGGCTCGCCGTATGTGCGGAGCCTTGCGGAGGGCTTCCGCCGGAGGGCGGCGCCCCCGCCCCGCTCCCGTTGTGGGCAATCGTCCCGCGGGGCTGGGGGTCCCCCCGGACGGAGTCTGGGGGAGGGTGGGCACACGGGACGGCGCCCTTGCAGGTGCCTCTGCCCCGACCGCCCCGCACCCCGAGGCCGTGCGGGCTCCCGGGGTGCACAGGCCCAGGGAGCGGACGCGCCCGCCAGGGCGCCGTCCGTTGTGCCCACCCGTTCCGCCCCAGCGGAACGAATGCCCACAACGGGGGGTGGGGTGGGCCCGCTCCGGTGGGCGGACGGCCCCCGGTGGGGAACGCCCGCCCACAACCCTGGGGGTGGGGAGGGTGGGCCCGCCCTGCGGAACGCCTGCCCACAACGGGGGTGGGGAGCGTGAGCACCGCTTTGGGGTACGCCTGCCCACAACCCCGGAGGGGGAGGGTGGGCACCGCCCAGTGGGACGGTTGCCCACGACGGGGTGGGGGTGCGGGGGTGCCCCCAAGGGCGGGTCGCCCTTAGGGGCACCGGGGCCCCGGCCGTCAGCCGCGCTGTCGCGATACGCGGCGGAGCGAACCCGTCACGCGGGCCGTCAGGGCGCGGCCACGCTCCGACCAGCGAGCCGTCCACGTCGACCAGCGCTCCGATGTCGCCCACACCACCCGGACGGCCGAGCGCGGTGCGAGCAGTGCGCGCAGGCGCGTCTTTCGGGGCGACGCTGTCGCGAAGCCCGACCTGACCAAGGCGACCTCGTCCACGAGGCCCGTGGCCGGGTGCGGCTGCGGGGCGTAGAGGACCCCTTCGACCGCGCGGGCCACCCGGTGCACCGCGTTCGCCGGTTCGCCCTCCAGGGCGCCCAGGCGAACGATCCGGGCCGCCGTTTTCCGGGGCGTCTGCGAGTCGTCCGGGGCGACCCCGTGGTCCCAGGCCGTGTCGCCGATCTCCCGCCAGGCCGCCAGGGTCCTGGCCACCGCGTCCTCGGCCGTGCGGCCCGAGGAGCCGAGCCGCCGTGCCCGTACTCGCGTACGCCACAGCAGCGGCGACAACGGCAGCAGCAGCCCCACCGCCACGGCCAGAACGATCAGCACCACCTTCAGCGGATCCACCCCACCGCCGTCGGACGACGCTCCGCCCGCCGCCACGTCCTGGCCGCAGTCGCCGAGGCGACGCAGCTGCGGAGAGCAGCTCTGCGAGGTGCGCGGCGCCGCGGTCGGCATCGCCGAGGCGCTGGCCTCCGGCTGCGCCGACGCCGTCGGCGTCCCCGTCGGGGACTGCTGCCGCGTGTAGTCCGGCGTGGAGCCCCGCGTCGGCGTCGGCTCGAACCGGACCCAGCCCGCGCCCTCGAAGTACAGCTCCGGCCAGGCGTGGGCATCCCGGATGCCCACCGACATCGTGCCGTCGGACTGCGAGGTGCCCGGCATGAAGCCGACCGCCACCCGGGCCGGGATGCCCAGGGAGCGCGCCATCGCTGCCATCGAGAACGAGAAGTGGACGCAGAAGCCCTCCTTGCGCTCGAGGAAGCGGGAGATCGCCTGGACCCCCGTGCCCGACTCGACCTCGACGTCGTAGCGGAAGCCGCCACTGGTCGCGAACCAGTCCTGGAGCTTCACGGCCCGCTCGTAGTCGTTCCGCGCGCCCCTGGTGACCTCCAGCGCCTTCGACTTCACGTCCGGCGGCAGCGAGTCGGGGACCCGGGTGTACTCGGAGAGGAGCTTGGGCGGCGCCGGCGGGGCCGCCGCCAGCTGCGCGGCCGTCGGCCGCACGTCCAGGCTCGCCACCGTGTACCGGGCGCCCCGGGTGTTCTGCTTGTCGTCGCCGACGATCATCCGCCCGGCCGGCTCGTACCGCCAGCGGCCGTCGATCTCGACCCGGGCCGCCGGGTAGGGCATCGGCAGCCACTTCTGCTCGTACGTCGAGGAAGCCACGAAGTTGCCCGTCACCTCGGTCCTTCGGACCTGGTCGCCGAGGCCGTCGGGCAGTGGCAGCCGCTCGGGCACGTCCTCGATCGGCCGGACCGAGGACTTCCACGAGGTGCCGTCGAACTGGTCGAGCGCCACGAGCCGCAGATACATGCCGCTCGTGTCCGTGGCGTTGGTCCGGTACCGGAGCACCTCGCGGTCCTCGGGCTGCCGGAGGTTGTCCTGGAGCGAGACCAGCGGGTTCACGGCCGAGATCGTGCCGCCCTTGCCGCTCTCGCCCGGCCCGTCGCCCGCACCGCCGAACAGGCCGCCGGAGAGGGTGGGCAGCGCGGCGGGCACCACCAGCGCGATGCCCATGGCCACCACGCCGATCCGCCGGCCGGTCCGCACCGGGGCGAGCGCCTGTCCGCTCCCGGACGCGGCCGTGCTCCCGGGACGCGGCGCGCCGCCGAAGACCCGCCCCCACTGCGAGAGCCGGTCACGGCTCTCCGCCAGGAGGAGCAGGAGATAGCCGGTGGCGGCCAGCAGGAACCACAGCCAGCTCGCGCCGCCGTCCGAGAGGCCCGCGGCCACCGAGTACAGCGCGAGGAGCGGCAGACCGGCCGGGGCCGCGCTGCGGAAGGTCACCGCGATCGTGTCCACGAGGAGTCCGACCACGAGCACGCCGCCGACCACCATCAGCCGGATGCCCTCGGTGTCGGGGGCCGGGATCGCGTAGGTGCCGACGTCGTCGGCGCCCGCCCGGAACAGCGCGGCGAACTGCCCGAGGGCCTGCGGCCCGGGCAGGAAGCCGAGCAGCGCCTGCTCCCGGGCGAAGACGAGGGTCAGCGTCAGCAGGCTCGCGAAGGCCTGCGAAGCGACCGTCAGCGGCCGGGCCAGCGGCACCCGCCGGGTCAGGACGCCGACCCCGCTCTGCACCGCCAGCAGGATCGCGGCCGTGAAGATCCAGGTCGCCGGCTTCACCAGCGGAAGGAGCGCGCCCGCCGCCATCAGCGTGGCCGCGAAGGCACCCAGTGTCAGCCGCCCGAGGCCGCTCATGACCAACCTCCGTACGTGTCACCCGCGGCGGACTCCGCACGCGCTCCGCCGGCCAGCTGCCACAGCTCGGCGAGCCGGGCACCCGGGCGCACGGCCAGCGCCGTCCAGCCGGCGTCCCGCAGCTGCCGCAGCCGCTCGTCGACCGCACCGGTCACCGCGCCGCCGGTCAGCCACGTGCCGGAGTCGAGGACGAACGCGACGGCCGCGCCGCTGCGCTGCCGCATCCGGGCCGCCACCGCCGCCTGCTCCTCGTCGATGTCGCCGACGAACGCGATCAGAAGGCCCTCGTTCCCGCTGCGCAGCACGTCGTACGCGCGCGAGAGGCCCGCCCCGTCGGAGTGGTCCACGACGGCGAGGGTGTCCATCATCAGCCCGGCCGCCTCGGCCGAGTCCTGCGACGTACCGGCGAAGCCCTCGGCGCCCTCGCCTGGCACCGCGGTGCCCATGTCGGTGAGGAGTCGTACCGAATAGCCCCGCTCCAGCATGTGCACCAGGGCGGACGCCGCGCCCGAGACCGCCCACTCGAAGGCCGAGTCGGGACCCGCTCCCTGGTAGGCGATCCGGCGGGTGTCGAGCAGGACCGTGCAGCGGGCCCGCTGCGGCTGCTCCTCACGGCGGACCATCAGCTCGCCGTAGCGCGCGGTGGAACGCCAGTGGACCCGGCGCAGATCGTCACCGTGGCGATAGGTGCGCGGGATCACGTCGTCGTCGCCGGCCAGCGCCAATGAGCGCTGCCGGCCGTCTCCGTACCCCGCCGCCTCGCCGGCCAGCTTCACCGGCGGGAGCGCTTCGGTCCGGGGGACCACGGTGAGCGTGTCGTAGGCGCTGAAGGAGCGAGTCAGCTCGCACATGCCGAACGGGTCGTTCAGCCGCAGCTGGAGCGGACCCAGCGGGAAGCGGCCGCGCAGATCGGAGCGGACCCGGTACGAGACCTCGCGCCGGCCGCCCGCCTCGACCCGGTCCAGCACGAACCGGGGCCGCGGCCCGAGCATGTACGGGACGTGGTCCTGCAGCATCAGCAGCCCGGTGGGCAGCCGGGAGACGTTGTCCATCCGCAGATGGACCCGGGCCTCGGAGCCGACCGGCGCCCGCTGGGGCGAGAGCCGGCGGCTGCCGGCGACCCGGTACCGGGTGCGGTGGAGCACCCCGGCGCAGATCAGCGGCAGCACGGCGAGCAGCAGGCCGACGCGCAGCAGATCGCTCTGGCCGAGGACGTAGGCGCAGATCGCGGCGGCGACCCCGGCTGCGAGGAAGGACCGGCCGCGCGTGGTGAGGCCGCTCAGCGCGGCCCGCACTCCGCCCCGGTCGTCACCCGTGCCGGCGCTCCGGTCGTCTCCCCGCTGCCCCTCCGGCGCGGCAGCGGTCGCCATCACAGCTGCCGAACGCCGGGCTGGCCGTAATGCGGGCCGGCGGGCGGCGCCGCGACCGGGACGGGCGTGCGCTGCAGGATGTCGAGGACGACCTGCTCGGACGTGCGCCGGTTCAGCTGGGCCTGCGCCGTCGGCAGCAGCCGGTGGGCGAGGACCGGCACGGCCAGGGCCTGGAGGTCGTCCGGCAGGACGTACTCGCGGCCGGCGAGCGCGGCGGACGCCTTGGCGGCGCGCAGCAGATGGAGCGTGGCACGCGGCGAGGCGCCGAGCCGCAGATCCGGGTGGTTGCGCGTCGCGGCGACGACGTCGACGGCGTACCGGCGCACGGAGTCGGCGACATGGACACCGCGTACGGCGTCGATCAGCTTCACGATGTCGTGGGCGTGCGCGACGGGCTGCAGGTCGTCGAGCGGGTTGACCGCCCCGTGGATGTCGAGCATCTGGAGCTCGGCCTCGGGGCTGGGGTAGCCGATCGACACCCGCGCCATGAAGCGGTCGCGCTGCGCCTCGGGGAGCGGGTACGTGCCCTCCATCTCCACCGGGTTCTGCGTGGCCACGACCATGAACGGGCTCGGCAGCTCGTAGGTCTGCCCGTCGACGGTGACCTGCCGCTCCTCCATGGACTCCAGGAGCGCGGACTGGGTCTTCGGCGAGGCGCGGTTGATCTCGTCGCCGATCACGATCTGGGCGAAGATCGCGCCCGGCTTGAACTCGAAGTCCCGCCGCTGCTGGTCGAAGATCGACACGCCGGTGATGTCCGACGGCAGCAGGTCGGGCGTGAACTGGATGCGGCGCACCGAACAGTCGATGGACCGCGCCAGCGTCTTGGCCAGCATCGTCTTGCCGACGCCGGGAACATCCTCGATCAGAAGATGCCCCTCGGCGAGCAGCACGGTCAGCGAAAGCCGTACGACCTCAGGCTTGCCCTCGATCACACCCTCCACCGACCTGCGGACGCGCTCCGCTGTGGTGGTCAGATCTGTGAGGCTCGCTCGATCGTCATAGGTCGTCACCCGGCCCTCCTCGGCCCCTCCGAAAAACTCCGACACCTGCCCCCGCGGTTCTTCGGGGGGTGTCACCCGAGCATTCTTGTTGCCCGTGCCGGGTTGTGTCACTTGCCTGTGGACAAGTGCGGGCGATATGCCGGGGTTTGCTGTGTTGCGCCCGGCGGATCAGGTGGGGTCGATCTCGCGCAGCAGACCCGTGGTCACGTCGAAGACGAAGCCGCGGATGTCGTCGGTGTGCAGCAGGAACGGCGAGGTCCGCACGCGCTGCATCGACTGCCGGACGTCCTGGTCGACATCGCGGAAGGCCTCGACGGCCCACGCGGGACGCTGGCCGACCTCGTCCTCCAGCTCGTGCCGGAAGTCCTCGGTCAGCGACTCCAGGCCGCAGTTCGTGTGGTGCACCAGCATCACGCTGCGGGTCCCGAGGGCGCGCTGGCTGATCGTGAGCGAGCGGATCACGTCATCGGTGACCACACCGCCCGCGTTGCGGATGGTGTGGCAGTCGCCGAGCTCCAGGCCGAGCGCGGCGTGCAGGTCGAGACGGGCGTCCATGCAGGCCACCACGGCCACGTTCAGCACGGGGCGGGCGTCCATGCCGGGGTCGGTGAAGCCGGCCGCGTATCGCTCGTTGGCCTCGACGAGCCGGTCGGTGACCGTCCCGGCGGTGCGTATCACGTCGGCGGCGTCGGCGGAGGGGTGCGCAGAGGTCGACATGTCTATGACGGTAGTGGTCACACGGGATCGTGGCCTGCTGTGAGAGCGGACAAAGAACGTCAATGAGCCTTGTTGTGAGGTAACCCACAGGCATGAGAAGAGCAAGCCCATACGGGTGAGCTGTCGGGAATGCCCGACTCCTCTCGCCGGCCCGCGCGACGCGCCAGCCGGTTGATTGACCGTCGGGTCCAGTGGACTAAAGTGACGCGAAGTTCACGGAGACATTGAGCGATTTCCGCAGTTTCTCCCCCGCGTGTGCGGCGGATGCGTAGCGGCCGCGCCGAATCTGAGCCGAATTCTGAGAGGGCGCATTGAGCAACGACCGACACGTCCCGGTGATGCTCCAGCGGTGCCTGGACATGTTGGCCCCGGCCCTGGAGCGCCCCGGTGCGGTGGTCGTCGACTGCACCCTCGGCCTCGGCGGCCACAGCGAGGCGCTGCTGCGCCGCTTCCCCGAGGCGCGGCTCGTCGCCCTCGACCGGGACAAGGAGGCGCTTCGGCTCTCCGGCGAGCGGCTGGCCCCCTACGGTGAGCGCGCCACGCTCGTCCACGCGGTCTACGACGAGCTGCCCGAGGTCCTCGACCGGCTCGGCATCCCGCGCGTCGACGGCATCCTCTTCGACCTGGGCGTCTCCTCCATGCAGCTCGACGAGGCCGACCGGGGCTTCGCGTACGCGCAGGACGCCCCGCTCGACATGCGCATGGACCAGACGACCGGCGTCAGCGCGGCGGAGGTCCTCAACACCTACCCGGCCGGTGAGCTGGTCCGCATCCTGCGGGCGTACGGGGAGGAGAAGCAGGCCAAGCGGATCGTCTCCGCGATCGTGCGCGAGCGCGAGAAGGAGCCCTTCACCAACAGCGCCCGCCTGGTCGAGCTGATCCGCGACTCCCTGCCGCAGGCGGCCAAGCGCACCGGCGGCAACCCCGCCAAGCGCACCTTCCAGGCCCTGCGCATCGAGGTCAACGGCGAGCTGACCGTCCTGGAGCGGGCGATCCCGGCGGCGGTGAAGGCGCTCGCGGTGGGCGGCCGGATCGCGGTCCTGTCGTACCACTCCCTGGAGGACCGGCTGGTCAAGCAGGTCTTCGCGGCGGGCGCGGCGAACACCGCCCCGCCCGGCCTGCCGGTCGTCCCCGAGCGGTACCAGCCCCGCCTGAAGCTGCTCACCCGCGGCGCCGAGCTCCCCACGGAGGAGGAGATCGCCGAGAACCGCCGCGCCGCCCCGGCCCGGCTCCGCGGGGCGCAGCGCATTCGGGAGGACGAGCACGCATGACGACGAAGGGGCCGCTCAAAGGGCGGGCGGCGAGGCTCGGCCGGCTCATGCCGTCCGGGCCCAGTACCGCCGCCCGTACCCCCTTCGTCCTGCTCGTCGTGGTCCTGCTCGGCGGCGGACTCATCACCCTCCTGCTGCTGAACTCCGCCCTCAACCAGGGCTCCTTCAAGCTGCGTGACCTCAAGACCAGGACCACGGAGCTCACCGACGAGGAGCAGGCCCTGCAGCGCGACGTGGACGACTACTCCGCGCCCGACGCGCTGGAGCGGCGGGCGCGGGAGCTCGGCATGGTCCCCGGCGGCAGCCCCGCCTTCCTCGATCCGGACGGTACGGTCCGCGGCGAGCCCTCCAAGGCGGCCGCGCCCAAGCCCAGCCCGACGCCGACCGGGACCCCGCCCCCGACCTCGACCGCGACCGGCACCCCGACCGGACCGCCGCCCGCGACGCCGACCGGGGCCGCCTCCTCGTCCCCGGAGCCCACCCCGGTCACGACGCCCGGGACCACGCCGGTCACGACGCCCGGGCAGACCCCCGAAACGCCGAAGACGACCCCGTCCGCCCCGACGAACTCCGGCAGGTGACCTCAGTGCCCCCCAAGGAGCCCCCGCGCCGCCGGGTGCCCGGCCCCGCCCGGCCCGCGCGCCCCCGGCCCTCCGACGGCAGGCAGGCCGACCGCCCGAACTGCTCGACCTGCCCACCGGCACCCCGCTGGGAGTCGGCAGCGGTCCGTTCGAGACCTCCGTCGTCGACATGAACCCCGGTGATCAGCTCGTCCTGTAC
>NZ_JBHWJZ010000035.1:0-69021 GCF_042731085.1 Streptomyces sp. NPDC059875
GTGGCCGCTTCCGTCGCGACGGAAGCGGCCACAGCGCGCTCCTGGGCCGTGCGGCTCAAGCCAGCCACGCGTTCTCGAGCTGGACGCGGCCGTAACCGGGCAGCGTGGGCAGGCCCTTGACCTTGGCGACGGCCAGGTCGATACCGTCGGCCATGCCCCACAGCAGGTAGCCCGAGCGTTCGTGCTCGATCTGCTGGAGCTCCTTGAGGGCGGCGGCGCGTTCCTTCTCGTCCGCGGTGGCGATGGCCTTGCGGTATGCGGCGTCGAAGCCCGGGTCGGCCCAGCCCGCTTCGTTCTGGCCGGCCTCGCTTGCCATGGTCTTGGAGGCGAAGAAGACGACCGAGTCGTTGGTGCCCCAGTAAGTGGTGTAGAAGTCGCCCGTCTTCCAGGTCTTGTCCCAGAAAGCGCCGGACTCCTGCTTGACCACCTCGACCTTGATGCCGGCCTCGCGGGCCTGGTTGGCGAAGAGGGTCGCGGACTCGGCGAGTCCGGAGATGTCCTCGGTGGTCACCAGGGAGTAGGTCTTCGAGAGGTCGAACTTGGCCTCGGTGAGGAGCTTCTTGGCCTTCTCCAGGTCCCGCTTGCGCTGGGGGATGTCCTTGGCGAAGGCGGGGTCACCGGTGCCCAGGATGTCGTTGGCGACGGTCCCGTAGCCGGAGAGGACCTGCTTGACCATCGCGTCGCGGTCGACGACCAGCCGCATGGCCTCGCGCACGCGCGCGTCGGCGAAGGGGCTGCCGGCTGCGGTGCGCATGACGATGGGCATCGCCATGTCATTGGGGCGGCGCAGGACTTGGATGTCCTTGCGGGTCTCGGCGGTACGGGCCGCGACGGCGCCGACGTTGGAGGCGACGTCGATCTGCCCGGCGAGCAGGGCGTTGGCCATGGCCTGCGGGGTCTCGAACATGGTGACCTCGATGGCGTCGAGGTGGACGGTGCCGCCGTACCACTTGTCGTTCTTGACGAGGCGCGCGTTGCCGTTCCGGTACCAGTCGAGCTTGAACGGGCCGGTGCCGGGGGCCTTGTCGAGCGCCTTGTCGGAGGTGTCCTTCTTCATGACGAAGGTGGTGAGCCGCGTCAGGAGGGGGAAGTCGGCATTGGCGTAGTCCGAGACGATGACGACGGTGTCCGCGCCCTCCGCCGTGATGCTCTCCGCGCTCTTGACTCCCGGCAGGCGGGCGGCGCCTGACGGAGTGTTGCGCAGACGGCGCAGGGACCAGACGACGTCCTCGGCGGTGACCGGGGTGCCGTCGTGGAAGGCGGCGCCCTTGGCGATCTTGAACTTCCAGGTCTTCAGGTCGGCCGACGGCTCCCAGGAGGCGGCCAGGCGGGGGACGGTGTTGGACGTGGCGCCGGGCATGGCCAGGGTGTCGAAGACGAGGGCGATGACCAGGTAGTCGCTCTCGTTGGCCTGGGTGCCGTGCGGGTCGCGGGTGATGGCTCCGGCGCGTCCCAGCGCCCCGATGCGCAGCGTCCCACCGCTCTTGGGCTTGGTGTCGCCTGCGGCGGGCTTGTCAGCCGTGGTGTCGCCGCTTCCCGAGGAGCAGGCGGCGAGCAGGGCTGCCGTGCCTATCGCTCCGCCGGCCCAAAGCACTTGGCGCCTGTTGAAGTTCACTTACGTCCTCGATCCACTGAAGCAACGGAGCAATGCTTAGGGTTGCCTACCCTAATGACAACCATTACCGCAAGTCGTCGCCCGCGCTCACGAACTCCACGAGGCCCTGACCCGGCTGCCCACCCTCCCGCCGGGCACGACTAGGGTCGCCCTCGTCGACGACGGCGGGGAAAAGTACATGGACACCGTCTCCGACGACGACTGGATGCAGGACCGCGATCTCCTCGACGCAGAGGCCGAGCGGGAAATCGACGAGCTACTCACCGAACTCCGCGGGAACCGATAGACCCATGCTGACCACTCTCTTCCGCGACAGCCGCGCCCTAGGGGTCCTGGCGGTGCCCTTGATCCTCACTCAGCTCGCACAGGTGGCTTTGACCACCACCGACACGGTGATGATGGGTCTCCTCGGCACCACGGAGCTCGCCGCCGGCGGCCTGGCCATCGTCATCTTCAACCAGCTCCGCACCATGGGCGTCGGCCTGGTCACCTCCGTCGGCAACCAGATAGCCGCCGCGGCCGCCCGCGCCGAAAGGGCCGCCGAGGACGCGGGCAGCGGCTCCGGAGCAGAGGCAGCCCACGACGAGGTGCGTGGCATCGTCCGCGCCGGCCTGGCCGTCGCCACCCTCGCCGGCATCGCCGGGGCCCTCCTGATGATCCTCATCGGACAGGCCCTCACCTGGCTCGGCCAGGACGCGGACGTCGTCGAACTGACCCAGACCATGCTCTTCGCGCTGGCACCCGGGCTGCTGCCGTGCCTGTGGTTCCAGGCCGTCCGCCAGTTCACCGTCGGCATGCGCCGCCCCCAGGCACTGCTCCAGATCACCATCGCGTCCGTCGCGGTCAACGCGGGTCTCAACTGGATCCTCATCCACGGCACCTTCGGCCTGCCCCGCCTCGGCCTCACCGGCGTCGGTATCGCCACCTCCACGGTGTACTTGCTGTCCTTCCTGGCCCTCCACTTCTCCGCGAGGAAGGACAAGGAGCTGGCGCCGTTCCTGACCCTGGACATCACCAAGGCCGACGCGGCCACCGTCAAGCGCCTCGTCGGACTCGGCATCCCCATCGCCGCCACCTACGGCTCCGAGGCCGGCTTCTTCTCCATCACCGCCCTCATGGCGGGCTCGTTCGGACCCGACGCCCTCGCCGCGCACACGGCCGTCAACCAGCTCGTCTACATCGTCTTCCAGGCCGCCGTCGGCCTCTCCCACGCCGCGTCCATCAACGTCAGCCGCGAGCTCGCCCTCGGCAACCACGCCGACGCCCGACGCCTCAAGAACACCGCCCTGGCCTGCGCCGCCGCCGTCATGGCCGTCGTCGGACTGCTCTACCTGACCATCCCCAGACTGATCCTGGCGCCCTTCCTCGACTCCGGCTCCGACCAGGCGCTCACCATCGCCACCCACCTCCTGATCGTCACCGCCTTCCTCCAGTTCTTCGACTGCGCCCAGAACATCGGCGTCGGACTCCTGCGCGGTCTCGACGACACCAAGAGCGGCTTCCGCATCACCCTCATCGGCTACTGGGCGGTCGGACTCCCCGCCTCCTGGCTCCTCGCCTACGTGCTGAACCTCGACACCCTCGGCATCTGGCTCGGGCTCCTCACCGGCCTCGCCACCACCGCGGCCCTCCTCCTGCGCCGCTACTCCCAGTCCCTGACACGGCACGAGCTGGTGCACAGCGCTCCCGCCGTCGCGTAACCGTCTGCCGCCGAGGAAGCCTGAACGCCAAGTCCCGGCGCCTGTACCGAGATGGCGTCGCGTCTGCTCGCCACGGTGCGCCGGCTCTGTGGAGTCGGCGCACGGCGGGTGCGGAGGTGATGCACCAGGTGGTGTCAGGCCTCCTTCGGGGAGCGCGCCATCCTGCGGCGCCGGTGGCGTTTGGGCTGGTCGGGGAGCCATCCGAAGGCGAGTGAGCTGCCGATGAGTCCCAGGAGCATGCCGACGAAGAAGCCGCCGAGGTTCGAGGTGACCCAGGTCGCCAGCGAGGCCAGGACGGCGACGATCGAGTAGAACAACCGCTGGCGTGGGTTGAGGACGATCAGTACACCGGACACGATCATGATCACCGGCAGTACGTAGCCGACGAGGCTGTCGGCGCCTGCCATGAGGATCACGGAGATGCTCGCCTGCTGGGTGAGGAGGATCTCGGCGCCACCCAGGGCGATCGCCAGTCCTGCTCCGAAGGGGCGGCGGTGGCGCCATCGGCGGAACGACCGCCAGGGATGCCGTCCGGCGGGCACCAGGGTGGTGTCCGTTCCGGGCGTCATGGTCAGCAGCCCCTCGAGCTGAAGCTCATGTGCAGGTCGGGCAGGGTGAAGCGGCTGGCCGTGGTGGCGTAGTTGGTCTGGCGAACGTTCTTGATGGTGACCGTGTCGGCCTGCTGGCCGAAGACGCCGAGGGGGCCCTTGACCGGCGGTTTGTCGAAGGTGCTGGCGTCTCCGCCGATCTCGATGTTGTCGAACGCGGCGAGCTTGCCGGAGATTTCGGTGGAGTCGGTGGTCAGACCGGATGCCTTGACCGGCGTGCCCTTGTTGCCTGCGGTGATGTGCAGGAAGGTGCCGCCCAGTTCCACGCTCTGACAGAGGTTGGTGAGTTCCGCCTCACGGATCGCGGTGACGATGACCAGTACCTGGCCGCCGGTGTCCCCCGCGTTGGGGCTGCCCTCGGGCATGTTGTCCAGCCCGCCGAACTGGCCGAACCCGGTGCCCCGCAGGGTGTCGGCCGTCACGGTGAACGGCATTCCGGAGATGGCGAACTGGGCGGCGAGCGCGCCTTGTGCAGTGAGGACGACGAGGCCGGCGGCGAGCGCGAAGGCGGGTGCGCCCATCAGGGCCGCGCGCCGGAGGCGGACCCTGCCGCGACGCTCGCAGTCGTCGGCCGGGGGTAGCGAAGGGGTGGTGCCCGTGGGGTCGTCGGACAGAGCCATGAGGTGCTCCTGACGTGAGTGAGGAAACAGACCTGTGGCGGCGATGTCCTGGCGCGGACGGTTCCCCAACCAGCCCGGGGTCTTCCTCGGACTCATGCCGAGGCGGCGTGCCGCAGGGAACCGTTTCGGACGGTACGCCCGTCGTTACCGATCAGTCAACTACTGTGCGAAGAAAGGGAGTTGATCAGGGATGGAGGACGTCAGGACGTGTGAACGGCGACACGACGACGTGCACCAGGACATCCAGCAGCCGCGGAAGCTCCCCTGTCCGGCCCTCGTCGACCGCGCGGTGCACCGCCGCGTGCACGGCCCCCACGACGGTGTCCACCAGCTCACCCCGCCCCACACCCGGCGGCGCCGGCGGCGCGTCCAGGAAGAACCGGCGGAAACTGGCCAGAAGTTCGGCGCGCGCCCGGCGCCCGGCAGGCCCTGCCGACTCGATCTCGACCACCATGCTCGCGAACGCCGGCGTCTGCGCCAGCAGGTCCAGCATCGCCCGCAGACCCGCCCGTACCGCGGCCGGCCATTCCCCGGCGCCGCCCGCCTCGTCATAGGCCTCCTGCATGGCCCGTACCACCACCCGCGTGCCGCCGTGGTACGCGGCCAGCACGGCATCCTCCTTGCCGCTGAACAGGGCATAGAACACCGGCCGGGTCACCCCCGCGGCCGCGCAGATGTCGCTGATCCGCGCACCGCCGTACCCATTGGCCGCCACCGTTCGGGCGACGCCGTCCAGCAGCCGGTCCCGTTGCCGGGACGCGACCTGTTCGGGCGTCAGACGGCGTGGCCCCGGGCGCAGTGAGCGTTCCGGTTCGCGCCCCGTACGCGCTCCCGGCAGGATCTGCCCCTCCTCGGTCGGGCGAGCGCTCTGCATCGGCCACATCCCCCCAGGGCTGTTGACGTCACATACTCGACAGGTTTACAACCCTGATGGGTTTTCCTCTTTGTGTGTCCGGTGGAGGGGCTCCGAGAGACGGAAACGTCTCCACCGCACACCGCACCGTGTTCACGCTTCTCCGTGTATCACGCTCTCTCCGTGTCCCGCGACACCGCTCCGCCGATCCGTGGCGCCGGATCGGCCCGGCGGGCCAAGCGGTACGCGTTCCCCTCGACCGGCGTACTCCGCCGCGCCGTTCGTACCTTCGCTCCTCTTCCCTTGCGTTCGCCGCCACCCCCCAGCGGCGGACGCCGCGCAGTCCCGTCACCCTCACCGCTGGACGAAAGGAACCCCCACCATGAACAAGCGAGCCCTCTTAGCCGCCACCGGCGCAGCCGTCGCCGCCGTCCTGGCGGCCACGTCCTCGGCCACCGCCGCCGGGAGCGTGCTGACCACCGGCAGCGCGAGCGGCACCGCCGTCGCGGTCGGCGACGTCGTCGCCGCCTCGCTGGCCTCCGGCAGTACCGCCAAGATCGCCACCACCTCGGGCGGCAGCACCGGCATCACCTGCAACGCCTCCGCCTTCTCCGCCACGGTCACCAGCAACCCCGCGGCCCCCGGCACCGCCACCGAGACACTGAACTCCCACACGCTGAGCAGTTGTACGACCAACATCATGGGGGCGACCGGGGTGCAGAGCATCACGGTCAACAACCTCCCGTACACCACGGCCGTCACCTCCGGCGGCACGCTCACGGTGAGCGCGGGCAGCACCGGCCCGATCCAGACCACCCTGAAGATCAACACCATCCTCGGCGTGACGACCTGCGTCTACCGGGCCGGCAGTCTGACCGCCTCCCCCAGCAACACCGACAACTCGCTCACCTTCACCAACCAGCAGTTCACCAAGGCCAGCGGCCCCGGCACATGCCCTGCCAACGGCTACTTCTCCGCGAAGTACGGGCCCGTGACGGACACCACGCAGGCCGGCGCACCGGTCTTCGTGAACTGACCCGGACGACCGACCAGGCCCCGCGCCACGCCCACGCCCATGCCCATGCCCCACACGTTCCCCCGGGACTCGGACCGGTCCGGACCAGTCCGAGTCCTGGGGAATGACCCACTGGGTGACGCCCAGGGTCAGCGGCCGGTGTCCAGTACCTCCCGCAGGGTCTTCGCGAAGTCCGCCGGGGCGCCCTGCTGACCGAACTCGCCGCCCAGGAAACCGCCGTGGTGGCTCGGGAACAGCGTCAGCCCGGTCCCGAGCCCGGCCGCGATCTCCGCCGCGGCGCGGGCGGGGAACTCCCCCTCCGACTCCTCGCCCGCCGCGACGACGATGCGCGTCGACGCGGCTCGCAGCGCGGCGAAGTCGGGCCGATGGCTCGTGCAGCCGCGCATGTTCTGGCCCAGCAGCGGGTCGTCGCGCGAACCGTCGTCCTCGGTCGGCAGCCCGAAGTCCGACGGGGAGGGAGCGGGCTCGTCGGCCCAGTCCGCCGGGAAGGGACCCTTACGGCTCGCCATCGCGATGAACTTCGCCATCGCCGGGCCCATCCCCTCACGCAGG
The DNA here is from genome assembly GCF_042731085.1 of Streptomyces sp. NPDC059875. Taxonomy (NCBI): domain Bacteria; kingdom Bacillati; phylum Actinomycetota; class Actinomycetes; order Kitasatosporales; family Streptomycetaceae; genus Streptomyces; species Streptomyces sp. NPDC059875. Next base: position 6,985 of record NZ_JBHWJZ010000035.1, read on the forward strand.
TACGTCGCGTGAATGTCCGCGCAGACCGCGAGCGCGGCCTCCCGGTCGGGGAGCACCTGCGCCGTCGGTGGCTCGTGCGCGGCCAGCGTCCGCACCAGTTGCCCGTGGCGCTCCACCAGAGCGAGCGCGTTGACCGCGCCGCCGCTGCTCGCGAACACATCCACCGCACCCACGCCCAGCGCCTCGATCACCCGCCGCAGGTCATCGGCGTGCTCCGCGGGGGTCGTCTCCGCAGCCCCGTCGGTACGGGCGCTGCGGCCCGCGCCGCGCGGGTCGTAGGTGACGACCGTCCGGTCGGCGAAATGCGACGCCAGCGTCGCGAAACCCGTGGCGTCCATCGGTGAGCCGATCAGGAACAACGTAGGACGGCCGTCCGCTTCGTCGGATGCGGCGCCCCGGATGTCGTAGCTCAGCGTGGCACCGGCGGCCTCGAGCGTGTGGGTGTCGACTTCAGCCATGGTCATCTCCTCCAACGAAACCTTGTCCTGAATCAAGACCGCCGCCGCGACCAGAACTCATCGCCCCCACGCAAAGCACTCGTATGGAGGACGCGCTCGCCGCTGGGCAGCGGCCCGCGATCCTCGTCGCACATGGACGCGTCTCCGCGTCCGGGTGGGCGCGCTACGAGGCCGTGCGCGTCACGTCCGTCACCTTGCACTCCACCGTGCCCGCGACCTGGGTCAGGCTCTGGGCCCGGCCCTGCGCGACCTGGCCCGGCGCCAGGTGGTCGACGACCAGGTCGGCCTCCGCCACGCGGGCACCCGAGGGCACCACGAACTCCACGCCGATGACGTAGTCGCTGGGCTTGCTGCTCCGGTTCGTGATCGTGACGTCCGCGTGCGGCCATTTCGTAGCGGAATCGACCCGGCAGGAGGTGATCCGCACGTCGCCCGCCGGCCCGTCGGGGTCGTCGCGCCCCGGGTCGCCGACGGAGAGGGTCACGGCGACGATCCCGCCGATGACCAGTACGGCGAGCACGGCCAGGGTGATCAGTCCGGTGGTCAGGCAGCTGCGCGACCTCCGCGGCCGAGGAGGTGGAGGCTGGGGCGGCCATGGCGGGCCGCCCGGAGGAGCTGTCATGGCCTCCAGAATGCTCTGGGATCCCCGCGTCGGCACGCCGAGCCCACGCGCCGAATTCGCTGGGCATCCGAGCCCCTCGCGGGGGATCATGCGCGGCATGGCCAACTGGGCGACGTATGTGGTGGTGCCGGAGGACGGCGGTGACGGCAGTCACGAGGTGTACGAGGCACGCTTCGGAGCGGTGGGGCTCGACCTCGACCTGCTCGCGGGGCCCGATGTCGTCGTGCCGCTGCTCCGCGCACGCAGCCAGGTGCCGGGACGGTGGCGCGACGACGGTTGTTGCGAGGCCGCAGTGCTGATCGATCTGCGGCGCAGGACACTCCTCCTCTTCGCCTGGGAAGGCCCGATCACACAGATGCGTCATCGGGCGGCCATGTGGGAGGTGCTGCATCGTGCGTGGCCCGGCTGGGAGCTGCGCTGGACGTACGACGGGCCGGCCGAGCTCGCCACCTGTCTGGGGCTGGACCCGGAGGAGGTGCGTTACCGTCATCCGTCCCTCTGCCTGGAGCTGGCTCTGGACCTCGGCGACGAGGAGCTGGTGGAACGCGATCCTCTTGTCCGCGTCGTCACGATCGGCGCCGACCGCTGCCATCTGCTCTCCGCCGTCAACGACCACCCGATCGCCGAAGGGCCTGCCCTTCTCGACCGGCTCGCCGACGCTCCGGCCCACGGCCGGTGCGCGGTTGCCGCCGACTCGGGCATCCATGTCGATCCCGCGCGGCGACGGGTCGGCTGGTGGCTGCTCAGCGCCGTCGCGGGAGCCGGCGAGATGGCATCCCGCTGGCCGGGCTGGACGGTCGAGTTCTGGCAGGACCGCTGGGAGGAGCATGTACGAGTGGCGGGCGGGCGGTTCGTGCCGCCCACGGTGGACCGGGTACAGGCCCTCGCCGAACTCAGGAACGAAGCCGAAGAGCACTGGTCCCCGCGCCCGCCCTCCGGCTGGGTCGGTTGGGTGCAGGCGGCGGCGCCGGACTCCGCCTGTCGCACTGTGACTGCAACCGTCCGGGGCGCCGAGTCCCGTAACCGCTGAGTCCCTGAGCAGCTCGGCACGGAGTGAGCCCTGGGGCGGATGGAGCCCTGGGGCGGGTCCGAAGCCCGGCATGCGCCCTGCCCTTCGTCACGGCTGGCGCCGGGGTCGGTAGGTTGAAGCCATGCCGTACGTCCGCACCCGCACGCTCCGCCGCACTCGCGCCCCGCGCCGCTTACTCGCCGCGGTCTCCGTCCTGGCCGCCCTTCTCCCGCTCGGGGCCTGCGGCCAGGCCGACGGCCCGGCCACCGCGACCTCGCCGGCCTCACCACCGCGAGCGTCCGCCACCACTGCGGCTGCCCAGCCGGCAGGGGCGCGGCTGAAGCAACTCGAGCGCACGTACGACGCGCGGTTGGGTGTGTACGCCCTCGACACCGGGAGCGGTCGCGAGGTCACGTACAACGACAACGCCCGCTTTCCCTACGCCTCCACCTTCAAGGCCCTCGCCGCCGGCGCCGTGCTGCGCACGCGCACTTCGGGCGGCATGGGCAAGGTGGTCACCTACTCCCCGCGCGATCTGGTGGACCCCTCCCCCGTCACCGAGAAGCACGTGGGTACGGGGATGAGCCTCGATGCCCTCTGCGAAGCGGCCGTGCGCCACGGCGACAACACCGCGGCCAACCTTCTTCTCGATGAACTCGGCGGCCCCCAGGGGCTCGACGCGATGCTCGAGGGATGGGGCGACCAGGTCACACAGATGGAGCGGCGCGAGCCAGAGCTGAACCAGTGGACACCGGGCGCGATCCGCGACACCAGCACACCGCGGGCCCTCGCCCAGGATCTCCGGGCGCTGGTCGTGGGTGACGTCCTCGCCGCCGAGGAACGCGGCCGGCTGACGACCTGGTTGAAGACGACCACCACGGGCGCGGAACTCATCCGGGCCGGGATGCCCGAGGAATGGGTGATCGGCAACAAGTCCGGGGCCGGCAGCACGTACGGCACGCGGAACGACATCGCCGTCGCGTGGCCTCCGGGACGTGCGCCCATCGTCCTGGCCGTCATGTCCAACCGCCTTCAGCAGAACGCCCGTTACGACAACCAACTCATCGCCGACGCGGCCTCGGTCGTCGCCGACGCCCTGTCCTGACAGGGACGTACGACATCATCCAGTCGGTGCGTGAACTGGTCCGGGTCTTCACCGAGACCATCGGCCACGGCGGCAACCTGCCCCTGAACACCGGACTGAAGCAGGACGGCACGATCCTCCCCGAGCACGTTCAGCGTCTCGAGAGCCTGGGCAGCTGGATCAGCCGGCACGCGGACGCGGTGTACCCGACGACGGCCGGCCTGCCGTACGGCCGTCACTACGGCCCGCCCATCCCGTCCAAGGACCGCCGCACCCTGCTTTCGTCCCATGCCTTCAAGGGACCAGTCGGCGACGTGCTCCCTATCCGCACCTGCGGCGGTGATACGCGAACGTCAGTGCCAGCAGGAGGGGCCCCCACAAGGTGAACAGGCCACTGACCGTCATCGCCAGCACGTCCCAGCCCTCGGCGTACGGGAAGCCGTCGGCACCGCCGAGGCGGAAGGCCCCGAACGCCCAGTGGACCATCAGGGTGGTGAAGAAGAGGCCACTGATCGTCGCGGGGAGGATCGCCGCGAAGGGCGGAATGCGTCTGCCGCCCAGCTTGGGGACCCAGGTGGGCACGACCTCTCCCCACCGGCGGACCAGGCCGAAGCTGAGCAGGGCGAATGCCTCGGACAGAACGCTGAGTCCGACGACGTAGGGAATGTTCCACGGTGACGGGGGCAGGACCTCCCCGCCCATGCCGTAGCCGAAGGCGATGGGCAGACGCCACAGGCAGACAGGCAGCGCGACCAAAGGTATCGCGTGGGCTGCGCGCTCAGCCCACCGGGGAACGGGCCGCTCTATCGCTGTCGTGTTGCTGTGCGCCGTGTGGGTTGTCATGCCTTCACTGTGTCCGGGCAGCCCACGCAGCTGGATCAACTCCGCGGACAATCCACCTCCGCCGGAAGGGCGAGGAATGCGGAGCAGAAGTCCGACCCTGTCGCTGCCGCCTCGTATCTGCCGGGCTTCCAGCGGTTGGTGGGTCGCGGGAGGAGGACCCGTTCGAGCAGGGGACTATGCATGCCGGCTGTTCTGGCCGGGTGGGACATGCCGCCTCTGGATTAATCGTCTGGTTGGGCCGGTTGGCGGTGTCAGGCTGTATGGGTTGATCACTGTCGCGCGAGAGCCCTGTGCGTACGGGGCATGCGAACGTTCGCTCGAGTGGATGGCGGCGCCTGGAGGGAGGGGGAAGCTGCTCCCCATCCGGGCTGGAACCGCCTCGTACCGGCTCCACACAACCGCCCACTGAATTTCCATGCCGCGCCACGAAGGGATGCAAGCACCGATGTCCGAAGGCGGGCGAAAGCCGGGCAAGTTCGGGGTGGACCGGTCGGAGGGGTTTGGTGAGCGGTTGCTGGGTTTGCTGCTGGACCGGGCTCACGAGATGCCGCCGCAGTGGATCGCCCCGCTCGTTGCGGAAGAGGTGGCCCGGGTCGGTGGCCGGGACGTCTCGATCCTCTTGCAGGACTACGAGCAGATGCTGCTGGTGCCGCTGCCGGGCCGGGGGCTGATGGTCGGTGACCCCGAACCGGTGGAGGGCTCACCCGCAGGCGAGGCGTTCCTGAGCCGCACAACGGTAGAGGTACCGCAGGACGGCACCGTGCGGATGTATCTGCCGCTGCTGGACGGCAGTGACCAGGTCGGGGCGATGGCCGTCACCCTGGACAGCGTCGACGACGACGACCGGCGGTTCTGCGCAGGCTCGCCGGGCTGGTCGCAGACATGATCGTCACCAAGGACGCCTACACCGACCTGTTCTTCCAGGCCCGACGCAGAGCCCCGATGAGCGTGGCGGCAGAGATCCAGTGGTCATTGCTGCCTCCGCTGTCGATGACTGTTCCGCAGGTCGAGGTGGCCGGAATCCTGGAGCCCGCGTACGACGTGGCCGGCGACAGTTTCGACTACGCCCTCAACGGCGACGTCCTTCATGTGGCCATGATCGACGCGATGGGCCACGGCCTGGACGCGGCGACCATGGCAACGGTGGCCATCGGCGCCTACCGCCACGCGCGACGGGCCAACACCGGTCTGTCCCAGGTGTATGCATTCATAGACAGGGCCATCAATGAGCTTCTTCGAGTTGGCCACCGATCGGGTGATATTCGTGAAGCGCAACGAACGAGGCCCCCGAGCTGTTGATCGAGATGTCTGACGTCTCCATCACGTTGCTCGGGGGGCCTCGTTGGTCATCCATCCTGCCGCACTTGACCTACCGCATGCGCTCGTGGAGTGGGTCACCATGCTGGTTGTCACCCGTGAGGGCGACCGGCGCTGCAAGCTCCGTCCGTCCCAGCGGGCGATGGTGGCACTGGTGTACCTACGAGAGCACACCACTCTGGCGAAGATCGCCGCCGGGTTCGGGATCAGCGAGTCCACCGCCCACGCCTACACCCGCACGGTCGTCGACCTGCTCGCCGAACGAGCACCGGGTCTACTCAAGACGCTGCGCGAGCACGATCCCGACTTCATCCTGCTCGACGGAACCCTCGCCGAGTGCGACCGGGTCGGCAACGGCCGGGCCGACTACTCCCAAAAACACCGGCGCCACGGAGTGAACGTGCAGGTCGTCACCGACCCCTGCGGCCGACTGCTGTGGCCCTCGCCCGCCCTGCCGGGCCGCACACACGACCTGACCGCCGCCCGCACCCACCAGATCATCCGGATCTGCGAGCGCCAGGGCGTTCCCATCCTGGCCGATCTCGCCTACCAAGGCGCAGGACCGTGGCTGACGACCGGCATCAAACGCAAGCCACTCCAGGAACTCACTCCCACCGAAAAGACCCTCAACCGGGCGCTGTCCAGCACGAGCGCCCGTTGAACGCGGTGTCGCGAGCCTGAAGTCCTGGCGGATCTTCCGCAGGTCCCGGTGCAGCCCCAACCGCATGACGTCAATCGTCAAGGCCATCCTCACGCTGGAGGCAGCGCTGAAGATCCTTAGTGAGCGCTTCGTCTGGCTATAACTGCCACATGAAGCGCTCACGCGGAACCGAAACCCCTGGGGTCAGTCCTGATCTTGGCTGTACTGGGCCGCGTACCAACTGGAGTCGATGGCGGGGTTGCGCAGCGCCCCCCAGAATCGGTCGTCAGGTATCGGTGGCAGGGGCTGATTGCCAAGGTCCGCATGCAGATCCGCACGCCAATCGAGAGTGAAGTGACTCCGGGTCTCCGCGCTCTCGCACACGGACCTGTACGGGGACCCCCAGATCCCGAGGGCTATCTTCTCCGCGGCCCACCTGCGCGTGTGGTCTCGGCCGGTGTCGGCCTGTGCGAGCACCGCGCGGAGTCGCAAGGCGAGCGGGCCGGTCTGGTCAGGCTGCGGCAGGGCCACACCGCACTCCCACGCGTCCAGGGCTGTCTTGACCTCCGGGTAATTGTTCAGACCCGTTTCGACCGCCAGTCTGCGCAGCTGCTTCCGCGCGGCGTCGACCACCTGCTCATACGGCAGGACTGCGATCAGCGCACCGAGTTCCTCATGCCCGTCCAGGTGGCTCACATGGAGGAGGTCGGTGGGACTGTGGGACAGGTCCAGCTCTGGCAGCTGCTCATCCGGTGCGGGAAGGGGCTCGTCGGCACTGTACTGCGGCCTGGCAGGCGGACGCGCCTCCCAGAACAGCCGGCCGTTGAAGGTGACGACACCGGCGTCCTGGCCGCGCTCAAGCGTGCCGGCCAGTTCGGCCAGATACTCACCCAGCGAGTCGGCCTGCCCGAAACTGGTGCCGGTCTCGTCGAAGAACCGTCCGATCACACCGAAGGAGTCCCGCCCGGTACGGCAATCCATCAGAAGACCGTCCGACGTCACGTCGTAAGAACCGAACTTCACGTAATCGTGAACCCAGTAGCCCTCGGTCTCCCCGCCGAGGCCCTGGTCGATGCCGCGCATGAACCCGGTGTCCCCGAGGATTCCGCTCACTCCGAGCAGCCGGTCGCCCGTGCTGAAGCGGAAAGCCTCAGGTCCCTCCAGCGCCCCGTTGTGCCGGAGGAGTGAAGCGACCAGGTCCGGAGGAAAGGTGACCCCCAGTTCCTGTTGCGCTGCTGCGATCTCCTCGCCGCCTGCAGGCGGCCGAAGCGTGGCAAACGTGCGGGGCGCGTGCTCGCGCAGCCACGCGTCGATGCGAGTCCATGAGTCCTGGACCAGGTCTGATGTCATAGGGCCGACCTTAGAACCAGCGGCTGACAACAGCTTGATCGTCGCTCACCGGCCTTGCCGCCGGGTTGGCGTTCAGGCCGGCAAGCTTCGAGCGGCCCCTTGTCCCGGCTCACCAAGCTGCTGGCACCGGACGCTGCAGCCGCCCACTCGACACTGAAGCGCTCAGTCGCAATCACCCGATCGGTGGCCAACTCGAAGAAGCTCAATGAGCAGTTCGGCCACGACCACTTCGTCACCGCCCAGATGATGTGTCTGAACATCTCTACGGGCATATTGCAATGGGTCAATGCCGGCCACCCGTCGCCGCTGCTGATCCGTGGCCGCGCCGTGGTGGACCGGTTGGAGAGCCCGACCACGTTGCCGGTCGGCTTCGGCGGTGAGGAGCCGGTGGTCAGCGAGCGGCTGCTGCAGCCCGGGGACCGGCTGCTGTGTTTCACCGATGGCCTGATCGAAGAGCATCAACCCGGTGGGGAAGAGTTCGGTGAGGAGCAACTCATCGAGTTGACCAACCGAGCCGTCCGGGACCACACGGCGGTGCGGCCGGTGGTGCGCGCGCTCTCCCACGCCCTGAAGCAGGAACGAGGCGGCGTCACCAGCGACGACGCGACCATCTTCCTCATCGAGTGGCGCGGCGGCGACGCCGATCATCTCGCCACCCTCGATTGAGCCGACAGCCACCGCCGCCACAGAGCCGACGGAGCCGAAGCCGGCGCGGCCCACCCGCCGTGCGCCAAGCCGCGAACGCGTGTCGTCGATCCGCGCGACGTATCCATCACCATCGCCGCCTACGTCACGCCATTCTGGAAGGCGGGCGTACGGGGCGCGCCGGGCACGGGCAAGCAGGTCGACGAGCGCGTACGCCTTGTGTGCAACCCGATGCGTGCCAAGTCGCTGCGTGCGCCCAAGGTGCCGGAGGACCTGCGGGAGGCATGCGTGCTGGAGACCGCACAGCGGGTGCGGGACGTCATCTCGGCGCTGGGTGCGGGCTGCGCCAAGGGGAGGTCTTGGGCATCTCGCCGGAGGACGTCGACTTCCAGCATGGCGTCATCCGTCTACACCGCCAGGTCCAACTACTCAACGGCTGCTTGTACTTCACGCTGCCCAAGGGTGGGGAGACACTCATCGTCGACATGCCCCGGTAAGTCGTCGCAGCCGCCCCTTCCCCAGCTCGGCGCATTCTCTCCGCCTGTGTCTGCATCTGCGGTTCGCGCCGCCGCTCGACACCGAGGAGTCAGACCTGGCCCTCGCCGGCCCCGCCGGGCAGGGAGCGCCTTTCGTCGCGGTCGGCGTCGAGCAGGACCAGCTTGTCGTGGTCGGGGCTGCCCGGCTCGGCGAAGAGGACGACGAAGCGCTGTTTCGGGCTGTGGTCCAGCGGCATCGTCTCGAAGCCGAGGCGGAGGTCCCCGACCTCGGGGTGGTGGAAGGTTTTGGGGCCCGGGACGTGCGGCTTGACGTCGAAGCGGTCCCACAGATCGGCGAAGTCACGGCTCTTCACCAGGAGTTCGTCGACCAGCTCGATCAGATCCGGGGCGTCCGGCTCGGTGCCGGCCAGTGCTCGCAGCCTGGCGACGCAGGCGCGGGCCTGCTCGTCCCAGTCGTCGAGCACCTCCCGGGAGAGCGGGTGGAGGAAGGCGTAACGGCCGAAGTTCCGTAGCTGCGGCGGCCAGTCGTCCATGCCTGCGAAGAGGCGGAGCACGCCAGGATTGCAGGCGAGCAGGTCCAGGGTGCGGCCGAGGACCCAGGCCGGGTTCGGACGTACGGACTCGAGGAGCGTCAGCAGCTGCGGGCGCACGGCACTGCTGGGTGCGGGCGGCGGCTCGGGAGCATAGGCGGCGTGGGTGACCAGCTCGCGCAGATGCCGGTGCTCGGACGGGTCGAGGCGCAGGGCGCGGGCGAGGGCGTCGATGACGGACGGGCTTGGGCGGGTCTCCTTGCCGCGCTCCAGGCGTACGTAGTAATCGATGCTGATCCCGGCCAGGGTGGCGAGTTCCTCCCGGCGCAGTCCCGGGGTGCGGCGCGGGCCGGGCGCCGTGGGCAGCCCGGCCTCCTGGGGGGTGACCTGCGCGCGACGGGCCCGCAGATAGGCACCGAGGTTGCTGAGAGTGTCCCCAGTGGTGATCTTGGTGTCCTTGGCTGCAGGCTCCATACGCCAAGTCTGCCGGATGCTGGGACGTGGTGTCCGGGTGGCCGCCGTCAGCGCCTTCTGCCCCGCATTCGCTGATCGCGCGTCCACCTCGGCCACGTCGGTCGTACCGGCCGCGGCGCCGCGGCGCGGCCGGTCGAGGGTGTGCACGGCGGAGTGGCGGCGCAGGAAGAGGGTCTGGAAGCCCTCCCGCCCCTCCGGCGTCATCGGCTCATGATGTGCCGCACTCCTGGTGCGAGATCGCCCAGCAGCTCCTGGGCACGCGAGGATTTCTGGGCACGTGGATTTAAGCCTTTCTCGGTAACGGGAATTCGTTGAGGATTCGCATTGACTCGACAAAAGAACGTACCAAGAGATGCACTCGGGAACGTGACTCGGAGGGGGGCCGTGTCACTACCCCCCTTGCTGCTCCCTGGCTGAACGCGGCCTACCTGGAAGCAATGGAGACAGGCACCCTGGAACGATGACGAGTGCAGCATTCACCTTCGACGCCATCGGTACGCAATGGAAGATTGAAACCGATGGGGCAATTCCGGATTTGCTGCGCTCCCGCATACTCGACCGCATCCGGTGCTTCGACGTCACCTACTCGCGATTTCATCCCGAATCGCTCGTGTCTCGCATCGCCGCCGCCCGCGAAGGCGGAGGGTTCGAGTTCCCGGGAGACTCGACCCGCCTCTTCGACCTGTACGACCGCCTGCACACGGCGACCGGCGGGGCGGTTGACCCTCTCGTCGGCCGGGACCTGGAGGTCCTGGGGTACGACGCGTCGTACTCGCTCACCCCCGCCCCCGAACCAGTGCGGGCCGCAGAGCGGGCCCGGGGACGTGCTGCCTGGGCCACGGACGTGGTCCGGGAGGGCACGACACTGGTCACCCGGCGCCCACTGGTGATCGATGTCGGAGCCGCGGGCAAGGGGTATCTGGTCGACATCGTCTCGCTGCTTCTGCACGACGCGGGCTTTACGCGCCACGTCGTCGACGCCGGCGGCGACCTGCGGCATGCAGGCCAGCAGCCGACCCGGGTCGGCCTGCAGGACCCGTTCAACCCTCGCCGTGTGATCGGCGTGGCCGATCTGCGAGAAGGCGCACTGTGCGCCTCCGGGATCGGCCGACGCGCCTGGGGCGACGGACTGCATCACGTGCTCGACGGCAGGACGGGCCTCCCGACCCGGCGGGTGGTGGCCACCTGGGTCCTGGCCGACGAGGCCGCCGTCGCGGACGGGCTCGCGACGGCGCTCTTCTTCACAGACCCGGGCCGGCTCGCGCGCGACTTCCGGTTCGCGTACGCGCGGATGTACGCCGACGGACGCGCCGAGACCTCACAGAACTTCGACGGCGAGCTCTTCCCCTGAGCGCCCCGCGGCACCGAACCAAACCCCAGCGAACGAAAGGGAAAGACATGGCAGCCCTCAGCAAGAAGATCACCACGGTCGTGGTCGGACTCACCGTCTCCGCGGCCGTTGCCGGATGCGCGACGGCGAACGAGCAGGGCGGACCGTCCTCATCCACCTCCACACCGAGTGCCGCACCGTCCGGCACGTCGAGCGATGAAGTCGCCTACAGGGACGGCGAGTACAGCGCCGACGGCGAATACGGAAGCCAGGACTCCAGCATCGGGGTGACCGTCACCCTCGACGGCGACGTGATCGCCGATGTCAGCGTCACCCCGCACGCGACGAACGAGACGTCACTCGGCTTCCAGCGGCGCTTCGCGGAGGCGGTCCCGGCGCTGGTGACCGGCAGGGACATCGATGACGTCGCACTGGACCGCGTCGCGGGCAACAGCGGCACCCCTCAAGGATTCAACGACGCCCTGGAGCGGATCAAGACCGAGGCCGCCAGGTGACGCATGGCCGTGCCCCCAGCCGTCGTGGCGTCCTCGTCGGCACGGGCGCCATGCTCGTCGGGTTCCTCGGCATCGCGGCGGTCGCTGTCGGCATCGAGGCTTCCGATGTGCGCAGGGTCGACAGAACTGGCGTCGTGGACCAGGCCACCGGCCAATGGGTCGCTGCGTCCGACGCCAACTTCCGCTACGCCGGCCGACCTGACGACTATTCCATCGACCGGATCGTCGTCCACGTCACCCAGTCCCGTTTCACCGATGCCACCCGGGCTTCCCAAGACCCCCAGCACCGGGCCGCCGCGCATTACGTGGTCCGTGCCTCCGACGTGCAGGTCGCCCAGACGGTTCGCGAGGCCGATGTCGCCTACCACGCGGGCAATCGGGAGTGGAACGAGCACAGCGTCGGCATAGAGCACGAGGGCTTTGTGGACGACCCGGACCGCTGGTTCACCGATGCCGCGAAGTAACGACGCACCGACGGCCCGGACCCCAGCGTGATCGGGGGTCCGGGCCGTCGGTGCGTGAGCCGTCAAGAGTTGCCCCCATCGCTTCTCAGCCGAGGCTGTCGAGCCAGTCCCGCACCTGCTTCGCGGCACCATCCATGTCATCCCGAGAGATCGAGAGCGCGTTGTCCATCACTGTGGCGTCGGGAAGCGCTTCAGCGATGGTGTCATCGGTTCCCGACAGGCGGCTTCCTCCATGGGTGCTGAACAGAATGATGTTCTTCCCGGTGAAGTCATGTTCCTCCAGGAAGGTGTACATCGGCATCGGCAGGTCGTACCACCAGATCGGATATCCGATGAACACGGTGTCATAGTCATCAAGGTTCGGGATGAGAGCCTTGAGTACCGGACGCGCACCTGCTTCTTGCAGGTCCAGTGCGATCTCTTCGAGCCTGCCGTGATCACGGGGAAGCTCTCTTGCGGTCTCGATGCGGAACAACTCGGCGCCGGTACGCTGCCCGATGATCTGCGCGACGTACTGCGTGTTTCCTATGACTTCGCCGTCCACGACGTGGGTGCTGTTGGCTTCGTCCTCGGTCATGCCGTCCGGGTCATCGGTCTCAGGCACAGAGAAGTAGGCGACCAGCGTGCGCGACTTGCCCAGTGGAGGGGCGGCTTTCGAGGTCGACGCCGACTTGCTGGAACCGTTGTCGGCGCCTCCCACCGCGCAGCCTCCGGCTCCCGCCAGTACGGCGGCGGCCAGGCCGAGAAATTTACGACGGGTCGTGGGCGTCATCTTGCATGCTCCGTATCTTCGGTGTGGGGGCGGGGTGGTTGGCGTTGACCCGCTACATGGTGAGTCGTTCCTGGTGTATTCGCCGGGGGGAGACCCTCATGCGCCACAGCAGGCGCTGGTTGGCCAATACGGCTGGATTCGGGCCCACAATGAAGAATTCACCCTTCGAAATGGCCTCTACCGGCAAGGATTCGGCGAGATCCTCGCGGTGGAACCGGCCGACCCTGCTGGTGACCCGCAGGCGGCTTCCCGGCGCCGACTCGTACTCCTTGAGCACGTCGCGGTAGTAGGCGTCTTCAGGGCTGCGCACGGCCCAGAGTAGGTGGATGTCCCGTGTGGTGTGGTGGGCTGCTGCCAAGCTGAGCAGCGGTGCCACGCCGGCGCCCAGCCCGATGAAGACCAACGGTGCCTCAGGGTCCCGGCTCTGCACGATCGCATCGAAACGGCCGAAGGGACCTTCAAGGCGCACGCGGGTCCCTGACTCGAGGTCGCCGAGGCGCCGGGTGAAGTCTCCGTGCTGACGAATGGTGAACGACAGAGTTTCCTGGTTGTCGTCGGTCACGGAGAAGGGATGCCATTCTCTGCTCACCGACGTGGACCTCTGGAAGCTGAGGAAGAAGGAGTCGCCCGGCTGCAACATCGTCGCCTTGCGGTCAAGGTCCATCGAAATCCTGCGGGTTGAACTGCCGCGCGCATCATTGACGGTGACGGTTCCCATCAGATACGCGTCGGGGGCGATCCACTTCTTCCAGACGTAGATGCTCAGCACCACCACGGTGTAGAGATCGAAGAGCGTCATGAACGCGAAGTACTGGTTCACTCGCACGAGCAGATGGACGTGGAGCCAGATCATCGCGACGATCATCAGATTGAGCCGGTGAATCCATACGGAGAGCTGGCGTCGGAAGACGACTTCGAGAAGCCTCTTGATCTTCTGCAGCAGCCTCGACCTGTCGACCAGCCACCCGCTCATGAAGAACACGGAGTAGCACAGAATGGCCAGCGCTCCGTTGAAGCCCCAATTGCCCAGGTCGCCGGCCAGTTGGCTCGGCGAGTACGAGAGGTCCCGGTGCAGATAGGCCGCGACGATCGCCAGGATGCCGAGCATCCCATGGAGGCCGTAGATGGCCGGTAGCCCCACGAGGCGGTCCAGCCAGGGCGGCCGCACGCTCAGCAGGATGGACAGCAGCCACCACGAATAGGCGGCGAGACCGAGGAAGATGTAGTACTTCAGCGGCCCAGGTGCGGTGCCCTGAACGTTGTAGGTGAGGATCAAAGGGAGCGGAAACACGACCGCGAAGCCCCAGAACAAAAGCTTGCGTAGCATCACCAGGACTCCACCTCGGTCACCGGGCGCCCCGCGTCCCGTACATGGTGCAGATTTACGAAGACGAGTGCCGCCACGCTCAGGGCGGCAACAGCGATCAGGACGATCGCCTTGTACTTCGGACTCACGCACAAGCCCTTCTCGGAATGCATGGTGTGGATTGCCTCGTTGCACGCCGTCGTGCGAGGTCGATACCTGTGCCCGCGCTCAAGGAGGCGCTCGGAGCGGCGCTTCCACGGGGTGGCCCCGGGGACGTCGCTGCGCGTGGCTTAGATGGAGGTCATCAGCGCGATGCGCGGCCGGACACCGTCGAGGGCCCACAGGATGTTGCGTACGCCGCCGTAGCCGATGTGCGCCCGGGCACCCGGGCGGGAGTCGCCACCGGAGCGTGGGTGAGGACGAGCACGCCCACCCCACGGACCGCGCGCCTCAGGGAGGCGGGATCCTCGAGATGTCCCTGCACCGGTTCGACACCGGGGAGCAGTTGCTCGGCTCGCCGCACGTCGCGTACCAGCGCCCGCGGGTGCAGGCCGTGCCGTTGCGCGGCTTGCACCGCGAACTGTCCGATGCTGCCGGTCGCGCCGACCATGAGCACGTCGGTGATGCCCTGCTTGTGGGACATGGCCCTTCGGGATGAACTGCGCCAACAGGTGTCAGCCGTCAAGGCGGCGCTTGGCGAGCCAGTCGACCATGGCGGGGTCGCGGTGGTCGAAGAACAGCGAGGCACCGGATTCCAGAGTGGCGATGGCGGCCATCTGGTCGTCGGTGAGCTCGAAGTCGAAGACGTCGAGGTTCTCCGCCATGCGCTCGGGCCGCACCGACTTGGGGATCGCGACGACGCCGCGCTGGGTCAGCCAGCGGAGCACCACCTGCGCCACGGACTTGCCGTACTCCTTGCCGATCCCGGCCAGCAGCAGGTTGGTGAACAGGTCGTTCTTGCCCTCGGCGAAGCCGCCCCAGGACTGGATCTGCACGCCGTGCTCGCGCATGAGGTCCTGGTCGGCGGTGCGCTGGAAGAAGGGGTGGGTCTCGATCTGGTCGACCGCCGGGGTGACCTCGTTGTTGAGGATGAGGTCGACGAGGCGGTCGGGGTAGAAGTTGGCGACACCGATCGCCTTCGCCCGGCCCTCGCCGTACGCCGTCTCCATGGCGCGCCACTGGCCGTACACATCGCCGTACGGCTGGTGCATCAGGTAGAGGTCGACGTAGTCCAGACCCAGCTTGGCCAGCGACGCCTCGAAGGCGCGCCGGGTGTTGTCCTCGGCGGGTGCGTCCTGGACCCACAGCTTCGTGGTGACGAACAGTTCCTCGCGCGGAATGCCACTGCTCTTGATCGCGCGGCCCACAGCCTCTTCGTTTCCGTACGCGGCGGCGGTGTCGAGCAGGCGGTAGCCGGCCGCGAGGGCCGCACTGACGGCCTGTTCGGTCTCCTCGGCCGGGATCTGGTAGACGCCGAAGCCGAGGATCGGCATCTGAACGCCGTTGTTGAGGGTGACGTACTGCATGAGGTGTCCCTTTCGTACGGGGTGGAGGGTGCGTGTTTGTTCACGGGCGGGAGGCGGGGCGGAGCAGGAAGCTTGCCGCGGTGGTGAGCGAAATGGCGGCGGCACCGATGAGCAGGCTGGTGTCCACGCCGGCCGCGAAGTGGCCCCGGTCGGCGATGAGCGCGCCGAAGACCGCGATCGCCAGGGCGCCGCCGACCTGACGGGATGTGTTCAGTACACCGCTGGCCGTACCGGCCCGCTCGGCAGCCACATGGTCGAGCAGCAGGGAGGTCAGGACGGGGACGGCGAGCGAGCCGCCCGCTCCGACCGGGACCATCGCGGCGACAAGGAGCCAGGTCGGCGCGGAGTCGGGCATGAGCACCAGCACGATCAGACCGGCCACCATGGCCAACTGCCCCGTGATCACCGGCATACGGGCGCCGAACCTGGCGGCGAACCAGGCCGCGGTGGGGCTGACGAACGCGGTCAGCACGGTCATCGGCACGAACGCCAGACCTGTGGCCAGCGCGGACATCCCCTTGGCCTGCTGCAGATACAGGCTGAGCAGGAAGATCATGCCGTAGAAGCCGATACTGAGGGCGAAGCCGATCGCCGCCGTGACCACCATGGTGCGCTCGCGCAGCAGCGCGAGGCCGACCATGGGATGCGACCCCCGGGCCTGCGCCACCACGAACACCGCAGCGGCTGCCACGGCCAAGGCGAACGAGACGATCACCTGGGGTGCGGTGAAGCCGTCGGCACCGACCTCGATCGCCGCGAACGTCAGCGCGCCCATCGCCACGACCGCCGAGAGCTGGCCCGTCCAGTCGAACGGCGCCGGCTCGGAGCGGGGTGAGCGGGCGGTGCTCAGCAGCAGGAACAGGGCGATCAGGCCGACGGGCAGATTGACGAAGAAGATCAGCCGCCAGTCGATCTGGCTGAGGAGACCGCCCGCGACCGGGCCCGCCGCGGAACCGACGGCACCGCCCACCGCCCATACGGAGATCGCCTTCGCCCGCCGGCCCGCATCCGGGAACGCCTCCCGTATCAGCGCCAGCGAGGCGGGCACGATCACCGCCGCACCGGCGCCCTGCACGAGGCGCGCGCCGACCAGCACCCCGAGGTTCGGCGCCAGACCGCACACGGCGGAGGCCACCACGAACACGGTCAGGCCCACCCCGAAGGTACGGCGTGCCCCGAGCCGGTCGGTCAGCGAGCCCGCCGACAGCAGCAGAGCGGCGAACATCAGCGTGTAGCCGTCTATCACCCACTGCAGCCCCGTGATGCCGCCGCCCAGACTGTCCCGGATCGACGGCAGCGCCACGTTGACGATCAAGGCGTCCAGGGTGATGACGAAGAAGCCGAGGAGAGCGGCCCCCAGCGCCACGGCAGCACCGGGACGGCGCGGCGTTCGGGCCTGGGCCTGGTCCGCGCCTGCGACGGTGGTGCTGGGGACTGCGGACATGCGGGGGTGCTCCCTGGCTGGGCAAGTGATGAACCGGATGTCATCCACAGTGCCGCGCAACGCGCCAAACAGGCAGGGCGGGCTGTGCCGGGGAGCGGTCAGCGGGGGTGTGACAGGGCTCCTCTCGCGGCTGCCGCACCCGTGGCGGCGAGGCGACACTGCATTCATGGCATCCGCGCATTCAAGCGGCGACGAATACGATGCGGCCCAGCCCGGCCTACATCGTCAGTCGCAGCTTCGACCTGCTCGCCTGGAATCCCGGCGGCCTGGCCCTGTACGCGGGCATCGCCGAGTGGCCCGTAAAGCAGCGCAACCTGGCGCGCTACCTCTTCCTGCACCCCACCGCCCGCGAGCTCTTCCCCGACTGGGACACCCTGGTCCGCACCTGCGTCGGCCGGCTGCGCGCCGAGGCCGGCGCCAACCCGGACGCACCCGATCTCACCCACCTTGTCGGCGAACTCCTGCTGGAAAGCCCCGACTTCGCCAAGGTGTGGGAGCGTTACGAGGTCGCGGGACGCAAGAAGAGCCAGAAGACCTTCCACCACCCCCAGGTCGGCACCCTCACGCTCAACAGCCAGAGCATGCATCGTGAGGGCACCCCCGGCCAGCGACTCGGCGTCTATGTGGCCGAACCAGGCACCCCCGACCACGACGCGACGGCCCTGCTCGACCTGATCGGATCGGAATCCTCCGCTTTCGGTCCGGAGGCGGGAAGCACCCCTTCGGCGTCCGGCTCAGAGGATCGTTGGAGCAATGCTTCGTCCCCGCCGAACTGACGGAACCCGTCGATGAGGGATGCGGTGCACCGCTGCTCGACGACCCGGACGCCCGGAACAACAACGCGCGGTTCATTTTCCTCAGCCCCGCCGCGCGCAGCTTCTATCCACGGTGGGAGCACGCGGCGGATGCCGCCGCCGCGGGCCCTGCGCACGGCGGCAGGCCGTAACCCGCGCGACACGCACCTGACCGACCTCATCGGCGAGCTGGTGACCCGCAGCGACGCGTTCGGCAGCCGCTGGTCGGCCCACGACGTCCGCCTGCACAACAGCGGCACCAAGCACATCCGCCACCCCGACGTCGGCGACCTCGAATTCATCTACAAGGCCCTGAACTTGCCCGACTACCCCGGATGGACGATGTTCGCCTACACAAGTGCCGCCGGATCCCCGACCGAGGAACGGATCCAGCTCCTCGGCAGCCTCGCCTCCACACCACCCCCGGCGCCGGCCTCAGCGCCCGACAACTGAGACGGCACGCTCCAAAGCATCGGCCGCGGCCACCTCCGACCGCAACGGTTCAAAGGACCGCGGGGCCGGATACCGATCGTCCTTAGGACGGCGAGGAACCCAGACCCATCCTCACCGTTAGTGCCGTCCTCTGGGCGACAGCCCGGAGGGGATGCGGTCCGTGGAAGGCGCCATCCCGGAGCATGTGGCGGGTTGTTGCACGATTCGTGGCAGGAGTTGTTCCGGGCGGCGGGACGCACGACCACCGTCGTGCGTCCCGCCCCAGCGACCCGGGCTGCGGCGTACGCGCCGGACCCGGTGCTGCGGGCTGCGGGCTGCGGGCTGCGGGCTGCGGGCTGCGGGCTGCGGGCTGCGGCGGTGTCCCAGATGTGCGGGCACTGACCCGCTGCTCAAGCCGTTCCCGCTGGATCCGTTCAAGCCGATCCGGGCGGTCTCATGCACAGCGCAACCTGCTCCGGCCGCTACCCGACGGCGGCCTGGAGGGAATGCGACGGGAAGGCCCGCCAGAGCTCGCCGTGTGATCTGTCCAGACCCGCGCACGCCTCACCCCGCCAACGCCCACCGTCACCGCCCGGACACTGTCATCGGCTGGCGCACGGCCACCCCGGGGGTCGCTGATGCTGCAGGGCCCTGCAGGTTGGTGCGGGCGGGCTCTGCGAGGCAGGCTGGACATTGCACCGGAACGGTCACACCGCCGCGCGAAGGGAGCGGGATGATCCAGATCGCGGATGTCCGAGAGTGGCGTACCCACGACGTCGTCGACGCGGGCGGCCACAAGATCGGCGTGCTCGAGGCGGTCTACGTGGACACCAGCACCGACGAGCCGGCCATGGCTACTGTCCAGGTCGGGCTGCCCACCCGCCACCACCTGGTCTTCGTCCCGCTGACTGGCGCGATCGCGGGCCCGGAGTACGTCAAGGTCGACTACGACAAGTCGCTGGTGAAGAAGTGCCCGGCGGTCGGCACGGATGACGTCCTGCCCGCCGAGGACGAAGCGGCGGTCTTCGCGCACTACGGCTTGCCCTACCAGCCCGTTGCGGACGGCGAGCGGCAGCTCGCCCGCCGTTGACCGGCTATCGAGGAGGTGCCTGCGATATGACGCTCTTCCTGATACTCGTCATTGCGGCGATCGTGCTGGGCATCATCGGCGTCGTCGCCGAAGGACTGCTCTACCTGCTCGTCATCGGCATCGTGGTGCTCGTCGCGGCCATGGTGTACCTGGCTATGCGCCTACGGAGCTCCGGTGAGCGTCGCCGCCCGCTGCGTTGAGGGGCGGGGTCCCAGGAAGGGGACCACATGGACGCGGCGGCACTCCTTGAGCCAGCGGCCCGCACGTTCCTCGATCGCCATCGCGATCTGCTTGCCCTGGTCCACGCCGCCGAGCTTCAGCCCGCCGCCGCGGACCCGGTAGGCGGCACCTACTGGTCGGCCTTGCCGCGCTACAGGCCGACCTCGCCCATGCCCAGGTCCGCAGCGCACGCCTGCGGGCCCGAGTCCAGCTACTGGAGAAGCGCCTGTCTGGGGCGCTCGGCGAACAGGCGTGACGCGAATCCGGAATGGGTGCTCCCGCCGACGTCGACGAACTGGGCTGTCCGCTGGGCCAACCGGTACCTGAAGGGTTCACACCCGCCTATCGCATCACCGTAGACGGCGGCGGCGATGGCGACAGCGATGGCGACGGCGTCGTGTGGGACGCGTCGGCCGACGGGTACCGGCTGCCGACCGAGGCGGAGTGGGAGCACGCGTGCCGCGCCGCATCGGCCGGACTGCGATACGGACCCCTCGACGAGATCGCCTGGTACCGCGACAACTCCGGCGAGCGTCTGCACGAAGTGAGCGGCAGGCAGCCCAACGCCTGGGGCCTGCACGACATGTTCGGCAACGTCTGGGACTGGCGCTGGGACGTCTACGACGCCGAAATCTACGGGTCCTACCGGGTGTTGCGCGGCGGTGGCTGGTTCGACGAACACTGGAGCTGTCGTGCATCCGCACGCCGCCGCAGCCACCCGACGTTCCGGGTCGACGACGTGGGCTTCCGCGTGGCGCGTTCGGTCGTGCGCTGACGGGTGGCGCCCGCCCCGGCCCCGGGGCGACGCCGGACGGTCGCTCCGACCGTCAGCGATGCGAACCCGCTCACCGCGCGCCGGTCCGCGTGCGCCGGTCTGCGGCAGTGCGCCAGGCGGACGTCACGGACTGCCGAGCCAGGCCGGTTGCGGAGGCAGTGTCCGCGGGCAACTGCGGCGGCGCCCCGAGGTGGACGTGCAGACGGGGGCGGCGCAGTGGCGCGGTCAGCAGCCCGGCGAGCTGCTTGGCCGCGCTGCCGGAGGTGATGCGGCGGGCACCTGCCTGGCCGAGCGGGACCAGTGGCACCCCGGCGCGGATCGCGAGGCGGGCCGGCCCGCTGCGGAAGGCCTGCGGCGGAGCGTCCGCCGAGTCCGGGCGGGACGGGATGCAGCCCTCCCCGTACACCAGGACGCAACGGCCGGCGCGCAGTGCGGCCTCCGCCCCCGTCAGGGCCTCGGCGGCCCTGGCGGTGCCCCGGCGCACGGGCACGTACCCCTCGCGCGTCAGTGCGCGGCCGAGCAGCGGGATCCGCCACAGACCGGCGGCGCACAGCACGACGGGCTCGACGCCCATACGACGCAGCGCCGCGAGGACCACTACGGGGTCGGCGAGGCTGGTGTGGTTGGCCACGATCACGGCGCCGCCCACGGGAACCCGCGGGATGTCGGTGGTGACGGTCAGCCGCCCCAGGGCGGGAACGACGGCAGCGGCGAGGCGACTGAGCATGCGGGGCCCTTCCTGACGGTCACGGACTGTGCCCCATCGTCGGGCTGCCGGACCCCGCACCGCCTGAGCGCGACTACTCAACCGCCCTTGCGCATCCGGCACCGCGCCTGAGTACGAAGGTCCGCCGCTACGTGCGGTGTGCCAGGGCCCTCTTCGAAGGGGTCACTCGTCGTCGGCCGGTCGGGGCCTGAGCGACAGGGCCCGGGTCGCGATGGCCTCCAGCATGAGGTCCAGGGCGAAGTGGAAGTTGGCCTCGTCGTCGACGGCCGCCAGGTAGGGGGCCGCGGCTGCGAGGTGGGGGTGGGTGGCGGCAGGGGCCGTGGCGTAGACGCCCGTCCAGGCGGATTCGTCCTTGTGCCGGGTGTCGGCGTCGAGCGCGATGTACGTGGCTCCCATGCAGGACCAGGCCAGCATGGTGTCGACCAGGGCCCGGTAGTGGTGGACGGCTTCGTGGGGCGGGAAGCCGGCGTCGGCGAGGGCGGCGAGGATCATCTCGATCACGCGCATCTCCGCGGGGCGGCGGGTGATGCGGGCGGTGGTCAGGACGGCGACGTGGGGATGGGCCAGGTACACCCGGTGGCTGCGGATGAACAGTTCGCGCAGGGTGCGACGCCAGTCGCCGGACGGCTCGAACCCCTCGACGCTCTCCTCCAGCAGCCGGTCGGCGACGGCGAGGAGCAGCTCGTCCTTGTTGCGGAAGTGCCGGTAGAGCGCGGTGGGGTCCGCGCCCAGGTGGGTGCCGATCCTGCGGAAGGTGAGCGCGTCTCCGCCCTCGGCGTCCAGCAGCTCCAGGCAGGCCTCGACGATGATCCGCGGGCTGAGTGACGGGCGTGGGCGGCCGTCGCCGCTCCCCTTCGGGTCCGCGGTCCGCTTGATCGCCCGTGACGCCACGGTGTGCTCCCCTCGTCGACCGGGTTCATTGTGCCGTCTGGTCTCCCCCAGCGCGGCACACATCGTAGTCAACGCTGTTGACTCGATGGTCGGGGAGCTGCCACGCTGCCGCCACCCACCCCTCGAAGCCGAGGAGAGACGCATGTCCGGTCAGCCGCCCCAGCCCGTCGCCGCCGCTCCGTCCACTCAGCCCGCTCCGTCCGCTCCGTCCGCTCCGTCCGCTGCATCGGATCCGTCCACGGCCACCGCTCCGTCGACGCCCACCGCTCCGTACGACGCACTGCCCCGGGTGCTCGGTGTCCGGCAGGGCGTCGTGATCTCCCTGTCCAACATCAGCCCGACCTTCAGCATCGGCATCGGTCTCGGCATCATCGGCGCCTCGGTGGGCGTGGGAATCCCGGCGGCCTTCCTGCTCGGTCTGCTGCCCATCCTGGGCATCGCGCTGGCGTACACGAAGCTGAACCAGCGCGAGGCGAACTGCGGCACGGCGTACGTATGGGTGGGCAGGGCAGTGGGG
Organism: Streptomyces sp. NPDC059875; assembly: GCF_042731085.1. Lineage (NCBI taxonomy): Bacteria > Bacillati > Actinomycetota > Actinomycetes > Kitasatosporales > Streptomycetaceae > Streptomyces > Streptomyces sp. NPDC059875. The sequence continues at coordinate 29,256 of NZ_JBHWJZ010000035.1, forward strand.
CCGCTGCCCGGCTACATGATCGGCTGGGTCACGATCGTCACGCAGGTCCTGTTCCTGGCCTACGCGGTCCCGCTGGCCGGTCAGTACACGCTGCTGTCGCTGGACTCGCTGGGCCTGCACCGGGTGGCCGGCGTACGACTGGCCGAGGCCCCGGTCCTCGTCTCGCTGGCGGTCGGGCTGCTCGTACTCGCCGGGCTCGCCGCCATGGCGGTCCTCGGCGTCGAGGCGGCAGCCCGCTTCCAGCTCGTGCTGCTGGTGCTCGAGTTCGCGGTGGTTCTAGCGGTCTGTCTGTGGGCCGTCGTCGCGGGCGACGCGGCCTCCTTCGACCTCGGCTGGTTCTCGCCGACCGTGTTCTCCTCCCCCTCCGTGATGGCGATGGGCATTCTGCTGGCAGTGTTCATGTACTGGGGCTGGGAGTCGGCGTTCTCGGTGACGGAGGAGAACACCGACGCGCGTACCTCCGGGCGGGCCGGCATGTGGTCACTCGCCGCGGTCGCGGGCCTGTTCCTGTTCGCGTCCGTCGCCTTCCAGCGGGCGCTGAGCCCCGAGGAGCTCGCGGCCAACGGCGAGCGTGGCCTGCCGTATCTCGGACAGCTGGCGGCCGGGAGCTTCGGTCGGGCCGTCACCACCGTCGTCCTGCTGTTCTCGATCATCGCCTGTGTGCAGTCGGTCCTGATCGGCACCGCCCGCCAGACGCTGGCGATGAGCCGGGACGGGGTCCTCGGCTCCGGCTGGGCGGCCCTGCACCCTCGTCGCCGCACCCCGCACCTGTCGACGCTGCGGATCGCGGCGCTCGCCGCCGCCCTGGCCCTGCTGTCGGCGGGACTCGGCAGTCTGCAGGACATCATCGTCGGATCCGTCACCTCCGTCGGGATCCTGATCTCGCTCTTCTACGCCTTCGCCGCCCTGGCCTGCGCGATCACCTTCGCCGGGGAGGCCCGGCGGAGTGCGGCCATGCTGCTGATGACGGTGGTGACGCCGGTGCTCTCCGGGCTGGCCCTGCTCGGCCTCGGCGGCTACATGATCTTCAGCCTGTGGGCCTCCTCGGACCACTTCGCCTTCGCCGCCGACAACGGCCGCTTCCTCACCCTCGTACCGGTGGTCATCCTGGTCACCGGGGTCCCGGCCGCGCTGTGGGCCAAGTACGGGCGGCGGGCGCCCTACTTCGTCCGCTCGTGAGTCACCACTGCGCCCCTTCGCCATGAACGACCGCTTCACCATGAACGACCGCTTCACCATGAACGCACCTCTTCACCCTGTACGACTTCGTCAAGGAGCAACTCCCCGATGCGTCACGCGGATCTCGTCTTCATCTCAGGCGCCGTCCTCACCATGGATCCCTCCTCTCCCCGGGCCACGGCCCTGGCGGTCGCCGGAGAGCGGATCGTCGCGGTCGGCGGCGACGAGGAGGTGCGGGCGCTGGTCGGTCCGGGCACGCGGGTGGTGGAGCTGGACGGGCGGGCGCTGCTGCCGGGCTTCCAGGACGCGCACGTGCATCCGGTGTACGCCGGACTGGAGTTGGGCGCCTGTGATCTGTCGGGGACCACGGACCTCGGCGAGTACCGGCGGCGGATCTCGGCCTACGCCGCCGCACATCCCGAGCGGCCGTGGATCACCGGCGCCGGCTGGTCGATGGAGAGCTTCCCCGGAGGTCTGCCGACCCGGCAGATGCTCGACGAGCTCGTGCCTGATCGTCCGGTCCTGCTGACCAACCGGGACCACCACGGCGCCTGGGCCAACACCCGGGCCCTGGAGCTGGCGGGGGTGACGGCCTCGACGCCCGACCCGGCCGACGGGCGCATCGAACGCGAGCCGGACGGCACCCCGTCGGGCATGTTGCAGGAGGGCGCGGTCGTCGTGGTCGGCAGGGTCGTGCCCGAGGCCACCGACCAGGACCTGCTGGCCGGGCTCGAGCGTGCCCAGCGGCTGCTGCACGCGTACGGCATCACCGCCTGGCAGGACGCCATCCTCGGCTCGTACGGCGGACATCCCGACGTCTCCCAGGTCTATCTGACGGCCGCCGAACGCGGTCTGCTGACCGCCCGCGTCAACGGTGCCCTGTGGTGGGACCGGGACGCCGGCGCCGAGCAGATCCCCCATCTCGTGGAGCGTCGCGCGGCGCTGCGCCACGGCAGGTTCCGCGCCGACTCGGTGAAGATCATGCAGGACGGCGTCGCCGAGAACTTCACGGCCGCGATGACGTCTCCGTACCTCGACTCCTGTGGCTGCGCCACGGCCAACACCGGCCTGAGCTTCGTCGACCCCCTCGCGCTGCGCGAGCACGTCACGCGCCTCGACGCCCTCGACTTCCAGGTGCACTTCCACGCCCTCGGGGATCGTGCCGTCCGTGAGGCCCTCGACGCCGTCGAGGCGGCAGGGAAGGCCAACGGGCAGCGCGGCAACCGCCACCACCTCGCCCATCTCCAGGTCGTGCACCCCGACGACATCGGCCGCTTCGCGCGGCTCGGCGCGATCGCCAACCTGCAGCCGCTGTGGGCGGCCCACGAGCCGCAGATGGACGAGCTCACGATCCCCTTCCTCGGCCCGGAGCGGGCGGCCTGGCAGTACCCCTTCCAGGATCTGCACCGCAGCGGCGCGCGGCTGGCGGCCGGCAGTGACTGGCCCGTCAGCTCCGCCGCTCCCCTCGAGGGCATCCACGTCGCGGTCAACCGGGTCGAGCCGGGCGGTGACCCGGAGCGGATCTTCCTTCCGCGTCAGCGGCTCGATCTCACCACCGCGCTCACCGCGTACACGGCCGGTTCCGCGTACGTGAACGGACTCGATGACACCGGGACGTTGCGTCCGGGGCACCTTGCCGACCTGGTCGTCCTCGACCGTGACCCGTACGCCGTGTCCGCCCTGGAACTAGCGGGGTTGCGGGTCGAGGCCACGTACGTGGGAGGCAGGTGCGTCTTCGGGGAGTGAACGGGCGGCGGAGGGGCCGCCGTCCGTTGGCGGCGGCCGTTCCGGTCAGGGGGCGGGGCGGGTGACCGGCTTACGGGTCACAGGCTCGGGTCGCGGTGGGTGGGGCGGCCGTCGAGGACCGTGAGCAGGACCGGCAGATCCGGCAGGTCGGTGGCGGGGGTGGTGAGGGGGTTGTCGGCCAGGACCGTGAGGTCCGCGCGATGGCCGACGGCCGGCCGGCCCTCCTGGTGCTCCTCGCCCGCCGCGAACGCGGGGCCGAGGGTCATGCCCTGCAGCGCTTCCAGCGGGGTGAGCGCCTGCTCGGGGCCGTGCGGGGGCTGGGTGAGATCCCGGCTCGGGCGGCGGTGCCGGGCGCCCGCCATGACACCCAGCGGCGGGAAGGGAGCGATGGGCCAGTCGGATCCGAGGACGACGGACGCTCCGGAGTCCCGCAGGTCGCGGCAGCGCCAGGCGCGTGAGGCGCGCTCCTCGCCGAGGCGGCGGGACCAGTTGTCGGTGTGGTCGGCGCGGGTGAAGTCGCAGCAGTGGGTGGGCTGCATGGACGCGATGACACCGAGTTCGGCGAAGCGGCGCAGTGTGTCGTCCGGGACGCTCTCGATGTGCTCGATGCGGTGCCGTGCCCCGCTTCGGTCACCCGCCTGGGCCTTCTCGACGGAGTCGAGGACGTGCCGGACGGCCGCGTCGCCGATGGCGTGGGTGGCGGTGGGCACCCCCGCGCGGTGCAGTTCGCCGATGATGTGGGTGTAGGCGGCGGGGTCGGGCCAGAAGGCGTGGGTGGACTCGCCGTGGCAGTCGGGGTGTTCCAGCCAGGCGGTGCCGTTGTCGATCGTGCCGTCCATGAAGAGTTTGACGCCGGCGGTCCGCCAGAGGGCGCCGCCGGTGCCCTGCTGCTCGATCAGGGCGCGCAGCCCGTCGGCGTCGGTGCCGGGCTGGCACCAGGGTGCGACGCGCAGGCGCAGGGGCAGTTCCCCGGCCGCGTCGAGTTCGGCGTAGAGGGCGAGGCTCTCGCCGTTGGCGTCCATCGCGTGCCCGCCGGTGAGGCCGGCGGCGGCCATGGCGCGCAGCGCGGCGGCGAGGCGGTCGCGGCGTTCGGCGTGCGTGGGCTGCGGCGCGGCGCGCTCGACGAGCTCGCAGGCGGCGTCCTCCAGGAGCAGCCCGGTGGGCCGGCCGGCGTCGTCGCAGACGACCTCGGCGGCTTGGTCGAAGGTCCGCGGCCCGTCGACGCAGGCGAGTTCGAGGGCGCGGGGGCTGGCGAGCATGGAGTGGGCGTCGAACAGCTGCAGGAGGGCCGGTACGCCGTCCAGTGCGGGAGCGAGGGCGGCCGACTCGACGGGCCGGTCCCCGAACACGTTGGGATCCAGGCCCCAGCCGAACAGCCACGCACCGGGCTCGAGCGACCTGACCTCGCGGGCGACGGCCTCGCGTACGGAGTGGAGGTCGGTGCAGCCCGACAGATCGAGGCCGTGCGTGAGCTCGGCGCCGGAGACGGGGTGGAGGTGGCCGTCGGTCAGGCCGGGGGTGACGACGGCTCCCTTGAGGTCGACGACGGTCGTCGAGGAGTCGGCGAGCGCGCGCATCTCTCGGTCGTCCCCCAGGGCGGAGATCCGCCCTCCGGCCACGGCCACGGCGCTCTCCGGCAGGAGGAGGCCGGTGGCCGGGTCGAGCAGGCGGGCGGAGAGCAGGACGAGAGAGGTACGCACGGGGGCTCCAGGAAGAAGCGGAGGTGGGGCGGGAGAGGCGGGGGGTGGCGGGCGTGGGGCGGGAGAGGCGGGGGGTGGGCGTGGGGCGGCCGTCGGCGATGCCGGCGGTGGCCGATCCGGTGGCCCCGCCAGGCCACGGAGGGCGGGGCCTCGCCGGGCTATGCGTCGGCGCCGGTCGCGTCGGAAGGCGCCGCGCCGGCCCCGCCGGAGGGCGTAGCCGTCGGGTCCGGAAGGGCCGGGGCGGCGTCGAGGGTGCCGCTCGGCAGGCCGAGTTCGCGTTCCGCCGTGGTGACGGCCATACGGGTCACGACCTCGGGGCGGTTGCTGCGGTCGGTGTTGGCGTGGGCGCCGAGGCCGTCGAGCACGACGAGGATCTGGATGGCCGTCGCGCGGGGGTCGTCCGTACGGAACTCCCCCGTGTCGACGCCGTCACGAATGAGTGCCTCGAGCCTGTCGTCGGAGGCGAGCTCCTCCTCGGCGACCCGGTCGCGCAGCAGGGGCCGGTAGCGGCTGAGGTGCCGGGCATTGATCCAGAGGCGGCTGATGTCGTCGTACGCCTCTCCGGCCGACAGGGCGAAGTAGCGGGCAAGGTACTGCGTAGGGGTCCCGTCGGATCGGTCGGCGGGCAGGAGCGCGTCGAGCTCGCCGGTGGCGGCCGTGGCGAAGGCCTCGGCGACCAGATCCTCCGCGGAGGGGAAGTAGTGGCTGATCAGCCCCGGTCGTACGTCGAGTTCCTCGGCGATCCGCCGCAGGGTGACGCACTCCAGCCCCTCGGTCAGGGCAACGCCTGCGGCGGCCTCGACGATCTCCGCCCGCCGAGCTTCCGGGGATTTGCGAACACGTTTGCGCTGGACGCTTGACGACATACCGGCGATGCTATTGAGTGTGCGACCAATAAGCAAGCGAATGGAGGCCCGCGGCGTGGATCTCACGCCGCCCGCCAACGTCCCGGTCGCCCCCGTCACCTGCGCGCCATCGATGCCGAACTCCCGACTCCGCGCGCGCCACCCGCCCGGGCGGGCGCCTGAGCGTCGCTACGGGGCCGGGGCAGGGAGGACGTCGACCAGGGGTATCACGGGACAGCCGAAGATCTCGGACAGTACCCGGCATTGACGCTCCGTCAGGGGCGTCAGGAAGACGACCGCGTCGGCTCGAGTCCGCTCGCAGAGCTCGGCCGCCTCCCGCACCTTTCCGTTGCCGAACACGGTGCGCGAGGAGTACGGCAACGCCATCTTCCGCACCCCGCCGCTCGACACGCCGCGACGCTGAACGACCCGCCCCACTACCCGCCCGCCACCCGCGGTCAGCTCACCGGCCGCGGCGTCCATGAGCGCGGCGAAGTCCTTGCGCCTGGCGGAGAAGAACCCCACGAGGACGAGATCAGCCCCCGCAACGGCCACGTCCGGAGCCGGAGTCGGTCCGGCACCACTCGCCCCGGCGCGACGGGCGAGTCGGCGGCCACGCCTTCGATACGTGCGCATGCGCCGAGCGTACGAGAACACAGATTTCGCAAGTCACTTGTTCTTGCAAGTAAGATGCAAGAAGCTAGACGGGTCCTTACTCCTTGCTCGGACGCGGAGCCCCTCCATGCCCCCTTTGATGCCGGACACCGGACCCCAACGGGTCATCGCCGCCTCGAACTTCGTCAACACGCTCGGCAGCGGCCTCTACCTGACCGCTGGAGTCCTGTACTTCACCCAGGCGGTGCACCTTCCGGCGAGCCAGGTGGGACTGGGGCTCGGCATCGCCGGGTTCTTCTCGCTCGCGCTGGGCATCGCCGTCGGCCGCCTCGCGGACACCCGTGGCGCACGTGGCGTCTACGCGATCACCCTCGTCGTCCGGACGGCGGCGACGGCGGGTTTCGTGTTCGCCGACGACTTCTGGCTCTTCGTCCTCGCGGTCTGCGCGGCGACCGGCGCCCAGGCGGCGGGACTTGCCGCGCGCAGCCCCCTCATCCGCCATTACGGCGGGGACCGGCCGCAGCAGTTCCGCGCCTATCTCCGCTCGGTGACCAATATCGGGATCTCCCTCGGCGCGCTGCTGGCGGGCTGGGTGGTACAGGTGGGCACCCACACCGCCTATCAGCTTCTCGTCGTCGGCAACGCCGTCGCCTTCGCGGCCTCCGCGGTGATCCTGGTCCTTCTGCCGCCGGTCGCGCCCGGGCCCACCGTCGGCCCGCGCTGGGTCGCTCTCCGGGACCGGCCGTACCTTCTGATCACCGCCCTCGGCGGCATCATGGCCATCCAGTTCAAGGTCCTCACCGTGGCCATCCCGCTCTGGCTGGTCGGAGCGGTCACCGCCCCGCGCTGGCTCATCTCGGGCACGATGCTCGTGAACACCGTCATCGTCATCGCGTTCCAGGTGCGCGCCAGCCGGGCCGTCGACTCCCCCGCGGCGGGCGGATTCGCCTACCGGCGATCGGGCGTGGCCTTTCTCGCCTCCTGCTCGATGATCTCGCTGGCGGCCGGACTGCCCGCGTGGGCGGCCGTCGCGCTGCTCATGACGGCGGTGGTCGTCCACACGATCGGCGAACTGTGGCACGCGGCCGGCGGCTTCGAGGTGTCCTTCGCCCTCGCCCCGCGCCATGCCACCGGCCAGTACCTGGGCGTGTTCGGTCTGGGTGCGGGTCTCGCGGAGGCCCTCGGTCCCGGGCTGCTCATCGCGCTCTGCATCACGTGGGGGCGGCCCGGGTGGTACGTCGTCGGCGCGCTGTTCGCGCTGACGGGGCTGGCGGCCCCCTTCGCCGTCCGCTGGGCACAGCGGCATCGACCCCTCGACTCCGACGAGGACACGTCGGGCGACGCCCGGCCCCCGGCGCCTGTGGACCCCCGCCGCGCCCCCTCGTCCGAGGCCCGCGCCGGAGTGCGCTGAACCGTCGGCTCCGGCAGTGGGCCGGTGAGGAGCGCCGTCCTCGCTCCTGGAAAACCAGGACGCGCTCGCCCTGCCGGACACGACGGCCGTCGAGCGGCTGGACGAAGTGGAGCTCGTCGACCGCCACCACGAGGTACCGGTCGAGGTCATCGAGGCGAAGGCCGAACACCGCGAGCCGCCCGCTCCTGAGAGCGAGGAGGCGCCTCCGGCCGGGAAGGTCGTGGACCTGATGGCCGCCCTCGAGGAGTCCGTCCTGAAGGCCAAGGCAGCCCGCAGCGAGGCAGGCGGGCGCGCCACCGTTCACGAAATGCCGCAGCCCAAGAATAAGGCCGCAGCAAAGAGGGCACCCGCGAGGAAGCCGGCCTCCAAGACGGCGTCGGCCCAGAAGACGGCTCCGACGAAGGCGGCGACGTCCGGGCGCCGGAAGTCCGCCTGAGCGGCGAGGAGAAAGATCATGGCAGCGAAGCGGACCGTCTACCACGTCACACCGTCCGGCGAGCGGGCGGCGGCCGCGGGCGTGAAGTGGCAGGTCGAGGGCAGGGAAGGCCGCCGGATACTGCACGAGCCGCACCGAACGCAGAAGGACGCCATCGACTCCGCACGCCACCGGGCCAAGGAGCACACCCCCGCTCAGGTCGTCGTCCACGCCCTCGACGGACACATCCGCACCGCGTACACCTACGGAGACGCCTCCGCGGCCTCCCCCGATGAGCGTGGCCGCAGGGCAGGGGAACGCGGGGGCGTCTTCTAGGGGTCGTGGCGCGCGGAGCACAGCAGTCCGACCGGCGCCGGTGCGCGGCGGAGTGACCATCCAGCGCATGAGTTTTGCGTTCGGCGCAATCAGGCAGATTCGTAGTATTGGTTCATAAAACGGAGAGGCGTCGCTGTGAGTGAGTTCGACATCTGGGGCTACGACCCGAGCGCGGGATACCGGCAGGGGATCGACATCGTCGGCTACAAGGTCGAGGCGACCGACGGCCATATCGGCAAGATCGACAAGCACTCCGAGGACGTCGGATCCTCCTACGTCGTCGTCGACACGGGAGTGTGGATCTTCGGCAAGTACGTCCTGCTGCCCGCCGGGACGATCAAGCTGATCGACACCACCGAGGAGACGGTCTACGTCAACCGGACGAAGGACGAGATCAAGGACGCCCCCGAGTACGACGAGACCAAGCAGACCGGCGAGCCCGGCTACCTGGAGCAGTTCGCCCGGTACTACCGCCAGCCCCACATGTAGGAGCAGACGCGGCCAAGGCGAAGGAAGTCCGCGGCGCGATATCCATGATCGCCTCGCTCGCGTGTTTGCACGCACCGCGGCAGCTCAGCCACCGGCGCCTCGACGGCGCTACGGAGCGCGTCAGTCGCGCCACGTAAGGCTCACTCCGTAGGCGTGCGCATGCAGGCGCACCCCTCGGCCGCAGTCGCATCCTGCCGCCCCCGGCCCGTCCTGGACGGTGCGGAGCAGGTCGTCGGCCATGCGCCTTCCTGCGGCGCGAGCGGTCATGCCGCAGCAGGCTTGGTCGGCGAGAGCGCGGGGCCGACTACGGTCAAGGGGATCCCCAAGCCCTCACACAACCGGCGGGCACGGGCGAGCGCGCTGAGGGAAGCCGGTGACGGGTCGGCGCTGGGCAGCTGCACCCGAACGTGTCGCGGGCGGTACGTGAAGAGGAGCCCTTCGATCTGCAGTGCGGCCGCCGCGCGACTGGGGACATCCAGATCACGCAGGAACGCCAGGTGCAGGACCCCGTCCTCGACCACGTGCCTGATGAGCATCGCGCCTCCTGCGCTGCTGGGCCGCTCCCTGCCGCAGGACGCTCTGCCTGAGAACACAGCAGAGGGCGGCCCGCCCATTATCCACCCAAAGGCCCTGTTCAGAGAGGTCTGCTTCGGGTGTCAGGGGACTTGCCGCGCCGGGAGCGCGGCCACTGGACGTCCGAGTGGCGCCGGCCCCGCACATGTGGGGTAATCCGAGGATGCCGCTGGTCAGTCCCCGTACCTCTGCGGCGAGCGCCTCCGCGCCGGCGGGATCTGCGGTCCACGGGCGGTGGAGCCGGCGCAGGACCAGCGCGACAGGGGGCTCGTTGTCCGGATCACCGCGAGTTTCAGAGCCGCAGCGCACATCGGCCGCGCCCACGCCTCGACTGCCTCCATCGGGTCGGACACCGTGGCGGCCGTCGTCGATGAGGCCGACGCGGACGCTGCACGGTCGCGGAGCCGGTCCGCAGCGTCCATTGCAGCTTGCCGAACTGCCCGATGGATCGTTGCCGACGTGACTGAGTAAAGATGGCACCCATGGCCAGCGAACCCGTGCAGATCCCCATCGATCAGCTTCGTCGTGCTTTGGACGTGGCGCTTCGGCACATTGAGGCATCAGCCGGGCCCACCGTGACGCTCAAGGAAGACCTCTTCTGGTCTGTCTCAGCCGACGAGCTCTACGACGTGGGCGCCGAGCCAAAGGCCCTCACGATCGGGCAGCTTTCGGAGTCATGGCAGCACCTTGAGGATCTGCTTGCTCACCAGGACCGGGCCGTGGGTCACCACTTGGTGTGGCTTGCCGACGTGATTCGGGCGATCGGCCAGGACGTCCCCTGACAGGGGCTGCTGACGGCAGCCCTACGCCCGCAACAGCGACCCGGGCGCAAAGCAGTCATCGATCGGCAGCACACGCCCCCGCACGCTCAGCGGCCTGTCGCGCCGAGGAATACCACCGCGCCGGCGATGACGAGCACGGCGGAGAGGAAGGTGTGTCGCCGCGCCTTGCGCAGCTTCTCCCGCACGATCCAGGCGTGGGCGGTCGCCAACAGCCAGCGCAGATACGGGTCGGTCCGTGCGATGTTGCGGTGGGCCGTGGCCAGTCCGCGTTCCAGCGCCGCCCGTTCCGCCGTTCCGGCTGTCGGCATCCGTCGGGAGATCTCCGTGGCGACCCGGCGGTGCCGCAGCAGGCCCTCGACGTCGGTGGCCGCGGAGCCGAAGTAGTAGCCGGGCTCGGCGTCGAGTTGCTCGCGCAGCCCGCGCAGGGCAGGTGAGGTGAGGACCTCGGGTGTGGTCAGCGGTGGTACGAGCACCTCGCTGGTCTGCCACATCGCCCAGGCGATGCCGAGCAGGGCCACGAACAGGCCGCTGCCGGCCCAGGCAGCATGCGCCCAGTCGTCGATCCGCCCCACGGCCAGCAACGGGCCGCCGCCGAGCAGCAGCGCGCCTACGGCGCCGGTGGATGCGAGGGTCCACCGCGCGGCCTCCCTGCTGTCGGCGACGGAGTCCAGTGGCGAGGGCAGGGCGTCGAGGACGGCGGCGCCGGGGTCCCCGGCCGCCGACGGGGCGCTCACGGCGATTCCCTGCGGAGTACGACGCCGAGCGGACCGGGATCGTCGTCCGGCAGGTCCACGTACGCCGTCCACACCTCCCCGTCGAAGTATTCGAGCAGACCGGCCTCGTTGACCCGCACCGCGTTCGGCTGCGGGGGCTCCTCCGGGACGTCCGACATGAACTCAGTATGACGGGCGGTGCAGTTGGCGTCATTGCCCCGCGGTCGTCCGCCCCGACATCCTGGCCGGGCAGGACGGGGTAGGGGTGCTCAGGACGGGGCACAGGTGAGAGCGGGACGGGGGCTCACGTGATCAAGCTGGCTATCGGCACCACGAACGTGATGTGCGACATCGGGGGCGTCAGAACCTCACAGACACCGAAGGCGGCGAGTCAGCGCACGGCCGATCTGTTGTGGCGGCTGCGCAGGGAGCCGTCGGACAAGCTGTTGCGGGAGGTGGGTACCGCGCTCGCGGACCGCTTCCTGGACGGGCCCGTCGGCCGGGCGCTGTCGGAGGAGCTGTGCCGGCCGGGCCGGCACCGGATCGGCGTCGAGGTGACCGATCCGACGGTGGCGGACCTGCCGTGGGAGACGCTCTTGCCGCCCGGTCGCGGCGTCCCGCTGGCGCTGGACCCAGGCGTCGATCTGTACCGGACGACGCAGCGCACCGGCAGGCCGTCCCCCGCCGAGGCCGGCGGCCCCCTGCGGATTGTCGCCGCGGTCGCCGCCCCTGACGACAGCTCGGGTCAACTCCTCGACTACGAAAGGGAATGGGCGAGGATCCTGGACGCCGTGGAGCCCGGTCGCCGCACGGGGCACCGAGTACGCGTCCTGGAGTGGGGCAGCGCGGCGGCGATCCGGTCCGCGCTCGACGCGGAGGCCTGCGACGTCCTGCACATCTCCTGCCATGCCCGCCCCGGCGCGTTGCTCCTGGAGACCCGTACGGGCGAAGAGGACGCGGTGGACGCGGCCCGCTTCGTACGGGACGTCATGCCGTCCGACGGCGGGGTGCCGCTCATCGTGCTGGCGGGGTGTTCCACTGCCCTGGAGGGGCAGGCCGAGCTGCCCGGTCTGGCCAGGAGCCTGCTGGACAACGGGGCTCAGGCCGTACTGGCGATGAACAGCGTCGTCAGCGACGACTACGCCATCGAACTGTGCGCGCGACTGTACGAGGGGCTGGCGAACCGCCAGGACACGGACCTGCTCACCGTCTTCTCGGAGGTGCGCCGCGAGCTCGCGCGCGAACCGCGCCCGCTTCCCGAGTGGGCGACGCCGGCGTTGTTTCTCGCCGATCCGGCCTTACGTCCGGGCGGCGGCCCCTCCGCCGCTCGGCGCGTCGCCGACGCCCTCGAATCGACCGGCGCCTGCCTCTCCGAACCCGACACCCAGGCCGTCGTGGTCGACGGCACGGTCCGCGGGCGGCACGACTTCGTCGGCCGCAGAAGGACCCTGCGGCAGCTGGCCGGCACCGAGCCTCGGGTCCTGCTGCACGGCATCGGCGGCATCGGCAAGACGAGCCTGGCCGCCGAACTCGTCCGCCGTTTCACGGCGGCCGAACCGGACGGCGTCGTGGTGGCGGTCGCCGGTGAGACGACCGTCGACACGATCATGGAGCAGCTGCGCCGCCGGCTGGGCGCCCACTGCGCCCGGAAGGGACTCACGGAGACCGATCCACTGCACCAATGGGTGATCGCCCTGAACGAGCCCGGACGCGACTGGCGGGAGCTGCTCGGGCCGTCCGCAGGGGCCGCCGTACCGCTCCTACTGGTTCTCGACAACGCCGAGGACAACCTGGACGAGGAGCTCCAGCTCGTCGACGAGGAACTCTCGGAGTTCCTCCAGGTCTGGGCGGAGCGCCACAGCGCCCTCGTGACCAGCAGGTATCCCTTCCCGGTCGCGGGCGTCGAGAGTCTCCATCTCGGACCGCTGACCTGGCAGGAGACCCGGAAGCTGATCTGGCGCCTGCCCGGGATCGACGCCCTGACACCGCCCGAGCAGGCTCAGGTGTGGGCGCGACTGGGCGGTCATCCGCGTTCCCTGGAGTACCTCGACGCGCTGCTGCGGGACGGCGCGGCCCGCTTCGACGAGGTGAGCGCCCGGCTGGGCGCCGCACTGGCCGGCCGCGAGATCGCCCCGGGCGGCGGTCTTGGGCGGAAGCTGCAGGAGACCGGTGCGCTGATCGCGCAGGACGTGCTCCTGCCGGAGCTGCTCGCCCGGCTCGACGCGGTCCCCGCGGCGCGGCGGTTGCTGCTGGGCGCGGCGGTGTACCGGCTGCCGGTGGACCGGACGGGTCTCACGTGGCAGGTGGCTGCCGGGTCGGACGCCCCGTCCGGCGCGTCCGGCGTCTCCGGCGTGTCCGACGCGACTGACCCGTCCGGCGTGTCCGGTGCGACCGAACCGAACGGCATGTCCGGTGCGACCGAACCGAACGGCATGTCCGACGCGACCGACCCCTCCGACGCCGCGGAGCCGCCACCCGAGCCGGACGGCCTGGACGAGGCCGTGGCACGGCTTCTGCACCTCGGGCTCCTCGCGCCCGCCGGCGGCGGTTACCTGGTGCACCGCTGGACCGCCGCGGCCCTGGCGCGCATCGCCGGTCCGGAACGGCTGACCCATGCCCACCGCAGGGCGGGCGCGTACTGGGCGTGGCGGTGCGGCACGACGACGGCACAGGACACCTACATCGGCTACGTACTCGAGGCGAGGTTCCACGAACTGGCCGGCGGCCGCGTGCCGAAGGCCCTCGACCACACGCGACAGGCCTGCCACGAACTCCAGCAGAGCGGCCAGTGGGCCCGGGAGGAGCGACTGCGTCACGAGGCGCTGTCGATGGCCGCACCAGGGTCGCTGGTCGCCGCCCAGTGTCTCTCGGAACTCGGCGGACTGGACGGGCGCAGGGGGCGGTACGCGCGGGCCGAGAGCCGCTACCGGCAGGCGCTGACCCGCTTCGAGGAGCTGGCGGAGGACGCCCTGGTCGGGGGCGTGCTGCACAACCTGGGCATGCTCGCCCAGCACCGAGGCGACCACGCCGAGTCCGAGCGCCTGTACCGGCAGTCGATGTCGATCACGGAGCGCATCGGCGACCGCGGGCGGGTGGCCATCACCCTGCACCAACTCGCCCACCACACCAGCCGTCGGGGCGACGATCGTCTCGCGGAGCAGCAGTACATCGATGCGCTGGCCATCTGCGAGGAACTGGGCGATCTCGCGGGGATCGCGGCCGCCCAGCACCAGATCGGCATCCTGGCCTTCCGTGCGAAGGACTACGCGAAGTCGGAACGGTGCACGCGCGTCGCTCTCTCCCACCACATCACGCTGGGCGACCGGGTGAGCGAGGGGAACGGCTGGTTCAGGCTGGCGAGGATCGCCCTCGCCCAATTCGACCACACGGCGGCGCAGGCGGACGCGAGGGCGGCCCTGGAGATCTTCGAAGCGATCGGGAGCAGCACGAACATCGCGGAGAGCTGCGAACTGCTCGGCGAGATATCCCGCGACCTGGGGGACATGCCCTGGGCCGAGACGTGCTTCTCCCGCGCGAGCGCCGTGTTCGCGGCGCTCGGGGAGAGGGCGCATCTCGCCGCATGCAACCGGAAACTCGGCGCCGTACGAACGGTCCTGGGGCGTGCGGAGGACGCCGTGCCGTGCACGCTCGAGGCCTGGCTCGAAGGACTGCGGGATCGGGGCGCGCGCGAGGACCTCGATTGGCTCGCCGTCCAGCGTCTGGAGCTCGGCGCCGACCGCTTCGACCGGGTCGTACGGCGGCATGTCGACGCCCGGACCGCGGGCCATGTCAGGGACGTCACCGCGCAGTACATCCGGATGCTCGACTCCGACCCGAGTCCGTCGCCGTTGGGCATCGCCTATGTGCAGTTGGCGATCGCCGCGAGCGCGCGGGGCGCGTACGGCACGGCCCGGATGCTCCTGCTGCGTGCGCTGCCGGTGTGCGAGGCGGCCGGCGACACCGAGGCCGTCGCCAAGTGCCACGAAGACCTGGGGCTCGTGAACCTGCACACCGGCCACCTGGAGGCTGCCGAGCGGAGCTATCTCGCCGCGCTCACGCTCTTCGAGCAGATGGGGAACCACACCAACCGGGCCATCGTGCTCCACCAGCTCGGCCGGGTCTGCGAGGACCGGCGCGCCTACGGGGAGGCGGAGGAGTACCTCCGCGCTTCGGTTGCCGTGAAGAGAGGGCTGGGCAACCAGGCGGGGGTCTCCAACAGCACGTTCCACCTGGGCCGGGTGGCCCATTTGCGGGGCGATCCGGAGCTGGCCGAGCAGTGCTTCCGCGAGTGCCTCGCCATCGACGAGGCGCAGGGCGCGTGGGCGGAGGTGGCGCTCGACTACGGCGCGCTGGGCAACCTGCGCGCGGAACAGGGGCTTCCCGAGGAGGCGGTGCCGCTGATGGTACGGGCGATCTCCCTCAACCAGCAGGTCAAGTCGGACAACGCGGTCCTCAACCTCACGGCGCTGCGCCAACAGCGCGCCGCGCTCGGCGACGAGGAGTTCACCCGCCTGCTCGGCCGCCACTTCGACGAGGCGTCGGTCTCGGCCGTCCTCTCCCTCACCGCGACGCTGCCGACGACGGGGGGTCGCACGGGGTAGGCGTGCTCAGGGGGCGGAGCGCGCAGGCCGCCACCGGCGCGCCGGGCGCCGGTGGCGTCGCCGTCTCAGTCGTAACTGATGTCCGAGGCGGTGTACTTGCAGTGCGTGCCGTCGGGGCCGCTGCCCAGTTCGACGGGCTCCTTGCCCGTGTTGTTGCCCTGGAAGCGGACGCACGGCTTGATCTTCTTGCCGCTGTCGCCGTGGATGCGGATGTTCCGCAGGGCTGCGGTGTCGCCGTAGTTCGCGTTGATGCCCACGAGCGACTTGCCGGGCGCGGTCACGTCCACGTCGTTGACGATGACCGAACGGCGGTACTGCTTGGAGCAGTTGCCGCAGGTGCGTACCAGCTTGCCGAACTCGGAGACCTGGAACTTGGTGACGACCAGCTTGCCGGCGCCGTTGAACTGGAAGACCTTGTCGGAGGCTTTGCGGGCGCCGCCGCCGTAGACCGAGTACACGGAGTTCGCGGAGCTGCCCTTGAAGGTGGCGGCGTCCTCGCCGACGTCCTCCCACCAGACGTTCTGGATCGTGCAGCTGCCCATGCAGTGGATGCCGTCGGCGGCCGGCGAGCCGAGCACGACGTTCTTGAGGACGGCGCCGTCCTTCAGCTTGAAGAGCGGGGCCTGCCCCTCGTCCTGTCCGTCGCCGCCGAGCGCGCCGCTCCCGTAGAAGCGCTGGAGCTTGCCGTCGTACGTCCCGGAGACCTCGATCGTGGCGGTGACGGGCTTGTCGCCCTTCGCCTCGGGCCAGGCACCGGCGGCGCTCGCGGGGCTCATCAGGGTGGTCGCCAGGACGGCGGTGCTCAGGCCGAGCGTAGCGGCCAGCCCGGAGAGGACGACGACGCGCTTGGGCCGTTGCTTGTGTCTGCTCATGTATCCCATGCTTTCGATGTGGGGGGTCTGTTCGGGTCCTTGCCCTTCCTTGTTGCCGCCGCCGCGCCAGGGGTTGCCGCCGAATCCGAGAATTTCCGGCGGCGCAGCAGCGCCCCCGCCAGAACCGTCGCCGCGGCGACGGCGTACGCCACCGTTCCCACCGCGGCCGGATCGGCGAACGCCCGGGCCGTGACATACGTCGCAGCCCCGGCCACCGCGACGAGCAGCCACTCCCCGCGTCCGTCCAGGGCGACCAGGGCGATGAGCAGGAGCGCGTACCAGGAGTAGCCGGGGGTCAGCAGCAGAAAAGCCGTCCCGGTGACCAGGAGCGCGCCGCTCCACGGGCGTTCGGGGTCGCCACGCACGATGACGTACGCGCAGGTGCCGAGGAGTACGGCGAGCAGCGCGGGAAGTGCCCAGGCATCGGGGAGCACGAGGCGGAGCAGGGCGTAGCGGCGGCCGGAGCCGGCGTCGTCGTAGCCTTCCTCCGCCACGTATCCGCCGAGGTAGCCGAGGACGGAGGCTTCCGCGTCGAGGACGTACGGGAGGTAGGCCAGCGCCACGACGGCGGCGGCCGGCGCCAGGACGGCCGCCGCGTCCCGCGGCCGTCGCGCGCCCGCCAGCGCGCCGGGGAGGACGATCGCGGGCATGAGTTTGACGGCGACGGCGGCGCCGAGGAGCGCGCCTCCCGCCGCCCGGTGGCGGACGACGAGGCCGAGTCCGGCGACGGCGAACAGGACGCCGAGCACGTCGACATGGGCGTTGTTGACCGCTTCGACGGGGACTGCGGGGCACCAGGCCCAGAGGGCGGCGGTCCGTGGATCGCCGCGGCGGCGCAGGATCAGCAGCAGTGCGGCGGTGACGGCGACGGAGAGGAGGGCTCCGCCGATCTGGAACGGCTTCAGGCGTGCACCCTCCGGGGCGAGCAGGTGCGTGCCGTGGAAGTACGACTCGGCGAGCGGGGGGTAGATGGTGTGCACGGCGGGGCGGTTGAGCCGGGTGCAGTGGGCGGTGCCCGGCGCGGCGGGGACGGGTGTGAGGTCCGGGCCGTCGCAGCCGGCTCCGTGCGGGAACAGCCAGTCGTCGCGCAGCGGGGCGAGTGCGGAGTCGGCGGGAGCGTGGTCGTAGGGCGAGATGCCCGCGGCCTGGACGCGGCCGTCCCAGGCGTAGCGGTAGGCGTCCGTGCTGGTGCGCGGCGGTGCGACCAGGCCGGTGGCGGCGACCACGGCGGATCCCGCCAGGACCAGGGCGACCGCCTGACGGGCCGGCACCTTCCGCAGGGAGAAGGCCGCGGCGGCGAAGAGCGCCCAGGAGGCGGCGTACCACCAGGTGAGGCCGCCGGGGTCGTGGCCGTCGTGGCGGATCGTGCCCACCAGAACCGTGGTGAGCGCGGTCAGGAGCCCGCCGGCGAGGACGGTGCGAGGGCTGATCACATCCCGCAGGGTGGCAGTCGTCCCTGCCGGCCGGCGGTCCGGCGCGGCGGCCGTCCGTGTTTCGTAAGGAGTCGTTCCCCCCGCAGCGGGCACGTGAACGGTGTGATGGAGGGCATGACACCGCGCATCGCGCCACCTCCCCTCCCTTCCTTCCGCGGCCGCCTCCACGACCCGAGGACGGCGACCGCGATCGGCCGCTGGCTGGGACTCGCTCTCACGGTCTGTTTCGTCACCGGGGTGATCAGCCACTATGTCCAGCGCCCGCCGGACTGGCTCGTCGACGTGCTGCCGAGCCGGCCGACGTGGGGCTACCGCCTCACCCAGGGGCTGCATGTGGCGAGCGGTATCGCGGCGATTCCACTGCTGATGGCGAAGTTGTGGGCGGTCTATCCGCGGCTGTTCGTCCGGCCGCCGCTGCGGTCGGTGCGGCACGGGCTTGAGCGGCTCTCCGTGGCGGTCCTCGTCGCGGCCGGTGTCCTCCAGCTCTTCACCGGGCTGCTGAACACCGTCGAGTGGTACCCGTGGCCGTTCGCCTTCGTGTCGGTGCACTTCGCCGTGGCCTGGCTCCTGGCCGGGGCGCTGCTGCTGCACATCGCCGTCAAGTGGCCGGAGATCCGCTCCCATTGGGGGCGCCAGTCAGCGGGGACCCTGGAGCTGCCGGCCGAGGACGAGCCGGACCGGCGGTCCCTGCTCGCGGCGATCGGGGTCGGGGTCGGGGCGGTCACGCTGACCACGGTCGGCCAGTCGTTCACGCCGCTGAAGGAGCTCGATCTGCTGGCGCCTCGTCACCCGGACCACGGCACCCAGGGGCTGCCGATCAACCGGACGGCGGCCGCTGCGGGTGTGACCGCCGCGGCGGCGCGGGACTGGCGGCTCACGGTGGCCGGACCGAGGCCGTACGCGCTGACTCTGGCCGAGCTGGGCGCGCTGCCTCAGGTCGAGGTGCGGCTGCCGATCGCCTGTGTGGAGGGCTGGAGCGTGGAGGCCCGCTGGACCGGCGTACGGATCCGGGACCTGCTGGAGCGCGCCGGAGCCTCGCCGCGGTCGCGGGTACGGGTGGTGTCCCTGGAGCGTCACGGCGCCTACCGGGTCATGGAGATGGGCGCGACGTACGCGGACGATCCGCTGACCCTGCTGGCGCTCCGGCTGAACGGGCAGGTGCTCTCCCTCGACCACGGTTTCCCGGCGCGGATCATCGCGCCGAACCGGCCGGGTGTGTGGCAGACCAAGTGGGTCGGCGGACTGGAGGTGCTGTGAGCATGGTGCGGTATGTGTGCGGTGCGTTGGGGGTCGGGCTGATGGGGCTCGGCGCGGTGCTGGTTCTGCGCGCCGGCACGGCCTGGGAGGTGGCCGTCTGGCTGGCGGGGGCGATCGTGCTGCACGACGGGGTGATGGCGCCGCTCGTCCTGGCCGTCGGGCTGCTGATCGCCGCCGCGCCCGCGCGGGGCGCGGTGCGCGGCGGGCTGATCGTCGCGGGGTGCCTGACCCTGGTCGCGCTGCCGCTGATGGTCCGGCCGGGCACCCCGCCCAACCCGACGGCCCTGCCCCTGGACTACGTCCGCAACTGGCTGGTGCTGCTGGAGGTGGTCGCGGTCGGTACGGGTGTGCTCGTCGGTGTCCTGCGGGTGCGTCAGCGGCGTCGGAGCTGAAGGAAGCTCCGGCCGCCGGTCCGCCACCGGCGGCCGACCCGCCAGCCGGTGGCGTCGGCATACGCGTGCAGGGCGCGGGTCCCGACGCGGGCCCAGGGGAACCCTGTGCCGCGCGCGCCCCGGCCGTCGACGACCCGGACCTCGGACCGCTCGTCGACGTCGGGGCCGGCGGCTTCCACCAGGGCCTGCCCGGAGGGCCCCACCAGCTCGGCCGCGCGCCCGAGGAGGAGCGCGGGGTCGCCGCCGATGCCGATGTTGCCGTCCATCAGCAGGACCGTTCCCCAGCGGCCTTCGCTGGGCAGTTGCTCGAAGACGGACCGGCAGAGCGCGCTGCCTCCCCCGCGGACCGTGCGGTCGACGGCCTCCGGGCTCACGTCGATGCCCAGCACGGGGCGGCCGGTGGCGGCCAGCGCCTGCACCAGCCGCCCCGGCCCGCAGCCGATGTCGAGCACAGGGCCCTCGCACAGGGCGAGGACGGTCGCGTCGGCCGGGTCGGCCGCGGCGCACCAGCGTTCGATCTCCAGGGGCAGCAACCGGCCGTCGTCACGCCGCAGGAAGAGGGGCCCGCGGCCCGACCGGATTGCCTGGGTGTACGGATCGGCCCGCCAGGCCCGTACGGGGTCCGCAGTGCGGGCGTGGCCCGGCGCGGGTGCGGGTGCGGGTGCGGAATCCGGTGCGCGTACGAAGCCCGGCGCGCGGACCGCTTCCGGCGCGTCGGCGGGCCGCGGAACAGGCACCGGCGCCGGGACGGTGTCGGAACGTGTGTCACGTACAGGCGGTGTGACGTGCTCGAGCCCTGCGTCCCGTAGGGACGTTGCCGTTGCGACACGTACGGGCGGCGGGACTCGCACCGGCCCGGTGGGCTCCGGCGCGCTCATCCGATGCCGATCTCGCGCAGTGCCCGGTGCGCGCCGGCGAATCTGCTGCCGGGGGCCGTCTCGGCGACCGACCGCGCGTCGGCGGCGGTGTCGACGTCCCGAAGCGCCGGTAGATCACGCACCAGGAGCCCGGCTCCGGTGAGACGTCGGCGCTGCTCCGCCCCCGTTCGCGGTACGGACATGGGGACTCCGCGCAGCAGGGCGGGGTCCGGCGTGGCGAGACCGAGGGCCCAGAAGCCGCCGTCTTCGGCCGGGCCGAACGACGCGTCGCAGTCCTTGAAGTCCATTCCGGCGCCGAGGAGTTCCGGGGTCACCTGCGGGGTGTCCATGCCGATCAGCAGCGCGGGACCCGTGCAGTGACCGAAGGCCGCCGCGAGCCGTTCGTCCAGCCCGCCCGAACCCTGAGGCACCACCTCGAAGCCGGCGGGCAGCCAGGCGCCGGGCGCCCCGGCGAGGACGAGTACGCGGCGCTCGGCGGGGGTGGCGAGCACGGTCGCCAGTGTGTCGGCGAGCGCGGCCTCCGCGAGCCGGGCGGCCTGGGCCGGGCTGAACGGCGGGGTGAGCCGGGTCTTCACGCGGCCGGGGACCGGTTCCTTGGCGATGACGAGAAGGGTGCTCACCGGTTCGCCTCCTGCGCCCCGTTCAGCGGTGGCCTCAGCGGCGCCTCGCCCAGCACCTTCCGCATGTCGCGTACGGCGTTCCAGGTCCCCCGCCAGGTGCCGGTGACCTTCGATCGTCCCGTACGGGGCAGGTAGGGGACGTCCCGCTCGCGCACGCGCCAGCCGGCGTCGGCGGCGCGCACGACCATCTGGAGCGGGTAGCCGTTGCGCCGGTCGGTGAGGCCGAGGGCGAGCAGCGGCTCGCGTCGGGCGGCCCGCATCGGGCCGAGGTCGTGCAGCCGGAGTCCGGTGCGGCGGCGCAGTATCCGGGCGACGGCGACGTTGCCGGCCCGGGCGTGCGGCGGCCAGGCGCCGGACGATTCAGGGCGCCGGCGGCCGAGGACCAGGTCGGCCTCCCCCGCCGCCACTTGCGCGGCGAACGGGACGAGCAGGCCGGGGTCGAGGGAGGCGTCGCAGTCGCAGAAGCAGACGATGTCGGCGTCCGCGGCCAGCAGCCCGGCGTGGCAGGCGGCCCCGAAGCCGCGCCGGGGTTCGTCGACGACGGTCGCGCCGAGGGCCCGGGCGATGTCCGGAGAGCCGTCGGTCGATCCGTTGTCCACGACGATCGCCCGCCAGCCGGGCGGGATCCGTTCGAGGACCCAGGGCAGCGCCTCGGCCTCGTCCAGGCAGGGCAGGACAACGTTCACCGCGTACGTGGTCGCGGCGTTCCCGGTGGGATGCGAGTCGGTCACGGATTTCACCGTACGAATCCGGGCCGGACAAAAGGGATCCGAGGACCTTACGAAACGCGGACGTCGCCCCCTTGCCCCACCCCGCGTGACCCGGCGGACCGTGACCGGTGCGAGGCTGACCCCATGCGACCCGAACAACCCCTGCAGACACCGTCACGCGTCCTGGTGGTGGACGACGACCCGACCGTCGCCGAAGTGGTGACCGGGTATCTGGAGCGGGCCGGCTTCGCCGTGGACCGGGCGGCGGACGGGCCGGCCGCGCTGGCGGCGGCCGGTGCCCGGTGGCCGGACCTGGTGGTCCTCGACCTGATGCTGCCGGGCATGGACGGTCTGGAGGTCTGCCGGAGGCTACGGGCCCGCGGCCCGGTCCCTGTGATCATGCTGACGGCGCGCAGCGACGAGGAGGACCGCATCCTCGGACTCGAGATCGGCGCGGACGACTACGTCACCAAGCCGTTCAGCCCGCGCGAACTGGTGCTGCGCGTCGAGGCGGTGCTGCGTCGGCACTCCGTGGGCAGGCCGTCGGGGCCGCTGCTGCGCCTGGGCGGCCTGGAGCTCGATCCCGCTGCCCGGCGCGTGACCAAGGACGGCCGGCCCCTGGCCCTGACGCTGCGCGAGTTCGACCTGCTGAGCTGGTTCCTGCTCCACCCGGGGGAGGTGTGCGACCGCGAGCGGCTGATGCGCGAGGTGTGGGGGTGGGACTTCGGTGATCTGTCCACCGTCACGGTCCACATCCGGCGGCTGCGCGGCAAGATCGAGGAGGATCCGGCACGGCCGTTGTTGATCCGTACGGTCTGGGGCGCCGGCTACCGCTTCGATCCCGTACCGACGGAGGTGTGATCCGTGCGCGACATGGTGCTCATCGCCCTGTACGCCTTCCTGGGTGCGGCCGGGGCCGGTCTGCTGGGCGATCTCGTCCTGCGGTTGCTGCGGCGTCGGTCGGTGGCGGTCTCGCTCGCCGTCGTCGCGACCGTCGCCGTGACGGCGATGCTCGCGGGGACGCTCGCGGTGGCGTGGGCGATGTTCCTGTCGCCGCACGACCTGTCCGTGGTCACCACGGTCGTCGCGATGGCGGCGGTCGTGTCGCTCTGCACGGCCCTGCTGCTGGGCCGGCGGGTCGTTCTCAGCGTCCGTGAACTCGCCGTGGCGGCACGGGACTTCGGCGAGGGTGGCGTCTTCACGGCACCTTCCCTGCCGGCTCCCGCGGAACTGGCCGCGCTCAGCCGGGAGTTGGCCATGACGGGTCAGCGGCTGGCGGAGTCCCGGGAACGCGAGCGCGCGCTGGAGGCGTCCCGCCGGGAGCTCGTCGCCTGGATCTCGCACGACCTGCGGACCCCGCTCGCCGGTCTGCGGGCCATGTCGGAGGCGCTGGAGGACGGTGTGGTCGCCGATCCGGCCCGCTATCACCGGCAGATCCGGACCGAGGTGGACCGGCTCAACAGCATGGTGGGCGACCTGTTCGAACTCTCCCGCATCCACGCGGGCGCGCTGACGCTGACCCCGGTCCGGCTTTCGGTGGACGATCTCGTGGGGGACGCGCTGGCGGGCGCGGTGCCGCTGGCGCGTGAGCAGGGCGTGCGGTTGGTGGGCGACCGGGTCGAGCAGGTGCCGGTGGAGGTCGACGGCAGGGAGATGACACGGGTCCTGGCGAACCTGCTGGTGAACGCGATCCGTCACACGCCGGCCGACGGCACCGTCGCCGTGGCGGCCGAGCGTCGTGCGGAGTCGGTGGTCCTGTCGGTGACGGACGGCTGCGGCGGCATCCCCGAGGACGCGCTGCCGCGGGTCTTCGACACGGGCTGGCGGGGTACGGAGGCCCGTACCCCGCCGGGCGGCGCGGGGCTCGGTCTGGCCATCGTCCAGGGCATCGTGGAGGCGCACATGGGCCGTGCCGACGTGCACAACGTGGACGGCGGTTGCCGGTTCGAGGTCACGCTCCCCGCAGCGCGCTCGTAGCGAACTCGGCCATTCCCTCGGCGAATCCGACCTCGGGCCGCCAGCCGAGTTCCGTCCTGAGGCGGGTGGAGTCGGCGGTGATGTGGCGTACGTCCCCGAGCCGGTACTCCCCCGTCACCACCGGGGGCGGCCCGCCGTGTGCGGCTGCCAGCGCCGTCGCCATCTCGCCGACGGTGTGCGGCTCGCCGCTGCCGGTGTTGTACGAGGTGAGGCCGGCGGGGGCCCGGTCGTCGAGGGCCTCCAGGGCGACGGCGTTCGCGGCGGCAACGTCCCGTACGTGCACGAAGTCGCGGCGCTGGCCGCCGTCCTCGAAGACACGGGGTGCCTCGCCGCGGGCGAGCGCGGACCGGAAGAGGGAGGCGACTCCGGCGTAGGGGGTGTCACGGGGCATCCGGGGGCCGTACACGTTGTGGTAGCGCAGGGACACGGCCCGGCCGCCCGTGGTCCGCGCCCAGGCGGCGGCGAGGTGTTCCTGGGCGAGTTTGGTGGTGGCGTACACGTTGCGCGGGTCGGCGGGGGCGTCCTCACCGACCAGGCCCGGGGCGAGCCCGGCGCCGCAGATCGGGCAGCGGGGCTCGAACCGGCCCGCCGCCAGGTCCTGGTCTGCGCGGGGGCCCGGTCGCACCCGGCCGTGGTCGGGACAGTCGTACCGGCCCTCGCCGTAGACGACCATGGAGCCGGCGAGCACGAGCCGTTCGATGCCGGCCTCTGCCATGGCGGCGAGGAGGACGGCGGTGCCGAGGTCGTTGCAGCCGACGTAGTCGGGGGCGTCGGCGAAGTCCTTGCCGAGGCCGACCATGGCGGCCTGATGGCAGACGGCGCGCACGCCGTCCAGCGCGCGGGCGACGGTCCCACGGTCCCGCACGTCACCGTGCAGCCACTCGGCCCCGGCGGGCAGGGCCGGTGGCGGCCCGTCGTGGGCGGTAGGGAGAAGGGCGTCCAGGACGACGGGTTCATGGCCGCGGGCCGCGAGGGCGTCGACGATGTGGGACCCGATGAACCCCGCACCGCCGGTCACAAGTACACGCATGCGGATCACCGTACGGACCGGACGGCGCTCCCTCTGGACGTGCGCGCCGTCGTCCGGGATCCGTAAGGTTCACCTCCGGCGGGGCGGGCCGCCGGGGCAGGATACGACGGCGAGGAGACCAAGAAGATCTCGGCCTGGGCGGCCATTCTCTTTGCACCCACACTGGTGGGAACCATCTACGGCATGAACTTCGAGTCCATGCCTGAGTTGGGTTGGAGCTTCGGATACCCCTTCGCGGTCGGTTTGATGGGGGTGGTTTGCGTCAGTTTGTACGTGATTTTCAAGCGACGGGATTGGCTCTAGAGTCGGCCGACTCTCTTCAAGCAGCGTGCATGGTTTGCTTCTGCACCTCCCACACAAGCGCCCAATTTGGGCTCTGGGGAGTCCCTGAGGAGAAGTGATGCGGGTGATCTCGTCTACCTGCCTTCAGCAACGCCCTGACCAGGACTTTTACCCTCCTGCAGGCGCTAGGGAGAATCCATCGGCTGACGACACAGCTCCTGCGTCTGCGGCTTCGTCCCTATCCTGCTTCCTGCTCAACATCTCGCCGGTCGCCCTTGCCGCCCCTAACAGATCACAGACAGTGACACTGGGTTCTGAGCGGAGCCACACGTCCGCCCTCTCTGTGCGGCCCCCTGATTGTGGTGACGAGTCGTGTTCTGGTCAGCCCGGCCTCTTCGTGTACCAGGTCTCATGCGCAAGCGGGCGACAGCCCGTGTCGCCTGCTCAGGGCAAGAACGGGCTGCGGCAGGCGGCCGGCTCACTGGCGGGAGCCGGCCCTGCTCACTCCGGGCGCGGGCTCGCACGTCATGGCCCGCACCGCTTCTGCGGCCGCCATAATGGATGCATGTCCTCCAGCCCGCAGCACCCCGCACCCGCGCCGAGAGACCTCTCTGGTGCGGACGCCGCGGACCTCGCGCTGTACCGGGAGAAGTTCCGGCGCCGTCTGCCGGAGTCGCTGGACGAGCTGCGCGGGCCGACTCACGGCGTCGTAGAGCTACCGCTGCACCTGGCCTGGTCCGGGATGACCTCGTACGACCTGGGCAAACCTCGCCAGCGCATGGGCCTGTACCGCACCGTCCTGCACGAGGGCCTGCACGACGACCTGCCCCGCTACCTCAATCAGGATCTGCTCCTCCAGCAGTGGCCCGTGCTGCGCACCCTCGTCGGTCGCACGGTGCGCACCGTGTGGGAGGACGCCTTCCCCCAGCTCGCCTCCAGCACCCGGGCAGCCGCGTGACGGGCATGCCAGAGCTGCATACCCGGCTACTGGCGGATGTGATTGCCCTCGGCTCGCCGTATCCCTTGGTCCTCACCGGCGGGTATGCCGTGAGGGCGCACCGCCTCGTGAACCGTCCCAGCCAGGACCTCGATGTCGCCACCGAGAACCCGGCGCCCATGGCCGACATCGCGGCCGCGCTCTGTAGCGGCCTCAAGGCCAGGGGCTGGAAAGTGCAGGCGCTGGAGACTGCCCCTCTGTCCGCTCGCTTCACCGTGACCGACCCAGTCACCGGGCAGGACTGTGAAGTCGACATCCTCAAGGAGATCTTCTGGCGGCCCGTCGCCCAGAGCCCTTACGGGCCTGTCCTCGCGGAGGAGGACGTGATCGGGACCAAGGTCCGAGCCCTTGCCGACCGAGGAGCGCCCCGCGACCTGATCGACGTGTTCGCTGCCTCCCGCCGCTGGACGAACTCCGAGCTCGAGGAGTTCGGTCGCCGCCACGCCCGCGGCCGCTTCGAGCGCGAGGACCTCCAAGCGAACCTCACCGGCGCCGAGTGGACCGATGACGAAGCCTTCGCCGCCTACGGCCTCGACGATGCCACCATCACCGCTCTCCGCACGTGGGCCGTGGAGTGGGCCGACGACCTCGCGACCCGCCTCCTCGAAGAGTCGGATGCCCCGGACATTGACTGATCGCAACGGGGCGAGAACGAATCAGCAACGGGTCCGGCCGACAGACACCGTTTCAAAGCCTCTAGCGCAAACGCCTGATCGGTAGGATGAGGCCCCACGACCAGCTGCTGGTAGCCACTGACGGCCTCCCTCAGAATCTGCGTGGCGATACTCAAGGTCAGCGACGGGGAGTACCCCTGCCAGACCCGTCCGCGCCGTGGGATCGCCTGATCTGGTTCGCCATACGGGCCTGCGCAGCACCTCATCCGTCACGCCGGCCAGCGGTTCCATGCCTCGTCCAACCACTCCCCCGCCCGGTCCGGATTCCCGATCTCGTTCAGTATCTGCATCACGGCTTCGTTAGCCGCCGTGCAGCGGGCCCTTGAGAGTGCCGATCGCCGCGGTAGCCGCGCTGTAGAGGTCGGAGAGAATCGACGTGACGACCCGGGCGGTGAACGTCGAGGCGATGAAGCTGTGTTCGGCGTACAGGACTAGGGAGATCTCGAAGCAGGGGACGACTTCGGGGGCCGGGGCAGTGCCGAATCGCCAGAATGCCCGGGAACCTCCAACGAGTAGACTTGATCGAGTTCTGCGCGGAGATCCAGCAATGATCGTCTCCGGACCTTCGCCAGCCCTGCTCGGGCGTCGCTGAGTTACGAGCCGCCGTGACCATGTGCGCGGGCCGTCCGTATGGAGAGTCGTCAGAGCCACCAACTACTCCACCGGTACGCGACCAAGGCCGTCTCGCCGCCGTCCCCGCACAAGGCTGTGTGGGCGTCAGATGATCTCTATTCCCCTGAGCCAATCGTGCAGGAATGGAAGCACTCTCTCGTGCAGCCCTTCCTGTTCGCACCTATAGCCGTTGTTTGCCGCAATTGCGCAAGCCAGGGGCCGGAGGGTCGGGAGGGTGGTGGTGATCTGGAGTTCGGCGTGGGTGCGCCAGCCCTCGAGGTCCTTTGGAGCTTCGACGAGCTTGGGGCCAGCTGCATAGAGGACGGGGTCCATGGCGACGGGCTGAATGGTGCGACCGCTCTTGTTGCTGAGGTTGTGGATGATGTCGATTCCGGGCGGATCGAGGTCACCCCAGGCTGCGAGAGGAATGTCGGGCAGCTGTCTGAGCAGGTTGGCCAGAGCGTCCGAGGCGTAGCCCTCCATCCAAATGCACAGCCAGTCCTCGGGGACGCTGGTACGGCTGAGAGCTTGGAAGGTTTCCTGGTTCTCCACCAACAGGACACCTGTCGCTGTGACGTCGAGGGTTCCGTTGGTGGCGGCTGCTTTGCCGGGCAGCTCGATGAAAGGTGTCGCCGCGGAAGCGTCGGCAACGAGGCTGTTCAGGTACCAGCTTGCCGGTCCGAGCATGCGGATGCCGGTGTCGGTGGTGTACACGGCTTCTTCGAAGGGCGTGTTGATGACGTTACTGAAGGCTCTCTTGGAGGGTGGGGTCCAGTTCTTGCTCCCTCCGAGCGCTAGTACGGCGAGCTCGCGCTCGGAGAACTTCCAGCCGCGTCGGCGGGCGTTGAACCATTCGGCTGCGGCCTTGAGGCCAGCCGAGTAGGTGGACCAAACGCGTGTGCCGGTGGCGGAGTGTTCGGGTGCCTGCGCAGAGCTCTCGTCGATCAATGCGTTGAGGAGGCCGAGTTCGCCGGCGAGTTCGGGGACTGCGCTGATGCGCTGGGCGAGGTCGGTGCGGGCTTCCCGTACGCGTTGCTTTTTCATCATGCTGCGGTAGCGGGTCTGGCCACGGTTGGTGAGGAGGGGGCCCGCGACGGCGATCAGGAGCTGGCGTAGGGGGACCGCGTAGGCGCTGTTGAGGAGCGCGTCGTCCGCGCGGGCCAGATGGACGGACCTTCCGTTGAGACTTGCGATGCCGAAGAGTTCGATCAGGTCGGCGCGTTCGCGAGCGGTCATGGAGAGGTTCATGGGGCGGTCCAGTCCACCGCCGTTTGCGATGCGGCGGCGGACGGCGTCGCAGAATTTGGCGCCGCCTGGGGTACGTGTCCACTCCATGAGTGCTGGGGGCAGCTCAGGTCTCGGTGTCATCGTCTCCGTCGTCTTCGTGTTCGGCGGTCTGGAGTGTGTCGTCGTCATCGTCGACAAATTCGTCGTCGAGTGTGTCTTCTTCGTCCTCCCAGTCGAGTCCTGTGTCGTGGGGGGTGTGGCGCAGGGCGGGGTCGGCCAGGTCGTGGCGTTCGGTGCCGTCCCAGATGATGGGGGTGGTGAGGACACCGGGGATTCCGGGGTGGCGGAAGAGCTGGTAGGTGGCGACCCCGGGGACTTCTTCGTGGAATCCCCACTCGTCGTGGCTGGCCATGACGAAGTCGAGGTCGAGGCTGGTAAGCAATCCCATGCAGCGGCCGCGCATCTCGGCGTCGATGCCGGCGAATGCTTCGTCGAGGTAGATGGGGCGCGGCGCGGTGGGGGCGGCTCCTTCGTAGTGGGCTGCCGCAGCGACGAAGAGAGGAAACTGGAGCGTGACGGCTTTCTCGCCTCCTGATCCCTGCTGCTGCTTCTCGTCGGTCAGGTTGGTCCATCTTTGGTCCGGGGCGGGTTTGTAGCGAAGCCGGATGCGGTTCCAGGAGCGGTAGTCGAGTGCTTGGCGGAGGTGGACGCGCCAGTCAGCGCTGCTTTCGCGGTCGCGTGCCGCTTCGACCTGTCCGGCGAGGAAGTGGATGAGCCGTTCGCGAGCGGCTTCTGAGAGGTGTTTGCTGGCTTGGCTGTCCAGCGTCGTCAAGGCGTCCCGGACGTCTTGGCTCTGGCGGGGGTCGGGTTCCCAGATGATTTTCATCAGGAGGCCGGAAGAGGTCGGTACGTTGTTGAGCAGGGTGTTCATGCGGTCGATGAGGCCCTTGGCCTCGGCGCGGCGGTGGCGCAGGTGGTCTCCGAGGCGGCCGAGGAGGACCTCGGTGAACAGTTTGTGCTCGCCTTCGTCCAGGAGTGTGCGGCGGGTGTTGATCTCCTTGGCCATGATGTCTTGGACCTGGGGGATGGAATGGGACTCACCGTTGTGCAGGACGCTGACCAGGAGCAGGTTTGCGTCGCTCTGTGAGCGGGGTCTCCAGTCCGGGCCGGCGAGTTCGGTCTGCAGGAAGCGGAACTGTTCGTCGGCATTGTTGCGGGCGTCGTTAAGAGCCTGCTCCGAGCACGGCTCGTCGGCGAGGTGTTCGGCGGCCGTCTGGGCCTGCTCTTCGACTCTTTCCGGTTCGTCGGCGAGGGCATGGGTGAGACCGGCGAGCTCGAGGAAGCCGCGGGTGGCCAGGCGGCGGTAGTTCTCCACCGTGTCTGCCAGGTGTCGCTCGCGTTCATCGCGCTGCAGTTCGGTGGTCTCGACGTCGTTGCCCAGGGCGCCTGCTCGCATTGCGGCCGGCTCGCTTTTGAGGCGGTTGGTTTCCAGATGCGAGATGACGGCGCGCTGTTGCTCGCCGGTTGCTGCAACGCTGGCCAGGACTTCGGCGATGCCGACACCGTCGAGTTCTTGCCTGACGCGGAGTCGCGTGCGTTTCTGCTCTAGGGTCTGCTCCGTTTCGCCCCGTTCCTTGGTCCGGGTGGTGAGCTGTCCGTCGAGTGCGATCAGCCGCCGCACGGACTGCTCCGTCGTCACCTCACAGGCCTGCAGCTTTTCGGCAGCGTGGAGAGCATCGCCGAGCGCGTTCTGGTAGCGCCGGAGGGCGTCTTGCTCAGCGCTGATGGCAGCGATCTGGGTGGGCGCGGACCGGGGGCGGGCGTAGTCGTCCAGGGCCTGCTCGGCGTCTTGCTGCCCCTCCCAGAGACCGCGCTTGGTCTCCTGTGCTTCTTGGGTCTGCTGGTCCAGTTGCTGGAACAGTGCGCGTGCCCCGTCGAGGTTCTGGTGAGCGGTGCGGAGGTCTCGGTCCATGTGACGGGTTTCGGCCCGTTCGGCGTCGAGGTCGTCGATACGGTGCCGGGTCGCCTCTATCTGCTGTTCATGCCGGTCGATGTGGTCGGAGAGCGCGTGGAGCTGGCTGTCGAGCGCCGCCAGGCGGCGGCGTTTCTCCGCGGCGCGGGCGGCTGCTCCGATGTAGGCGGCGGTGGTACCGGTGGTGCGGCCGTGAACCGCTCCGATGCGCCAGGAGCCGTCGAGGCCGATACATGTGGGGTATTGCTTGGGGTTGGTGTCCTGGTCGGCCAGTGTGATGGAGGCAAGGATCTGCTGGGTTGCCTGGGCCGGCACCAGGGGATGGTCGACGGCGGTGAGGACGTCGGCCAGTGAGGTGGCGTCCTGCTGGTGAGCGTGTGTGGGCAGCAGGATGGTTTCGAGGGTGTCGGGTGCCAGGGCACAGCCGTCGGGGGTGACCCAGGCGTCGAGGACGCCGGCGCCGAGAAGTGCGGCTTCGAGGAGAGCAGCCTGCGTCGCGGTTACGTGAGGCGCGAACTCGAGGAGTTTCCACAGCGGTGCCCCGTCTTCGAGATGTGGTTCTCTTGCCCGGCGGGCGGTGGCCGTCGGCGGTGGAACGGGATCGCTGTGGGCGGCGACGGTGTCGCGTTCGGCGGTGAGTGTCTCGTGCTGGTTCTGGAGCTGTGCGAGGGAGGCCTTCTCGTCGGCGAGAGTCATGTTCAGGGAGCGTTCGAGGCTCTTGGTCTCGTTCGTGATCAGTTCCGCCAGGGTGACGCTGCCCTCTTGGCCGAGGGCAGGAACGGTGATCAGCAGGGTGTTCAGCTGGGTTTCGGTCAGCCGGATCTGCTCGCAGCGTTCCGACCAGTCGACGAGGAAGCGGGACAGTTCCTCGACGCGCCGGGCGACGAGTTCTTCGTTGGTGTCGCAGGACTTCTTGGCGATGCCCCGTCGTATGAGCAGGTCACGGCAGTGGCTGGCGACGACGTCGTGCTTGCGTCGTGCTTCCTCGACGATGTGGGCGAGTTGTGTCGCCTGCTTGAGGATGGCGTCCCGGCTTCGGATGTGGCCCGTGAGGAGTGTGCGGGCTTGTGACGGGTCGAGGCGGATGAGTTCGCGTGCTCCGTGAAAGGTGTCGTGCAGTGCCGTTCGGAGCGCGAGCCGGTCGGTTTCGTTCTCCAACTGGACGAGTTGCTGTAGTGCTTCGTCCTGCGTCTTTTGCGCGGCGTTTTGTTGTTCTGTCGCGGTGCGATGCTCGCCGGCTGTCTCGGTGTGTCTTTTGTCGGCCTTGGCGTAGAGGATCTCGTGCTCGGCAACCTGGCTCTGCAGCTCAGCGATCAGTCCGTGCTGCTTCATCTCCGGGCTGGCGTTGAGCTCGTTGAGGCGGGTCTGGAGTGTGTCCCTGCTCAGCTCAAGGGTGGTGCGTTCTGCCTCGAGTCGGCCCAGCTCGCGCTTGGCGGCGTCGTGGGCATCGCGCTTGTTCTTGAGCGCCCGCTGGGTCGCTCGCAGGTGGCGTCCGGCGTCGAGGATGAGCCGGGCGTCGCGGTGTACGACCCTGCGAGCGAGGCGGGCGTAGGAGGTGAGGAACGTGTCGATGTGGTCCTTGTCGCGTATCAGGGTCTGGGTCTCTTCGCGGTCCCGGGCCAGTTCGTCGAATCTGCCTGCCAGATCCTCCAGGAGGGTGGAGCTCACAGGAGGCAGTCCGTCGGTGAGCATCTGGCTCAGCTTGGCCACGTTGAAGTCTTCGCTGAGCTTGGGGCGGCGCAGTGTGAGCAGAAGGTCGACGAGGGAACGCAGCCGGGCCGGGGAGAATCCGAAGAGGCGCCGGGCGACTTCACTTCGGTAGTCCCTGGCTCGTTCGAACAGGGCGGCATCTTTCCCTAGGGCCTCTTCGAGGCCGGCTCTCAGGAGAGGGGTGCGGTCCTCGCTGTAGAGGGAGAAATCGACGCCGATGCGCTTGGGGGTCACGAAGTACCACGCTGGGCGGATGCCCTTGGGCATGGATTCGAGGGCGTGCATGCCGATGCCGATAGTGAGGAACTCGTGGCTGCCGTCTTCGGTGATCCGGCCGTACTCGGTCCATACGTAGCCGACCTGCTGGGTGCGGCCGCGGTAGAGGAGGTTGTCGCGCATGGACCGCGCGGAGTTGCCGAAGGGGTCGAGTCGGCGGGCGTTGAGGATGGCGTCGAGGAGCAGGGGGCTGGTTGTCTCCAGGGCCTTGGTTTTGCCACTGCCGTTGCGGCCTCGGAGAATGAGCCTGCCGTTGTAGAAGTAGAACTCCTGCTCGGTGTACTCCCAGATGCCGATGAGGCCCATCCGCAGGGGCTGGTAGCGGTCGCGGCTGGGGATGGGCGGTTCGCCGTTGAGCAGGCGGTCTAGTACGGGGCTCCGGAGTCGGCAGACTCGGTGGTGCTAGTTGCGGTGGTCATCGGCGCCGTTCTCGCTTGGACTGGTGGTCAGGTCGTCGTGGCCGAAGAGCATCAGGTCTTTTTGGACCTTGCGTGCGCCCTGCCCGTGTGGCGCGCGGTAGCGGGCGAGGGCGGGGCGGACGCGTATGCCTTCGGGTAGCCGTTGGATCAGGTTCAGGCGGTTCAGGATCGGCACTGCGGCCTCTAGCGTTCGCTCGGCGTCGATCGGGTGGTTGTTGATCTTCTGGGCGAGCCGCAGGAGTGTCGCGGCGACGTCGGCTGCGAGCTCGCGCACCCGGTGCTCGGGGACGACCGGTTGTTCCTGAGGTGCGTGTCCGGCTTCGTGTGCCAGGGCGTCGGCCAGCACGAGGGCGGCAAAGGAGGGGGTGCTGCTCTTGGGAAACTCCAGATCGGTGAGGTCTTCGTCGATGATGGCGACCCCTTCGGTGCGCAGCTCCACGCGGCAGTCGAGTCCTCTTCGGACTGCTTGGATCAGTTCGTCGGCGTGGGTGTGGAAGTAGCTGCGCTGTTCGTCGGGCAGGTCGTCGAAGTAGACGACGGGGTCGTCCACGAAGCGCCGCATCAGTGCGTGGTGGATCGCGCGTTCGGCCGTGTCCGTGTGGTCGGGGTCGGTTTCCGCGATCAGTCCCTGTGGTCCGCCGGCGAGCGCGGGTGGCACCGGGGAGGCGATCATCAGGGCTGCCGTCCGGTGGTCCACGGCATACAGGGCGTCGCCGCTGCCCTGGATGTACTCCCTCTCGTCCTCTCGGGTCAGGCTTCTGTCTCGTTCGGGGGTGAGGACACCTTGTGAGACGAGCAGGCGGACCATGGCGACGAGGTCGGCGCGTTCACGGCGGACGGTGGCGTCGAAAGCACGGAGCACGGAGTGGGTCTCGGTCAGTGCTGTGATCTTCTCGGCCAGCTCGCTGATCACTGTCTGGTGTCCGCAGTCCTCCAAGACTGCGAGGGTCAGGCAGTACAGCGCGCACTCGCGGGCGGTGGGGGCGTCGTTGCCCTGCCGACCGGGTGCCTCGGGGATCTTGAAGAGCCGGATCCGGTCACGGTCCACACGCAGCTGCCAGCCCAGGTGGTGGTCGAACCAGCTGCGCAGCTCGGCATAGTGGGCGTGGGCAAGGTCGACGACGTGCTTGTTCGCCCTGTTCGTGAGGATCAGGGGGCGGTTGAGCAGGGCTCGTACGACGAGGCTGCGGGCGTGCCCCGCTTCTCCGGTCCACCCTTTCACGCGTGCTTCTTTCCGGTCCGGTGGAGAGTCAGTTCCATGTCGGCGAGGCTCATTCGTCCGCCCCGCAGGGCGAGGGAGGCGGTGCCTCCGGTCGCGCCCTCGACCGGAGCAAGAACCAGCAGGAGACGGCCGTCGCTGGTCTTGGAGCGGCGGATGCCGGCCGGGTCGGGGCGCGTGGAGAGGACACTGTCGAGACAGCGGAGCAGCACCTCGGCTTCCGCATCGTTGAGTTGTCCCAGCATGGAGAACCGAATGGGGCTGCGAGCTGCCAGTGAATCCTCGGCCGAGGTCGCCTTCTCCTGCTCCTTGCCCAGCTCTACGGCGAGCAGGCTCTTGGCGCGCCGGGAGCTGCGCACCCGTGGAAGCGGCCCTGAACGGCTGCGGGGGCCTGTTGCGCGCAACGCGGCGGAAACAGGTGCAGGCGGGCCGTGCCACCAGCTGTCATCCGGCAGGATGTCGATGTCGTCTTCCAGCGGCCGCACCGTGCCGAGGTGACGGGCCGAGTACATGCCGAACGCTGTGCGCCACAGCGCGGCGATGTCGTCGGGGCGCGTGTCGTCCATGCGGTCGAACCACGACGCCAGTGCAACTAGGTCGGCGGTTCTGTCCACGCGTCTAAAGCGCTGGTCATTGATCTGGCGGATGGTGAGCAGGATGTGATTGACGGCGTCGGAGGCACGGTCTTGCAGGGTCTGCGCGACAGGAGGGCGGTCTGTTCCCGTGAGGAACCAGCTGCGGACTCCGGCCCACTGGCCCCTGAGCCGGGTCGTGTCGCGTGCCACGATGGCCTCTTTGGATATACCGAGCTGAGGCGCAGCCTCCACGGATGCGATCTCTTCGAGGAGCTGCGGGAAACAGACCTCTTCCGCTCGGGCGATCAGGGCTGAGATGCGTGGGCCGTGCCGGTCCAGGGTGAGGATGAAGGTCTGCAGGTAGCTGACGACGACTTCCTTGTAGGCGAGAAACGCCTCAATGTCGAGCTTCCCGTCGACGGCGAGTGAGCGGTTGAGGCCCTGGACGAAGCGTTTGGCGTTCTCAGACAGTTGGGTGAAACCGCCGACCAGGCGCTGGAAGGCACGTCCTGCCCCGACGAGATCAGGTGGTGTCTGTTCCGCGGAGGCGACCAGGATTTCCATCGCCTCCAGGACCTCAGGCAGCATCGACGCCTGAAGGGCTCCGGTGGTGCCCATCTCCTGGTCGATGAGAGTCATGGTGCGGTGGACCTGCGCGCCCTCGGAGGTCAGCTGGTACAGGAAGTCCTTGTGCAGGAACTCCTGCGCGGTGCCGCTGCGGCGCATGTTGTAGATGCGCGCCACATTGCCCCAGCCATGGAGGGACTCGAGGAGGTCCTCCATCGCAGGCATTTCTTCCTGCAGCTCGGGAGCGGTCGCCAGTCGCTGTGACACTTCCTGGCTGATGTCTGCCGTCGGCAGGTGGATGCCCAGGCGGGCCTCTTCTTCGAGGAGTACGTCGAGTGCCATGCGGTAGTAGAGCGCATGTTTGGCCGTCAGGTAGGTGACGATGGGCATGCGGTCGGCGAAGCGGTGAGGGCTGGTCATGGGTCCTTGGCCGGTTGGGGCGAGCACTACTGCGGGATGGACGGTCTGGCCTTCCTCCTACCGTTTGCCCCACAAAGATTGGGCGATGAGTGACAGTGTCGTCACCGTGCGCGTGATCCGCTGGCGATTCACGTGAAAGCGAGGCATCTCACGTCGCCAGGAGCGCCGGCTGAGGCAGCTCTGACTGCTCCGCCGCCGACAGACGGCAGATGGCAGACGGCAGACGAGGGCGGCGCCCTCGGCAGCGGGGTTCCCGTCACCGAGGTGTGGCAGCCCGTGCCTACTGCGTCCCGATGGCCATTGACAGCGAAGCAGGGCCGCACACCCAGATACGGCTTGACGATCTCGAATCGGCCAGGCTGGCTGGCCCCTCGGGCCAGCACTCCGACTCGCCCGACTGGGGTTTCCTGCTTCCTTCTGGAACGGCTCCGAGATCCGCTACAAGGGGAGCTACAGCGACCTCGGCAGCCTGTACAGGAACAGCGCAGGTCGGTGGTACGTCGCCAACAACAGCGTTGTCTGCCTCTACCCCGACGACAGCCATTGCGGGTGACCTTGAACCGACGCAGACATCGGTGTCGACGGTCACGTAATTCGCGTGACCGCTGAGAGGCGCTCGCAACCCCTGTAATCCCGCTGACCACGGCGCACGCCGTGTAGGAAATCAGGCGGCGGGTAGCGGGGGAGCCGCCCTCCAAGAAACCTGCACGCCGCCACCCAGAGGCCGCCCTCTTCCGGCGCCTCCCAGGTCGGCGACCGCCTCGGGGGACTCGCCCCTCGTGTACGACGACGGGGTCTCCGAGCTCAGTTAGCTGCGGACATCGCGGACCGCCTCCGGTCGGGCGGACTCTGCTTCCAGCTCCGCCAGCCGCTCCGCGGCGAACCGGACACCTGCGTCCTGTGCCTGGCGCAGGGCGAGTTGCGCGCCCGCGGTGTCGCCGCATTGTCGGCGGATGGCTGCGAGAGGCAGGAGGAGGTGCGGGTTTCCCTGGCGGATCGCTGGGACCAGGACGTGTTCGGCGGCCTCACGCTCGCCGCGGACGGCACGGGCACGTGCGAGGACTTCGAGGAGGGTTGCGGAACGGGCGGCTAGGTCCTCGGCTTGTCGTGTCCTTCCCGTAGTCTCCAGGATGCGGACGAGATCCTGCTCCGCGCTCGGGTCCCCCTCCTGGAGAACGCGCCAATAGAGCCGCTCCGCTCGCTTGAGTTCGCCTGCCTCCTCCCGCAGTCTGGCCAGCTCTGGCAACGCGTCGCGCACGCCGAGGTTGTACGCCCTCCAGAGCAGGCCGGCGGCCGATCGGTGGTCACCCTTGCTGCGGCGGATCATGCCCAGGCCACGCAGAGCGTTCGTCTCGCCCAGGGAGACGGCAATCTCACAGAAGTGTTCGGCGCGGGCTGTATCCCCCTCGTTCTCATACACCCAGGCGAGTTCGCGAGGGGCGTTCCTGTCGCCCGCCTTTATGGCGTGCAGGAACACCTCGATCGCCCGAGGCGTGTCCGTGTACATGTAGGTCCAGGCGAGCCCGGTGAAGGCTTCACTATTGCCGGCTTCGAACGATCGCGTCGCGAGGTTGAGGGCGCGCTCGTGTTGGTCGTGATCGGCCAGCCATCGGGCCTGGTACTCAACTGCCCGGGCTCCGAAGAAGCCGCGGTCGAGGACTGCCTCGTAGAGCTGCGACGCAGCCGTGTCGTCTCCGCGCTGGGACAGGACGGACGCGAGCCCCGCGGCGGCGTCGAACCTGCCGCTGGACTCCGCGGCCTTCCGGTACCAACGTTCCGCCTCGTCGAGCCGTTGCGCACGCTCGTACCGCCAAGCCAGGACGACTTGAGCCTCGGCGTCGCCGATCTCGGCGGCCAACTCGAAGTAGGACAGAGCGTCCTCGTCCTTGCCATGTTCCTCGAGCCATCGGGCGAACGTGGACAGAGCCGCGCCCTCGCCGTCCTCCGCCGCCGCCATGGCCAGGGCCTCGGCGTCCTTCGTCTTGCCGCGGGCCAAGGCTGCACGGCTCAAGGCGACCTTGTCCCTCGCGCTGGCGGCATGCCGTGCGGCAGCGGACCAGAATCCTCCACCCGGGCAATCCAGTTGGCGATGTCTTCTCGCGTGTAATTCGACGAAGTCCGAGAGTCGGTAGTGGCTCGGTTCCAGTGGATTCGGCAGGGATGAGCCCGCAGCCGGTGTCAGGGGCCCGCGTACGCCCCGACACGGGGCCGACAGGTACTCCACCGCTCGCAGGAACCAGTCGGGCCGCGCCAGATCACGTTGCAGCGAGGTGAGGTACGCCGCGGCAGCGTTCTTGAGGAAGGCGTGGGGGAGATGGAGACCGTGGCCCAGTCGACGGGCGTCCATCGCGGCCTGCAGCACCGCGCGGGCGGCGGGGGATCCTGTCTCGTAGCGCTCCAACTGGGCGGGGCCGCCGGCCAGGTACTGGATGACGTGTCCGCTCTCGGCGAGCCGCGCCGCCTGCAGCATCCGTCTATCGGTTCGCTCGGACTCTGCGGTGAGGGTGGAGAGCTCGTCCTCACTGAGCATCTCCGGTACTCGGATCCAGCACCTGACCAGCAGGGCTTTCGTCTGCGCGCGTTCGTCGCGTGGCGCGGTGGTCATCGTGGACCAGTGCTCGTGCCAGGCCGTGCCGAGGACGAGCACGGGTGCGGATCGGGCGCTTCGGAGCAACCCGATGAGCCTGCCAGCAACCTGTTCGTCCCGATCGGTATCGCCGGAGAGGAGGTAGCGGTTGATCTCGTTGAGCCACAGGACCGTTCGGGGGGCCACCAAGTCGATCGCAGCGAGCAGGTCGTCAGGGCCAGCCGGATGCCATAGTCGCCATCCCCCGGGCAACCGCTGAATCGCCTCCCATGCCGCTCGCGTCTTTCCCGTGGAGGAGTCTCCGAGGAGCACCTTCATGACGCTTCGCCCTGTGAGGACCTGGTTCACGGCGGTGCCGAGTTCGTCGTCGAAGGGCCGGCGGAAATATGACGGAAGTGGGCCATCGTCCGTGGCGTGATCGACAGTGATCGCCTCGTGGACCTCCAGGCCGAAGGGGTCGGCGGCGGCAAGCGGGATGCCCGGACCATCCAGACCGTCCGCGCTCTCCATGCGTGAGAGCTCCCCCAGTGCCTCGTGGTCGCAGAACCGGCGAGCCGCTTCGTCTCCGAAGTAGCGGGCCACGATGAGCGGCCGGCTACGCAGCAAGATCCCCAGGTGCTCTGCATCCCAGATCTCACCCAGGGCCAGCTCCGGATGCCGGTCCTGGTAGTCATGGGCCAGGTCGCGCACTTGGGTTCGCGTCCCCCTGCATGAGGTGACGATGACCAGGCGCGCCGCGCCCTGAGGGCGCGGGCCGTGGACGAAGGTGTCCAGCGCCTTCCTCGCGTTTGTGTCCGTGAACCGGGTCACTTGCTTGACCTGGAAGGCGTGCCACCCACCGTCCGCCGCACGCCCAACGATGTCGACACCGCCCTGTGCCTGCCCCGGCGTTCCGTAGCGGTGGCAGGGCGACAGACACTCCACCGCCTGCACAAGTTCCCAGACCAACCGCTCGAAGTCGTCCCAAGGCATGTCGTGGAACGGGAGGAAATCGATCTTCTTGTCGATCACCACCGGCTGCCGTGAGGACTGCACCACACCAAACCCCCGCTCGATCCGTTGCGTCGTCATGCGGTCCACAGGTTAGACCGGGGGACTGACACGTCGTCGACCATGACTGCTCGCGGCTCAAGTCGCTCCGCTGACCAGCGGTGAATCACCTTCTGAGGCCCCCATAGCTGGGGAGAATCTGTGGAGAATGGAGCCCCGTTGGGGAGCGGCTGGGGAGAATCGGCCGCATCAATGGGCAGCACGACGAAAGGGCAGGAAAGACGGATCGGTGCAGACCAGAGGGCCTCTCCAGTCGATTTCCGCAGGTCAGTGACGTGAGGGTGACGACTTCAAGAAGATCTCCTCGTGGGCCGCCATCCTCTTCGCCCCGACCCTGGTCGGCACGATCTACGGCGTGAACTTCGAAGACATGCCCGAACTGAAGTGGGCAGGCGGCTACCCCTTCGCAATCCTGCTGATGGCAGTGGTCTGCGTGAGCCTCTACGTCATCTTCAAGAAGCGCGACTGGCTGTAAGAGTCCGTGGTGCGCCTGTGTCGTGAGGAACGGGGCTAGGGCCTGTCCGGAAAGTCATGGCAGCCAGAGTCGGAGGCAGGCGAGGGTGACCATGGCTTGGTAGTGGCTGGCGCGTTTGTCATAGCGAGTG
>NZ_JBHWJZ010000036.1:0-66175 GCF_042731085.1 Streptomyces sp. NPDC059875
AACGGAGCGATCAACGCCCACGACTCATCCGTCAGTTCATGTCGACGCACCACGAATAGAGCAACGAGCCGACGACTTTACGGACATGGCCTAGGCCCGTTGCCCGAGGCGCCGCCCGAACCACCCCAGTACCGTGCGGGCCATGAGTGATCATGAACTGCCCCCGCCCCGCCCCCGTACCCAGCGCAAGCAGGACGTCCTCACCCGGCTCCAGCAGGACGAGGACCTCTGGGTGGCGACCGCGGCCGGCTCCGACGAACCGTGTCTGGTGCCGCTGTCCTTCGTCTGGGACGTCCAGGACGGCCACATGGAACGCGGGACACTGCTGCTGTGCACGAAGCGGACCAACCCCACGGCTCGCAATCTCACCCCGAAGGGCGAGGTCCGGCTGAGCCTCGGCCACACCCGTGACGTGGTGCTGATCGACGGCACGGCCGAGAAGGTGGAGGGCGCCGACCTGCCGACGGCCTCCGCCGACGCCTTCACGGCCAAGCTGGCCTGGGATCCGCGCGATCGGCCCGCCTGGGTCTACCTCCGGATCACCCCCAGGTCGGTGAGGGCGTGGCGCGAGGAGAACGAACTGGCCGAGCGGCTGCTGATGCGCGACGGCGAGTGGCTGATCTGACCACCGACCCCGACGTCACGGCCAGAAGGTCACGGCCGACGCCGGTCACGGCGATCGCTCCGTCCCGGTCCGTCCGGAGCACCTGCGCTCCCCCGGCCCGCAGCGCATCCACCGTCCGGGGTGACGGGTGACCGTACGGGTTGCCGCGCCCCGTCGACACCAGCGCCAGTCGCGGCCGGACCGCCCGTATCAGCCCGGGGTCCTGGTGCGCGGAGCCGTGGTGGGCGACCTTGAGGACATCCACCGGCGCCAGTGCGGGGTACGCCCTCAACAGGCCCTGCTGGGCGGGCGGTTCGAGGTCCCCGAGGAGGAGCAGACTCAGCCCCGCCGCGGTCCGCACGAGCAGCGTGACACTGGCGTCGTTCGATTCGGACGCCTCCGGCTCCACCGCACCGGGAGCTCCACGCGGCCACAACACCTGCCACTCCAGCGGCCCGAGACGTCGCCGCTCCCCGGGACCGGCCCGGACCACCGGAACCCCGGCCGCCGCCGCGATCCTCCGCACGAACTCGGCCTGCCCCTGCGGCTCTTCGAGCCCCGTCGTCTGGATCGCTCCCACCGACCGCCCGCGCAACACCCCGGGCAGGCCCGCAACGTGGTCCGCGTGGAAGTGCGTGAGCACCACGAGCGGGATCCGCCGGACCCCGAGGTCGTGGAGGCACCGGTCCACCAGCGCCGGATCGGGCCCGGCGTCCACGACCACGGCCGCGTCCCCGCCGGCCGCGAGCACCGCCGCGTCGCCCTGCCCGACCTGGCACATCGCGAACACCCACCCCGGCGGCGGCCATCCGGTGACCAGCCGGGCCAGCGGCGGCGGCCTGACCACAGCACAGAGCAGCAGCACGGCGCAGCCCACGGCGATCCGCCGCCGGTACGGCAACCTCCACGCCCCCAGCACCACCACGCCGGAGAAACCGGCCAGCATCAGCCCGCCCCGCCAGCCGCCCGGCCAGTCCGTCTCCGCGCCCGGCAGCGCCGCTCCGGTGCGGGCCACCCCGGCGATCCACCCGGCGGGCCAGGCGGCGATCTCCGCGACCAGCTCGGCGGCCGGCAACCAGACCGGGGCGAGGGCGAGCGCGGCGAAGCCGAGGACTGTGGCCGGGGCGACGGCCAACTCCGCCAGCAGGTTGCAGGGGATCGCGACCAGACTCACCCGGGCGGCGAAGACCGCCACGACGGGCGCGCACACCGCCTGCGCCGCCAGAGCCGCGGCCAGCGCCTCCGCGAGCCTGCCCGGCACCCTGCGCCGCCGCAGCGCCTCGCTCCACCGCGGTGCGACGGTGAGCAGCGCCCCGGTGGCCAGGACCGAGAGGAGGAAGCCGTAACTCCGCGCCAACCACGGGTCGTAGAGCACGAGCATCAGCACCGCCGCGGCCAGGGCGGGGATCAGCGATCTGCGGCGCCCGGTGCCGATGGCGAGCAGGGCGACCAGACCACAGGCCGCGGCCCGCAGCACGCTCGGATCCGG
Source organism: Streptomyces sp. NPDC059875 (assembly GCF_042731085.1). NCBI lineage: Bacteria > Bacillati > Actinomycetota > Actinomycetes > Kitasatosporales > Streptomycetaceae > Streptomyces > Streptomyces sp. NPDC059875. Next base: position 2,094 of record NZ_JBHWJZ010000036.1, read on the forward strand.
TCGGCAGACGATGACGAAGGCGAGTGTGAGCCCGCCTCCGATCAGGGCGGTGGACCGCAGCGGGATGCCCAGCCGGGGGGCGAGCCCGCCGCGCTCGCTCCGCATGGCGGCTCCCGGTCGGCCGACGAGCAGCAGCAACACGACTGTGAGGTTGGAACCGGACACGGCCAGGAGGTGCGTGAGGTCGGTCGCCTCGAAGGCGTCACTCAGCTCCGGCTCGATCCGTGAGGTGTCTCCGACGACCAGTCCGGGCAGCAGCGCCCGGGCGTCCGGTTCGAGGTCCTCCGTGGCGCGCCGCAGCCCCGCCCGCAACTCCCCGGCCGTGCGCTGCACGGTGCTCGCGGGCCCCGTGATCCGTGGCGGCCCGACCCCCTCGACCCGTAGTACCGCCGCGAACCTGTCTCCCGTACGCATCGGGGGCGCGAGCCGCCCCGTCACCCGCAGCCCGGTCGAGGGCAGCAGCCGCAGCCACTCCCGCTGGGCGTCACCCGCCGGCACGATCACCAGGACCGGTGTCCTGGTCCGGTGGACCGCTCCTCCGGGCGCCTCGATCCGGGTCGCCTCCCCGTTCAGGACGACGGAGACGGGTGCCGTCCGGTCGCCTCGGATCCGGGGCCGGGTCAGTCGCGGATCGGAGGTGACCGTCACCTCCGCACCCACCCGGGCGTACTCCCCCGCGAGGCCCGGTACCGGCCCGCGCCTCAGGTCCGCCGCATGGAGCCCGCCCGATGCGGCACCGGCCGCGGCGCAGAGCAGCACCGCCGCCACCGCGGCGGCTCTCAGCCGCCGGCCGGGCCGCCCTCGAACCGCGGCCGGCAGGGTCGCCGCCCCTGCCAGGCAGGCGAGCACTCCGACGACCACCCACCACCCCGTCGCGCCCACCGCCAGCGCGGCGGCTCCCCAGGCCGCCAACGCCGGTGGCACGAGCCGGAGGTCAGCGGGGCCTTCCTCGCGCCCTCCGCAGGGCGCGGGGGACGCACTCACGGCCGGACCAGCGGAGCGAGTTCGGCGAACCGCCGCTCACCGATCCCGTTGACCTCGCGCAGCTCCCCGACGGACCGGAACCCGCCGTGCTCCAGGCGGTGGTCGACGATGTGCTGGGCGAGCACGGGCCCGACCCCGGGCAGCGTGTCCAGCTGCTCCACGGTCGCCGAGTTCAGGCTCAGCGGCCCCGCCCGGACACCGGCCGTGGCCCCGGCCCCCGTACCCCCACCCGCACCGTTCGGCGCCGGCGGCAGACCGACCACGACCTGTTCGCCGTCCATGAGAACGCGGGCCCGGTTGAGTCCGGTGACATCCGTGCCCGGCCTGACCCCTCCGGCCGCGCGCAGGGCGTCGGCGACCCTCGATCCGGCAGGCAGGGTCAGCACCCCGGGCCGTCGCACCTTGCCGCTCACGTCGACCACGACCGCCGGCGGTGGCGAACCTGCCGTCGGCTCCGCGGACGCCGCCGAAGACGCCCCGCTCTCCGGCAGCGGCGCCGCACGCACGATCTCCGGCGCACGGACGGCTTCCGGCCGTCCCGCCCAGAAGTACCGGCCGGCGAAGCCCGCGGCCACGACCAGGACCACGGCCAGCGCGGCCAGCGTCCTCGGTTCGAGGCCGCACCTGGACTGCACCCACACCGGCAGCCGATCACTCAGCGCGAGCCTCAGCCGTTCCCACCGCCCGGGCCCCGCATGCTCCTCCCGCTCCTCCGTCCGGGGTGGGGCCACGATCTCCGACGCGCCCCACTCCGCGGTCGGCTCGCGTACGGCGGGCGCCGCCGCGGAAGGGAAGAGCGCCTCCCCTCGACGTCGTACGGCGGCGTGGCTCGCCGCGACCGCGTGTCTCCCCCGCGCCCGCCCTCGTGCCCGTGCGGGAGGCGAACCCCGCCCGCCGACGCGGGTCCGCCCGTCCGAGCCGGGCGTGCGGCCCGGCCCGCTGGTCGCACCCGCCCTCCTCACCGAGGGCGCGGCCGCGGTCGTCGTCGCGCTACGACTCGCGTCACGTGTGCGGGTGCCTGTGCGTGTGGTGGTTCCTGCTGCGGTATCCGTGTGAAGAGCCATGGACAGGACGGTAGGCACATCTGTCCGAACCTGCTGAAACGGCTCAAATTCCGTGGACAGACGCCCAGTTGTGGATAAACCCGTCACTCACACGAGGGATCCCGCTCGTCAGCGGGGCGAGATGACCACGGCCAACAGCCCGGGGCCCGTGTGCGCTCCGATCACCGCGCCCACCTCGCTGACCTGCAACTCCTCGACGCCCGCGACCCGTTCCCGCAAGCGGTCGGCCAGTACTGCGGCCCGTTCGGGCGCGGCGAGATGGTGCACCGCGATGTCCACCGGCCCGGAACCCGCCCGTTCCACGGCGATCTCCTCGAGGCGGGCGATCGCCTTCGACGCCGTCCGCACCTTCTCGCGCAGCTCGATCCGCCCTCCGTCGAGCTGGAGCAGCGGCTTCACCGCGAGAGCGGAGCCGAGCAGCGCCTGTGCGGCTCCGATCCGCCCGCCCCTGCGGAGGTAGTCCAGCGTGTCGACGTAGAAGAACGCGGAGGTCCCGGCGGCCCGCTTCTCCGCGGCGGCGACCGCCTCGTCGAGGGAGCCTCCCGCGTCCACGGCCTCGGCCGCAGCGAGCGCGCAGAAGCCGAGCGCCATCCCCACCATCCGGGTGTCGACCACCCGGACCGGCACGGGGGCGTCCTTGGCCGCCAGCACGGCGGCGTCGTACGTACCGGAGAGCTCGGCGGAGAGATGGAGCGAGACGACGCCCCGCGCACCGGCCTGGGCGGCCGCGCGATAGGTCGCCGCGAAGACGTCGGGGCTCGGCCGCGAGGTGGTCACCGGCCGCCGCTTCTGGAGCGCCTGGGCCAGCGAGCGGGCCGAGACCTCGCTCCCCTCATCGAGGGCCTGGTCACCGATGACGACGGTGAGCGGTACCGCGGTGATGCTGTGCCGCTCCATCGCCTGGGGTGGCAGGTAGGCCGTGGAATCGGTGACGATCGCGACATGCCGGGACATGAGCGGGAGGTTACCCGCCGGGGCCGCCGCATGGCAGCCCGGCCCTCGCTCGGTGATCATCCGCGGGGCGGATCCGCGGCGTCAGTTGGTGGTCTCGGGCCGCGCCGACTTCTCCCACGGATAGGCGGCCTGGCGCGGATCGCGCGCCGTGATCGCCGGCGGCGGCTGCTGTCCCTGGGCGTCGGCGGCCTGCGTGCCCGGGCGCGGGCGGGCTTCCGCTTCCGCCGCGTCCGCCTCCGCGGGCCACACCTGGCCCCGCTCGGCGCCCGGCGCGGCGGCGCCCGCGTCCGGCCACGAGAAGTCGTCCGACGCGGGGTCCTGGTTGTCAGGCGTCGACCAGTGCCGCAGTGCACCCGCCTCCATGTCGATCTGCGCGCTCAGCGAGGTCAGGTCGTCCTCGGCGAACTTCCGCGCCCGGTCCCTGGCCGCCCAGCGGAGCGAGTCCGCGGACTGCGTGATCTGCTCCGTACGCCTGCGGAGGTCGGACAGCTGTCCGGCCACCCTCGACCGGTCCGGCTCCCGCTCCAGCCGCTTGAGGTCCTCGTCCAGCTCCTGGCCGTGGCCGCTCAGACGGCGGAAGAGGTCGAGGGACTCCTTCAGCGAAGCGTCCTCGGCGACACCCGCACTCAGGGCGTCCTGCGTCGCACGCATCGAGGTGCGCAGCGAGAGCCGCAGCTGCGCCAGTTCACCGGCGACCCCGCCCTGCCCGTAGCTCTTGGCGCGCAGCGTGGTGTCCTCGACCGTGCGCCGGGCCTGGGTGATCGTGCGGTCGACGCCGCGCTTGGCGGCCTTGACCACCTTCACGGTCGCGTAGACCCCAAGCGCCACGAAGGCGAAGAAGAGCAGCGCCATGATCACAATCGCGGCTTCCATGTGCGCCCCTCCGGCGTGGGTCGAGTTCCCTCGGTTGTCGTTCTTCCACGGTAAACGGAACGGGCAGGCCGAGGGTTCCATCGGAACCCCCAACCTGCCCGTAGGGGAAAGCCCCCATGCCCGGTTGCCGGAACCGTCAGGCGACGATGTTGACCAGCTTCGGGGCGCGCACGATCACCTTGCGGATCTCCGCGCCGCCCAGCGCCGCGACCACGTTCGCGTCGCCCAGCGCCAGCGCCTCCAGCTCCGCGTCCGTGATGGACGGGGAGACCTCCAGGCGCGCCTTGACCTTGCCCTTGATCTGCACGACGCAGGTCACGGTCTCGTCCACGACGTACGCCGGGTCGGCGACCGGGAAGTCCTGGTGGACGACCGAGTCGGTGTGGCCCAGCTTGCGCCACAGCTCCTCGGCGATGTGCGGGGCCAGCGGGGCGACCAGCAGCACCAGCCGCTCGGCGACCGAGCGGGAGACCGCGCCGCCCACCTTGGTCAGGTGGTTGTTCAGCTCGGTCACCTTGGCGATGGCGGTGTTGAAGCGCATGGCCGCCATGTCCTGCGAGACACCGTCGATCGCCTTGTGCAGGGCGCGCAGCGCGTCCTCGTCGGGCTCGGTGTCCACGACCGTGACCTCGCCCGTCGACTCGTCGACGATGTTGCGCCACAGCCGCTGCAGCAGCCGGTACTGGCCGACCACCGCGCGCGTGTCCCACGGGCGGGAGACGTCCAGCGGGCCCATGGCCATTTCGTACAGGCGCAGGGTGTCGGCACCGAACTCGGCGCAGATCTCGTCCGGGGTGACCGCGTTCTTCAGGGACTTGCCCATCTTGCCCAGGACGCGGCTGACCTTCTCGCCCTGGTACCAGTAGCCGCCGTCGCGCTCTTCGACCTCGGCCGCCGGCACGGCGATGCCGCGCGCGTCGCGGTAGACGAACGCCTGGATCATGCCCTGGTTGTACAGCTTGTGGAACGGCTCGGCCGAGGAGACGTGACCCAGGTCGAACAGCACCTTGGACCAGAACCGCGCGTACAGCAGGTGCAGTACGGCGTGCTCGGCACCGCCCACGTACAGGTCGACGCCGCCGGTCGGCATGCCCTCGCGCGGACCCATCCAGTACTGCTCGATCGCCGGGTCGACCAGCTTCTCGGAGTTGTTCGGGTCCAGGTAGCGCAGCTCGTACCAGCAGGAACCGGCCCAGTTGGGCATGGTGTTGGTCTCGCGGCGGTACTTCTTGGGGCCGTCGCCCAGGTCCAGGGTGACGTTGACCCAGTCCTCGTTGCGGGACAGCGGCGTCTCGGGCTGGGTGTCGGCGTCGTCCGCGTCGAAGGTGCGCGGCGAGTAGTCGTCGACCTCCGGCAGCTCCAGCGGCAGCATCGACTCGGGCAGCGCGTGCGCGACACCCTCCTCGTCGTAGACGATCGGGAAGGGCTCGCCCCAGTAGCGCTGACGGCTGAACAGCCAGTCGCGCAGCCGGAAGTTGACGGTGCCCTCGCCGATGCCGCGGTCGGCCAGCCAGGAGGTGATCTTCTCCTTGGCCTCGACGACGCCCAGGCCGTCCAGGGAGATCTCGTCGTTGGCCGAGTTGATCAGCTTCGCCTCGTACGAGCCGAAGGCGTTGTCCCACGTCGACGTGTCCGTGCCCCGGCCGTCGGTCGGCTCGACGATGCAGCGGATCGGCAGCTCGAAGGCGCGCGCGAACTCGAAGTCGCGCTGGTCGCCGCACGGTACTGCCATGATCGCGCCGGTGCCGTAGCCCATCAGGACGTAGTCGGCGATGAAGACCGGGACCTGCTCGCCGCTGACCGGGTTGGTCGCGTACGCGCCGGTGAAGACGCCGGTCTTGTCCTTGGCCTCGGCCTGCCGCTCGACGTCGGACTTGGAGGCGGCCTGCTTGCGGTACGCGGCGACGGCGTTGGCCGGGGTCGCGTGACCGCCGGTCCACACGTCGTGGGTGCCCGCGGGCCACGCGTCCGGGACGATCTTCTCGACCAGGTCGTGCTCCGGGGCCAGCACCATGTAGGTGGCACCGAACAGGGTGTCCTGGCGGGTGGTGAAGACGGTGATCGCGCCGGCCTCGCCGACCTGGAAGTCGACGCGGGCGCCCTCGGAGCGGCCGATCCAGTTCCGCTGCTGCAGCTTGATGGCCTCGGGCCAGTCCAGCGCGTCCAGGTCGTCCAGCAGGCGGTCCGCGTAGGCGGTGATGCGCATGTTCCACTGGCGCAGCTTGGCCTTGAAGACGGGGAAGTTGCCGCGCTCGGAACGGCCGTCGGAGGTGACCTCCTCGTTGGCCAGGACGGTGCCCAGGCCGGGGCACCAGTTGACCGGCGCGTCGGAGGCGTAGGCCAGGCGGTACTCGCCCAGGACGTCGGCGCGCTCCGCGGCGGTCAGCTCGGACCACGCGCGCGTGGAGCCGGGAACCTCACGGGTGCCGCTCTCGAACTGCTCGACCAGCTCGGCGATCGGGCGGGCCTTCTTGGCCTCGTCGTCGTACCAGGAGTTGTAGATCTGCAGGAAGATCCACTGGGTCCACTTGTAGTACTCCGGGTCGATCGTGGCGAACGACCGGCGCTTGTCGTGGCCCAGGCCCAGCCGGCGCAGCTGGACCTTCATGTTCTCCATGTTGGCCTCGGTGGACACGCGCGGGTGCGTGCCCGTCTGCACGGCGTACTGCTCAGCCGGCAGGCCGAACGCGTCGAAGCCCAGGGTGTGCAGCACGTTGTGGCCGGTCATGCGCTGGTGACGGGCGAAGACATCCGTGGCGATGTAGCCCAGCGGGTGGCCGACGTGCAGGCCCGCGCCCGAGGGGTACGGGAACATGTCCATGATGAACTTCTTGGGCCGGGCGGCGATCGCCGGATCGCCCGCCAGGTCACCCGTGGGGTTCGGCGCCTCGTAGGTGCCCTCGGCGTCCCAGAAGTCCTGCCAGCGTGCCTCGATGTCGGCGGCCATGGCCGCCGTATAACGATGCGGGGCCGCCGTCTCGGCAGCCGAATTCATCTCGCTCATGATCCTTGAAGCTCCATCGATCGTCTCTGCCCACTGCCCGCGAACTGCACTGCCACGAAATGAAAAATCCCCTCGCACAGGAGGGGACGCCGCGCCGATTCCGACCGGATCTGTCATCCGTCGGGACTGATCAGCGCGGCTCGCTAAGCAGAAGGCGTACGGCACGCATGGCGCCAGGGTACCGCAGGGCCCGAGCGGGCCGCACCGACGTTCCGCCCCGTGGCCCACGCCCCCGGACGGGTGCCCACCGCCGGCGCGTCACGGTTCCGGAGCCGCCCGAGGCGCCCGGGTTACTCCGCGTATCGCCCCTATCCGGGGCAACCCCAGAGTCAGTTACCGAGCGCAGCCCTTGTAAACGTGCAAACCACCTACCGGCTGGTATGGAGCGACTTAGCATGCGGCAACGGGACCGCTTATCCGCACCATTCGGAGTCGCCCCCATGAACCCTCATCGCAAGATCCGCTCTTCTCCCGTCCTGCGAACCGGTATGAGCCGGCCGGTTCAGGGCGGGCTTTCGGTCGCGGCGCTGGTGATCATTCCGCTGCTCGCCATCGGCGGCAGCGACGGTTTCCGAGCCGCGCTCGACTTCACCAGCGGCGTCCTGTCGCTGGTGTCCCTCACGGCCTCGGTCGCCTGGGGCCTGATCGCCACCGACCGACTGCTCCTCTCCCCCCGCCACCGGCTGCTCGCCCAGGGAATCCACCGCGCCACCGCGGTCGCCTCCCTCGGTTTCCTGCTGCTGCACGGCACCGTCAAGGTGTCCCTCGGCCATGTCGAGCCGATCGGCGCCCTGATCCCCTTCGGCCTCGGCATCACGGGTACGTCGGCCCTTATCGGCTTCGGCTCGCTCGCCGGTCTGCTGATGGTCGTCGCCGCCTCGACGGGCGCTCTGCGGAGCACTCTGGCGGGCCGGAGCCGGTTCGCCGCCCGCTGGCGACCCCTGCACATGCTGGCGTACCCCGCCTGGTGCTTCGCCCTGGTCCACGGGCTGTACGCGGGCCGGCCCGCCGCCACCTGGGTCGTCGTCATGTACTGCCTGGCACTGACCGCCGTCGCCTCGGCGGTCTCGCTCCGGCTGCTGCCCGCCGCGAACCAGCGGGCGCTCGCCGACCGGTTCGTCGGGCTCCTGGCATCCCTGGAAGGCCGTACCCGGCCCGAGGAACCCGACCCGGCCGACCCGGCCGAGGACACCGCCGCCGAGGACGAAGGTGGCGGCCACGAGCCCCCCACCGTGTCCGCCGAGTGGCTGGACCGGACCACAGGCCGCCCCTCCCTGCCTCCCCCCGTACCCGCCCCGCTCTCGCCCCCCGTACCGAGCAGCCGGCTGTACGAGTCCCCTCCCCCGCTGTACGAGACGGCTCCCCCGGCCACGACCGCCGGCCCCGGCTCCTCCGCGGGCTTCTCGGCCGCCTACCGCGCGGTGTCCCGCGCCGCTCCGGCGCCCGACCCCGCCCCGTACACCTCCGGCGGCGCACCGCTCGCCGAACGCATCCCCATGACAGAGGAGCTCCCCGTCGTCCCCGACCCCTCCCTCCGCCCCGGCTTCTGGCCCACGCCCTCGCCGCCGATGCCGACCTACTCCAGCCCGCCGCCCGCGGGTGAACCCTGGACCGCACCCGCAGGAGACCGCCCGTGAACGCCCCGCTCCCCGACGTCCCCGAGGTCCGCGTGGTCGGTCTGCCGCAGCTCACCCAGGGGTTCGACCTGGTCGAGCGGCTCGGTCTGGCGATGCATCTGAAGGTGCACGGGCCGCTGGATCCGATGAGCGGCGAGCCGCTCGCCCAGCTCGCGGACGAGATATCCCTCCACGGGCGCGGTGGCGCCGGTTTTCCCTTCGGCCGCAAGCTGAGGGCCGTCGCCCAGGCGGCGATCCGCCGTGGGGTGCGCCCCGTGGTGGTGGTGAACGGCAGTGAGGGCGAGCCCGCCTGCCGAAAGGACACGGTGCTGCTCAACCGGGCCCCGCACCTCATCCTGGACGGGGCCCTGCTGGCTGCCGAGGCACTCGGTGCCCGCACGCTGATCGTGGCCGTCACCCGTAACTCCACGGAGATCTCCATCCGGTCGGCACTCGCCGAACGGGGCCTCTCCGACCGCCGTGGACAGGCGCTACGCGCGCGTGTCGTCCGGACCCCCGAACGGATGGTCTCCGGGGAGGCCTCGGCGGTGATCCGCGCGATCGGCGGCGGCCCCGCGCTGCCACCCGGCCGCCGGGAGCGCGCGGCGGAGTCAGGGGTGGGCGGTGCGCCCACACTGCTCTCCAACGCCGAGACGTTCGCGCAGCTGGCCGTCGCCGCCCGGGTCGGACCGCGCCGCTACGGCCACAGCGGTCTGGACTCGGAGCCCGGCACGGTCCTGCTGACCATCTCCGGGGCGGTCGCGCGCCCCATGGTGGTCGAGGTGCCGACGGGCGTCCCGCTGCGGTACGTGCTCCAGCTGGCCGGGGCCCCGCCGCTGCCCCAGGGCGTCCTCACAGGCGGGTACCACGGCAACTGGATCGACTCGACGGCCGTCGACAACGCCGTCGTCTCGCGGGCCTCCCTGGCCGCCGTCGGCGGCGCCCTGGGCGCCGGGGCGATCCTGCCGATCGGCCCCGAGACATGTCCGCTCGGCGAGTCGCTGCGGGTCGCGAACTGGCTCGCCGCGGAGACCGCGGGCCAGTGCGGGCCGTGCCGGCTCGGTCTGCCGGCGGCGGCCGGTGGGCTCTCGGACGTGCTGAACGGCGGAGGTCCGGCGGCGCTGGAGGCGCTGCGGGAGGTCACCCAGGCGGTGAAGGGCCGCGGTGCGTGCAAGCACCCGGACGGCTCGGCCCGCTTCTTCGCCTCGACGCTCTCGGCCTTCACGGACGATCTGGCCGCCCATGTCCTCGGCGGCGGCTGCGGCCGCCCGACCGTCGGGGTGCTCCCGCTCCCCGCCGCCGGCTACCAGGACGCGGAGGAGTCGATCCCGAGCGGCGAGAAGCTGGCCGTGGACTGGACGCTGTGCCAGGGGCACGGGCTCTGCGCGGACATCGTCCCGGAGCTGATCAGGCTGGGTCCGGACGGCTACCCGGCGCTCGCCGACGCCTCCGTGCCGATGCATCTGCAGGGGCGGGCGCAGCGCGCCGTACGACGCTGCCCCGCGCTGGCGCTCCGGATCGAGCAGCCGGAGCGGGAGCGGCCGGCCCTGCCGCCGGGCGGCGCGGGCCGTAAGGCACTGGGCAGCGGGAGGGGTTGACACCCGGGATCCCGTACACGAAGAAGCGGATCATCCGATTCGGATGATCCGCTTCTTCTTTACTGTGGAGCTAAGGAGAATTGAACTCCTGACCTCCTGCATGCCATGCAGGCGCTCTACCAACTGAGCTATAGCCCCTTGCTGTCCGCCCCGTTCCGGGTTTCCCCCGCGGCGACAGACAGAACATTAACCGGCTCCCCGGGGGATCACCAAATCGTTTACCTGGCGGCCCATGAGCGACGGGTAGGGTCCCCGTCTGTGACCGTGTCCGTGCTTGATCGAACCCGTGCCCGCCAGTGGCCCCTCGCCACTGCCGCGGCAGCCTGTCTCGTCTCGTTCATAGCCTTCTGGGTGGCGCAACGGGTCGCCCACGTGAACATGCTCGACGTGATGGTCTACCGGGCGGAGGGGGAGACCGTCCGGGCCGGCGGCGACCTCTACGCGATGCGCGCCACCTCGGCGAACCTCGCCATGACGTATCCGCCCTTCGCGGGGCTGCTGTTCGTCCCGCTGACGTTCGTCGGCGTTCCGCTGATGCGGACGCTGGCGACCGCCGGGAACCTGCTCCTCGTGGTCGCGCTGGTCCAGCTCTCCCTGCAGCTCGTCCGCCCCTCCCTGTCCCGCGAGCGACTCTGGCAGGCCACGTTCCTGGTGGCGGCGGTCGTGGTCTGGTGCGAGCCGGTGTGGACGACGCTGCGGTACGGGCAGATCAATCTGCTCGTCGCGGTGGCGGTGCTGTGGGACTTCACACGTCGCGAAGGCAACCGCTGGGCGGGCCTGGGCATCGGTCTGGCGACTGCGGTGAAGCTCACACCCGGCCTGTTCGTCGTCCTCCTCCTGGCCGCCGGCCTGCTCCTGTGGCGCCGCGAGAAGGGCTGGAACCAGTGGCTGCGCACGGCGGCCACGGCGACCGCGGTCTTCCTCGGGGCGACCCTGCTGAGCGCCCTGATCCTGCCCCAGGACTCCAAGCGCTTCTGGACCGGGACGCTCTTCGAGACCGGCCGGGTCGGCTTCGCGGAGGAGACCGCCAACCAGTCGCTGCGCGGGGTGCTGGCGCGGCTGATGCACACCGACGACCCGGGCATGTGGTGGGCGGTGGTCGCGGCCGTGCTCGGTGGAGCGGCCATGGTGCTCGCGGCGCGGGCCGCGCTGCGCGGGGACAAGGCCCTGGCCGTGATCGTCTGTGCCGTGACGGCGCTGATGATCAGCCCGATCTCCTGGTCCCACCACTGGGTGTGGTGCGTCCCGCTGCTCGTCCTGCTCGTGGACCGTCGCGACCGCGTACGGCCGGGGTGGACGGTGGCCGCGGTCGCGCTGGCGTTCGCCTCGTTCGCGCTGTGGTGGGTGCCGCACGACCCGGGGCGCCCCGAACTGGACCAGAACCCCGGTCAGATGCTGCTCTCGGCGGTCTATCCGCTGACCGCGACCGCGTTGTTCCTGGGGTACGGCCTCAGCCGGTGGCGTCAGGCCGTGGCGAAGGAGTAGAAGCGCTTGAGGGTGCAGTGCTCGTCGAGCAGCCGCCCGTAGATCGGCTCCCCCTCGAGCTCGCGGTAGGTCTCGATGGGGTCGCCCTTTATGATCAGCGCCCGCGCGCACTCCTCGCACCAGTACTGGTACTCGGTGTTGACCGGGTCCATGTCCCGGACAATGGGCGTACCGCTGCCGCACCAGTCGCACTTCCGCCTGTGTGCACCCATCAATCAGCTCCAGCTGTGGCCGCAGGACGTGCACACAAAGGACACTCCGCCGTTGTCGCCGAGCACTTGGGCGACGTGGGAGGAACCGCACGAGGGACAGCCGAGGCGGGCTCCTGCCCCACGGACAGCGGCGCGGTCCTCGGCGGGCTCGGCGACGGCATCGGTCTCGGCACCCTCGGCACCGCTCGCGGCCATCGCACACTCCCTCCCGTCCGCAGCTCGTCCCCCTCCGGCCGTCCGATTCTGCCATGGCCCCGCAAGGGGGTCAGCGCGCTCGGCGGACCAGGGCGGCCGACGCGCCCAAGATCGAAGCGGCGCCCAGCGCGAGGGCGCACGCCCAGAGCGCATCGGCGGAGGCATGCGCCCCCGGCGTATGCAGGCGACCGAGGAAGAGTGTGCCGAAGCTCGCGACACCGATCAGCTGGCCGAGCTGGGTGACGGTGGCCAGCAGACCGCTGGCGTCGGCGGCGTCCTCGGGTCGTACGCGGGCCAGGGCGCCGGTCAGGGCCGGGCTGAAGGCCAGCGCGAGCCCCCCGCCCATGGCGGCGAGTGCCGGGTAGAGCCCCCAGCCGCCCGTGTCGCCGCCCCTGAGGAGGCCGCCCATGGCCACCGCGGCGATCGCGGCCAGCAGGAAGCCGCCGGGGATCAGGAAGCGCTGCCCCCGGGCCGGCCAGCGACGCCAGGTCAGTCCGATCGCTCCGAAGACCGCGGCGGCCGGCGCGAAGGTCAGCCCGGCGCGCAGTGCGCTCTGTCCGAGTCCTCCCTGCAGATGCAGGGTGATGGTGAAGAGGAATCCGGCGTTGACGGCCATCGCGACGCCGATCTCGAACGCGGCCCGTCCGATGCCGGGGATCCGCAGGACACGCGGGGCGATGAGCGGAGCACCGCCCCGGCGGGCGAGCCGGGACTCGTACGCGCCGAAGGCGGCGAAGACCGCGACGGCGCCCACGAGCGAGATCCAGGCCCACACCGGCCAGTCCTGCTCCTGCCCGAGGACCAGGGGGACGGTGAGGAGCGAGACGGCGGCGGCGAGCAGGACGAGTCCGGGCAGGTCGAGGGGGCGCGCGCGTTCGGGCTCGGTGCGTGCGTCGCGCGGCAGCACCCGGGCGCCCAGGGCCAGCAGGACCAGGCCGATGGGCACGTTGACGAGGAAGATCGGCCGCCAGCCGCTGCCGAACAGGTCCGCGCTGACGAGGACGCCGCCGACGACCTGTCCGGCGGCGGCGCCGGTGGCGAGCACCGCGGAGTACGCGCCGAGTGCGCGGACGCGGCCCTCTCCGGTGAAGTTCCGCTGGATGAGGCTCAGCACCTGAGGGATCATCAGGGCGGCCCCGGCGCCCTGGACGAGGCGAAAGGCGATCAGCTGGCCCGTGTCCGCGGCCAGTCCGCAGGCGAGCGAGGCCGCCGTGAAGACGGCGAGTCCGCCGAGGTACGTCCGCCGGTGACCGAGCCGGTCGCCGAGGCGTGCGCCGGTGATCAGCAGGACCGCGTAGGCGATGGTGTATCCGGCGATGACGAGCTGAAGTCCCGCCCCGGAGGCGGACAGTTCGGTGCGGATGGTGGGAGCGGCGACGTTGACGATGAAGACGTCGAGCAGTGCCATGAACTGGGCCGCGAGCACCACCCCGAGCAGCAGCCGGGGCCGGTTGTCGGTGCCACCGTTTTTACTGAGTACGGGACGTGTTGTGGTCGTCGTCATGCAACGCAGCCTGACGACGGTTCGATACGGGTAACGAGAGCCCGCTGATGCTGGTACTGACACCACCTGGCAACGGCGGCACGGGGACTCGACCATGGGGGTGTGACGACCTTGGCAGCACCGACACAGCAGCGCCGCCGACCGGAACTGGCAGCGTTCCTGCGCAGCCGCCGCGCCCGGGTGACTCCGGAGGACGTGGGCATGCCGCCCGGCCTGCGCCGCCGTACACCCGGCCTGCGCCGCGAGGAGGTCGCCCAGCTCTCCGGCGTCGGCGTCACCTGGTACACCTGGCTGGAGCAGGGCCGCCCGATCAACGCCTCCGCCCAGGTGCTCGACGCCGTCGCCCGCACGCTCCGGCTCGACCGGCCCGAGCGGGAGCACCTGTACCACCTGGCGGAGGTGCCGTTCACGCCGGAGCGGGGCGCCAAGGCCGCCGAGACGGTCAGCCCCGAGATCCAGGGGATCCTGGACGCCCTGGTCCCGCATCCGGCGGTGGTCTACAACAGCCGGTACGACGTGCTGGCGACCAACTCGATGTACCGGACGCTGTTCTCCGCTCCCGAGAGCACGTCCCTCGGCGTCCGCAACGTGCTGTGGACGCTCTTCACGATCGCCGACAACGACTGCCCGGTCGTCAACAAGGAGCGGGAGCTTCCGCTGATGGTCGCGCAGATGCGCGGCGCGTACGGCCGGCACGTGGGCGAGCCTGCCTGGGAGTCGTTCGTGCGCAGGCTCTCGGCGGCCAGCCCCGAGTTCGCCCGCCTGTGGCGGAGCGGCGATGTCGTCCCGCCGGGAAGCCAGGTCAAGACCTTCCGTCACGACACCGTCGGGGAGCTTCGGATGACGTCGGTGTCGCTCTCCATCAACGGGATGCCGGAGTGTCGCATCGTGGCCTACACCCCGACCGACGAGGAGAGCCGTCGCGCGATCGCGACACTGCGGGCCGAGGCGGTGGACGACTGGCGGTGACGGAAACGACGAATCCCGCCCCCTGATGGGGACGGGATTCGGTGACTGTGGAGCTAAGGAGAATTGAACTCCTGACCTCCTGCATGCCATGCAGGCGCTCTACCAACTGAGCTATAGCCCCTCGTGTTCTCTGCGCTCCGCGCTGCGAACAAGAAGAACTTTAGCCTGTGACCTGCCGGAAAGTGAAATCCGGGTCCGCGGGCGACTCAGTCGTCGTCGCCGAGGACCGGTTCCGGCAGCGTGCCGGCGTTGTGCTCCAGGAGCCGCCAGCCCCGGGCGCCCTCACCCAGGACGGACCAGCAGCAGTTCGAGAGCCCGCCGAGGCTCTCCCAGTGATGCGCCTCCATGCCGAGCAGCCGGCCGATGGTGGTGCGGATCGTGCCGCCGTGGCTCACGACGACGAGCGTGCCGTCCTCGGGCAGCTTGTCGGCGTGCTCGAGGACCACCGGAGCAGCCCGGTCGGCGACCTCGGTCTCCAGTTCGCCGCCGCCCCGGCGCACGGGCTCACCGCGCTTCCAGGCGGCGTATTGCTCGCCGTAGCGCGCCACGATCTCGTCGTGGGTCAGCCCCTGCCACTCCCCCGCGTACGTCTCGCGCAGGGCGGAGTCGTACGCGACGGGGTGACCGGTGAGCACGGCGAGCTCGCCGGCGGTGGCCGCCGCCCGCTTCAGGTCGGAGGCGATGATCGCGTCCGGCTTCAGCGAGGCGAGCAGCCGGGCGGACCGGCGGGCCTGGGCCACGCCGGTCTCGGTCAGCTCGATGTCCGTGGAGCCCTGGAAACGGCGCTCCAGGTTCCACGAGGTCTGGCCGTGGCGCCACAGGACGATACGGCGGCCGCTGCCGCCCTTGGTGGCGCTCAGCTCAGGTCACCGCCCGCCTCGTCGGCGGCACCCGTCAGCGCGGCGTGCTCGGCGGCCTTGCCGCGGGTCTTCAGGGCGTCCTCGGGCAGCGGCAGCTCGGGGCAGTCCTTCCAGAGCCGCTCCAGGGCGTAGAAGACCCGCTCCTCGCTGTGCTGGACGTGGACGACGATGTCGACGTAGTCCAGGAGGATCCAGCGGGCGTCGCGGTCGCCCTCACGGCGCACCGGCTTGGCGCCGAGCTCCTTGTTGAGCCGCTCCTCGATCTCGTCGACGATCGACTTGACCTGGCGGTCGTTGGGTGCGGAGGCGAGCAGGAAGGCGTCGGTGATCGACAGCACATCGCTGACGTCGTACGCAATGATGTCGTGCGCGAGCCGGTCGGCCGCCGCCTGGGCGGCGGCGTTGACGAGCTCGATGGAGCGATCCGTGGCGGTCACAAGCAGGCTTTCGTCGGCGGTCAGAGACATATCAAGGGTCTCACGTACCGCCGACCGCCCCGTAAACCATTACGAGCAGGTCACTGCTTGCTCCCGGGGATCTTGTAATCCTCGCCCAGGACCACCGTGACATCGCCGTTTCCGGCGGCCTTGCCCTTCTTGACCGCCTTCTCCGGCAGACCCAGGGTCTTCGCCACCTCAGCGGCGGCCGCCTTCCGGGCGTCGTCACCGTAGAGGACCTGCGAGGTCTCCTCGGTGTCCGCCTTGGCACCGCCCACGAAGGCGAAGCCTCCGTTGATCAGGACGACCCTGGCGGCCTCGGTCGCGTCCTTGCCGGTGGCGTCCCGGATCGAGACCCGAATGGCGCTGCCCTGGTCGGGCGCGCTGACCTTGCCGCCGAGGATGTCCTTGACCACACTGTCGGCCCCGGACTGCCCCAGCGAGCCGTCCTGCTCCACCGGGAGCAGCGCCGTCTTGTAGTCGCCGCCCTTGGCGTGCTCGGCCAGCTTGGCGAGCGAGGCCCCGAGGTCCTTCTCCGGCAGCGACGGGTCGAGGATCTGGGCGAGGGTCTCGACCGTGACCGTGGCGGCCTTGGGGTCGTCCGACATCTTGCGCAGCACCCCGTAGAGGACCTGTCCGAAGCGCTGGAGCTGCTTGGCCTCGGCCTCGCCGGGCCCTCGGTACGTCGCGTAGGCGACGGCCGCTCGACCGTTGAGGGTCTGGTTCTCGCCCTTGGTGACGAGCGGGGCCTCGCCCTTCTTGTCGCCGGGCACAGCGGTGTCGGTCGTGATGTCGATGTTGCTGACCAGCTCGACCAGGTTCTCCAGGTACGGGGTGTCGAGCCGCCAGGTGCCGGTGATGTCCGTACCGAGGAGGTTGCCGATGGCCTCGCGGGTGCCGCTGGAGCCGTCGTCCTCGACGGACTTGGCGAGGGTGGTCGCCGAGCCCTCGTCGTTGGCGACGGAGAGTGCGTTGGGGAGCAGGACGGTGGTGCCCTGCTTGGTGGTGGTGTTGTCCACGAGCAGGGCGGTGCTGGTGCCGCCGCCCTTGGTGTCGTGGAGATGGACGACGATCGTGTCCCGCTTCTGGGGTCCGGTCGCGGTGTTCTGCTTCTGCTCCTCGCCGGACACGCCGGGGAGCTTGCCCGCGGACCAGAGATAGCCGACACCGCCGACGGCGGCGAGGACGAGGGCCACGACCAGGGCGACGACCCGGTTGCGGCCGCGCCGCCTGGCCTCCTCGCGCCGCTCGGAGCGGCTCTCGGTGAACTTCAGCCAGTCGATGACGTCTTCGGAGTCCTCGTCGGGCTCCTCGATGAACGAGAACTGCTCGGTGCGGTAGGCCCGGTCGTCGCCGCGGTCGTCGCCGCGGTCGTCCGGCGCGGGGCGCTGACCGGGCACACCGGCGGGAGCGGCCACCGCGGCGGGCGGCGGTGCGGCGGGCGCGGGTTCCCCTTGCACGGCCCACTGCTGCCCGGTGTCGTACGAGGCGTACGGGTCGTAGCCGCGCTGCTGCCCGTACGGGTCGTACTGAGGCTGCTGGGGCTGCGGGGGCTGTTGCGCCTGCCGGGGCTGGACCGGCTGTCCGTAGGCGTCGTAGCCGTACCCCTGCTGCTGGACGGGCTGCTGCGGCGGCTGCTGGGCCTGCTGCTGCCGGCCGTACGGGTCGTAGGACTGCTGTGCCTGCGGTGGGACCTGCTGGTACACCGGCTGCCCGTACTCGTCGTAGCCGATGATCTGCGGCTGCGGGTAGTACGGGTCGTACGGGTTCTGATCGTTCACCGGTGCCCCTCTCCGAGGCTCACTCGCCGCGGTACAACTGGCGCTTGTCGATGTAGCGCACCACGCCGTCCGGCACCAAATACCAGACCGGGTCGCCCTGCGCGACCCTCGCCCGGCAGTCGGTGGAGGAGATCGCGAGCGCGGGAACCTCGACGAGCGAGACCCCGCCCTTGGGCAGTCCGTCGTCCGTGAGGTCGTGGCCCGGCCGGGTGACGCCGATGAAGTGGGCGAGCGAGAAGAGCTCCTCGGCATCGCGCCACGTGAGGATCTGCGACAGCGCGTCGGCCCCGGTGATGAAGAAGAGGTCCGAGTCGCTGTTGAGGGAGCGCAGGTCCCGCAGGGTGTCGATGGTGTACGTCGCACCGCCGCGGTCGATGTCGATGCGGCTGACCGAGAACTGCGGGTTGGACGCGGTGGCGATGACCGTCATCAGATAGCGGTCCTCGGCCGCCGAGACGGCCTTGTGGCTCTTCTGCCAGGGCTGCCCGGTCGGAACGAACACCACCTCGTCGAGGTGGAACAGGGCGGCCACCTCGCTGGCGGCCACCAGGTGTCCGTGGTGGATCGGGTCGAACGTTCCGCCCATCACGCCGAGTCGGCGCTTGCCGCGGCCGCCAGTAGGCACTTCCTGCTCTCCCATGCGTGCAGAGCCTACTGGCACGGCTTCGAACGTCCGATCCGCGGTCGCCGGCTCAGCGGTCGCGGTTGAAGCGGGTGGTGATCCACAGCAGCAGAAGCAGCGCACCGAGCGCGCCGAAACCGGTGAGGTACGGGTTGAGGCTGTCGTGGTTGCCACCGTGCTCGGCGGCACCCTCGGCGAGCGAGACCAGGTTGGCGGCGGTGCTGTGGAGGCTCATCGTCAGCAGGACCTATCGATCGGGGATGGGAGCGGAGACTTCGCGCACATCGTATGCGGGCCGTCCGGGCACGCTCACGCCGACTCAGTCGTTGTCATGGCGGTCGTACTCCGCGGTTGTCCGCTGTGCCCGAGTTATCCACAGGCTCCGGCGCTCGGTGGCCCCAGCGCCTAGGCTGGGATTCGTCAGGGGGACGAGCAAGGACTCGTACGAACAGGGGGCATCCATGACCGAGAAGACCGACAACGGAAACGAGAACGTGCCGAGCAGGCAGCGCAAGCGCTTCCCCGGCATCTCCTCGCGGGCCTACGAGCATCCGGCCGACCGCTCGGCGCTCGTCGCCCTGCGCAAGCTCACCGGCTTCGACACGGTCTTCAAGGCGCTGAGCGGGCTGCTGCCCGAGCGCAGCCTTCGACTGCTGTTCCTCTCCGACTCCGTGCGGGTGAGCGAGGCGCAGTTCTCGCATCTCAACGACATGCTGAGGGACGCGTGTTACATCCTGGACCTGGAGAAGGTCCCGCCGATGTACGTCACCCAGGACCCGAAGCCGAACGCGATGTGCATCGGCCTTGACGAGCCGATCATCGTGGTCACCACCGGGCTGGTGGAGCTGCTCGACGAGGAGGAGATGCGGGCGGTCGTCGGCCACGAGGTGGGTCACGCCCTCTCCGGTCACTCCGTGTACCGCACGATCCTGCTGTTCCTCACCAGCCTGGCGGTCAAGATCGCCTGGATCCCGCTCGGGAACGTGGCGATCATGGCGATCGTGACGGCGCTGCGGGAGTGGTTCCGCAAGTCCGAGCTCTCGGCGGACCGGGCGGGGCTCCTCGTCGGTCAGGACCTCCAGGCCTCGATGCGCGGTCTGATGAAGATCGCCGGCGGCAACCACCTGCACGAGATGAACGTGGACGCGTTCCTCGCCCAGGCCGACGAGTACGAGAAGGGCGGCGACCTGCGCGACTCCGTCCTGAAGATCCTCAACGTGCTGCCGCGCACGCACCCCTTCACCGCGGTCCGCGCGGCCGAGCTGAAGAAGTGGTCCGAGACCCGCGACTACCAGCGGATCATGGACGGGCACTACCCGCGGCGGTCGGAGGACAAGGACACCTCCGTGACCGACTCGTTCCGGGAATCGGCCGGGCATTACGCCGAATCGGTGCGCACCAGCAAGGATCCGCTGATGAAGCTGGTCGGCGACATAGCCGGTGGCGCGGGCGATCTGGCGGGCGACCTGGGCGGGAAGCTGCGCAGCCGGTTCGGCGGCGGCCAGAACGGCAGCACGGGCAGCACCAGCAGCGATGGCGCCGGCGGCAGCGGTCAGAGCGAGGGCTGAGCGTTCGGGGCCAGGGTCCCGCAGAGCGAGGAGACGGCGGGCCGGCCCGTGGCGTACGGGTCGGTGACGGCCGGGTCGCCGGAGGAGGTCGTCCGCTCGCCCGCCAGGAGTGGGTGGAGAGTGCCGCTGGTGTCGGCTCCGCATGCCTGCGGGCCCGCCTGGACGGTGCTGGTCACCAGTTCCGCGCGGTGCATGCGCAGGTCCTCACGGTCGAAGCGGAAGTGCATCTCGCGGTGGACCGTGTACAGGGATGCCTGCCCCACCGGGCCGGTGCCCGAGGTGGCGGGGCGCAGGGCGTAGGTGAACGTGTGGTCCGCGGTGACCTCCAGCATGTCCGTGCCCGTCTCGGCGAAGCGGAGGGTGCCCTGGACGCGGACCATGGGGTCGGCGAGGGCGACCTTGGCCGGGTCGAACCGCACCAGCCAGCCGGACACCGCGTGGCGGCCGTCGTCGAGCGAGGACTCGACGCTCCGGTCGAACTGCGCCAGCTGGTCGGGGTCGAGCAGCAGCCGGGCGGGACGGACGGTCACGCCGGCCAGCACGTCGGGCTCCAGGGAGGAGGCGACGAGGTAGTCCTTGGCGATGGTCAGGGCGGTCACCACCTGGCTCTCCGAGAAGTGGGTGGTGCGTCCGGCGACCGGGAGGTTGATACCGGCGGCTCCGGTGCGGTACTCGGCCGCGGGACTGCGGGCGAACAGCTGGGCGGGCTGACCGCCCGCGACGGGGCCCTGTGGGGCCAGCGGGACCAGGGTGATCCGCAGCTGTTCGGCGCGCTGGTCCATCGGGGGCTGGTAGGGGTTGCGCACGCCGAGATAGATGGCCGTTCCGAAGGCGAGGAGGATCAGCAGCACCAGCAGGACGGCCTGGCGGGAGCCGCTTCTGGCCTCCCAGGTGGAGCGGGAGCGCACGGCCTGGGAATGCTCACCCATCCGCTCCTCGGCGGAGAACTCCTGGAGCCGGGCAGCACGGACGAACGACTCGTCGAAGACGACGGATCGGTACTCGTCCTCACCACCGCCGGGGTCGGGTGCCGGCCCCTCAGGCGGGTCGCCACGCCCTGCCATACCTTCAGAGTAGGTCCGCGGAAGCCCTGGTAAACGCCCAGGTACACGACAAGTTCGGAAGATTTCCGACGGATGGCTCTCCCCGGGGTCCGGCGGGCTCAGGGAGTGCGGGGAACGGCGGAGACGGGGGGCGCCGAGTACTCGGCGGAGGCCGAGGGGGCGGTGACCGCGGGAGGGACGGCGCGCGGCTTGTCGATGCCGGTGGTGGCGGGGGCCGGGACCTGGTCCTGGCGGTTGGCGGAGGCACCGCGGTAGACCGCGGTGAAGGCGAGGGCGACCATGCCGACGCCCATCACGAGGGCGAGCACCCAGGCGACCGGGCGGTGCCAGCGGGCGCTGCCCCGGTAGGGGCGCAGGGCACCGCCGTGGCGTCCGTACGGTCCGGAGTCGTCGTCGGGGTCGTAAGGGTCGTACCCGTCGGCGTACGGGCTGCTGAAGGGGTCCGAGGGGTCGTAGCCGTCCTCGTGGAGCTCGTCCTCGCCCGCTCCCCCGCCGGCCCTGGCGCGGGCGGCCTCCGCCTCGGCGCGGGCCTGTGCGGCCGCCAGGAGACGCTCCACGGCGGTGGGCTCATGGACCTCGGCTGCCCGTACGAAGTCCTCGTCGAACACCACGGTGGCGAAGTCCTCGTCCGCGCCCCCGCGGTTGTCAGAGTTCTCAGGGTCCCCGCCGTCCGGGAACGGCCTGCCCCCCACGTCGTCCGGCACCGTTTCAGAGTAGACCTGGGAGGTGGTTTTGGGCAGGGAGAGTGCGAACTATCCCTGCCCGTCCGGGGCCCCCGGGCCCCGCGGGAGCGGAGCCGAACGGGGGAATCGGGGGTTACCGCGTGTGACCGTCGCCGGTGACGATGTACTTCGTGGAGGTCAGCTCCGGCAGGCCCATGGGCCCGCGTGCGTGGAGTTTCTGCGTCGAGATGCCGATCTCGGCGCCGAAGCCGAACTGGCCGCCGTCGGTGAAACGGGTGGACGCGTTGACGGCGACCGTCGTGGAGTCGACCAGCTGGGTGAAGCGGCGGGCGGCGGCCTGCGAGGTGGTCACGATGGCCTCGGTGTGGCCGGAGGACCAGAGCCGGATGTGCTCGACGGCCTTGTCGAGCGAGTCGACGACGGCAGCGGCGATGTCGTAGGAGAGGTACTCGGTCTCCCAGTCCTCCGGGGTCGCGGGGACGACGGTGGCCTTGGAGCCCTCGGCGTGGGCGAGGATCCGCTCGTCGGCGTGGACGGTGACGCCGGCGTCGGCGAGGGCGGCGAGCGCCCGGGGCAGGAAGGCCTCGGCGATGTCCTTGTGGACGAGGAGGGTCTCGGCGGCGTTGCAGACGCTGGGCCGCTGGGCCTTGGAGTTGATCAGGATGTCGACGGCCATGTCCAGATCGGCCTGGGCGTCGACGTAGACGTGGCAGTTGCCGGTGCCGGTCTCGATGACGGGGACGGTGGACTCCTCGACGACCGTACGGATGAGGGAGGCACCGCCGCGCGGGATGAGGACGTCGACGAGGCCGCGGGCGCGCATCAGTTCCCGTACCGACTCGCGGGACTCGCCGGGGACGAGCTGGATCGCATCCGCGGGCAGGCCCGCGCCGCCGACGGCGTCGCGCAGGACCTTGACCAGGGCGGTGTTGGAGGCGTAGGCGGAGGACGAGCCGCGCAGCAGGACGGCGTTGCCGGACTTGAGGCAGAGGGCGGCCGCGTCCACGGTCACGTTCGGCCGGGCCTCGTAGATGATGCCGACGACGCCGAGCGGGACGCGGACCTGGCGCAGGTCGATGCCGTTCGGGAGGGTCGAGCCGCGGACGACCTCGCCGACCGGGTCGGGCAGGGCGGCCACGTCACGGACGTCGGCGGCGATGGCCCTCACCCGCTCCGGGGTGAGGGTGAGCCGGTCGATGATCGACTCGCTGGTGCCGGCCTCGCGGGCGCGGGCGACGTCCTCGGCGTTGGCCTCGACGATCTCGGCGGCACGGACCTCCAGCGCGTCCGCGATGGCGAGCAGGGCGTCGTCCTTCGCCGCGCGCGGAAGTGGCGCGATTTCGGCGGCGGCCCCGCGGGCCTGGTAGGCGGCCCGGGTGACCGGAGACAGGTTGTCGAGGGGCGTGAGCGAGGTCATGTCCGCAGGGTACTGGCACCCCTGCGGACATCCCGCACGTATCCCGTACGTATCCCGCACTGCGAGACGCCACCGAGACGCCATGAGACGCCCCCGGGGGACGAGGCGCCCGTCAGTACGGGTGGACCCCCACCGGGGCGGCCGGCGGCGGGCCGTAGCCCTCGGCGATGCGCTGGTGGTAGGTCTCGCGGTCGATGACCTCGAGGCCGACGATCTCCCAGGGCGGCAGCTTGGCCGTCTGCCGGTGCTCGCCCCACAGCCGCAGCGCGACGGCCGCGGCATCGTGCAGGTCACGGGCCTCTTCCCAGTAGCGGATCTCCGCGTGATCATTGGCGTAGCGACTGGTCAGCAGGAAGGGATGGTCGTGGGCCAGTTGCTCCAGGGCGCGCCTGACCTCCTTCAGTGGGGCCTCGGCCCCCGAGACGCTGAGGGTGATGTGCCAGAGCTTCGAGGCGACCACCGTCCGCTCCTCACCGCGTGCCTCAGCTGTCTCGGTGTCCTGTCCCTCGTCGAAGTCGGCTCCGGCCTCGACACTGGTCAGGGCGCGTTCGGCTGTCCCGCGGGGCGGTGCCCCTGGGCGCGCTCGTCTCACCGGCGGCCTCCTGTTTGATGCGTGTGGTGCTGTACCCCGCCTTGTCTTGCCCCCGAGACAAAGTTGACCAGCCCGAGGCGGTACGTGGGGCGGTTTTGGTAAAGGTCTCTACCGGATGGCCGGAGTTTCAGCCGTTTCCCCACACCCGGGCGCATCCCTCGACCGCCACCCCGGCAGCCACCCCCGGCGCCACCCCGCCGCCACCCCTCGGGGCAGGCCCGGACGAGAGACCCGAGCGCCGACCCCGGCCGACCCCGGACGACGAGCCGGGTCAGCCCCGGACGACGACCAGGTCGTCGCGGTGGACGACCTCCCGCTCGTACTCCGGGCCCAGCTCCTTGGCGAGCTCGGGCGTGGAACGGCCGAGCATTCGGGGGAGCTCCTTGGCGTCGAAGTTGACGAGACCGCGGGCGACGGCCCGGCCGTCGGTGTCGCGGAGCTCGACCGGGTCGCCCGCCACGAACTCCCCCTCGACGGCGGCGATTCCGGCCGCGAGGAGCGACTTCTTGCCCTGGACGACGGCCCGCACCGCGCCCTCGTCCAGGGTCAGGTGGCCCTGCGGGGTGGAGGCGTGGGCGAGCCACAGCAGCCGGTCGGCGGAGCGCCGGCCGGTGCGGTGGAAGTACGTGCCGGTGTCGCGGCCGGTCAGGGCGTCGGCGGCGCGGCTGGCGGAGGTGAGGACCACGGGGATGCCCGCGGCGGCGGCGATCCGGGAGGCCTCGACCTTGGTGACCATGCCGCCGGTGCCGACTCCCGCCTTGCCCGCGGAGCCGATCTCGACATGGGCGATGTCCTCGGGGCCGGCCACTTCGGCGATCCGCGAGGTGCCGGGCTTGGCGGGGTCCCCGTCGTAGAGCCCGTCGACGTCCGAGAGCAGCACCAGCAGGTCGGCGCGGACGAGATGGGCGACGAGGGCGGCGAGCCGGTCGTTGTCGCCGAAGCGGATCTCGTCGGTGGCGACGGTGTCGTTCTCGTTGACGACCGGCAGGGCGCCCATGGCGAGGAGCTGGTCGAGGGTCCGGTAGGCGTTGCGGTAGTGCGCGCGCCGACTGGTGTCGTCGGTGGTGAGCAGCACCTGTCCGACGCGTACGCCGTACCGCGCGAAGGAGGCGGTGTAGCGGGCGACCAGGAGGCCTTGGCCGACGCTGGCGGCGGCCTGCTGGCGGGCGAGGTCCTTGGGGCGGCGGGTGAGGCCGAGCGGGGCGAGGCCGGCGGCGATGGCACCGGAGGAGACGAGCACGATCTCCTTCTCGCCGCCGCTGCGGACCTTGGCGAGGACGTCGACGAGGGCGTCGACCCGGTCGGCGTCGAGGCCGCCGGACGCGGTGGTCAGTGAGGACGAGCCGACCTTGACGACGATCCTGCGGGCTTCCGTCACGTACTGCCTTGCCACTGTCACCTGTACCGCCGTCACCTGCGTCGCCTCACTCGGATGTCACGCGCAATCTACGCGAGCCGGGACGGCCGCCGCCCGCCCATTTCGGTGGATGAAACGGGCGGGCGGCGCCGAGGCGTGTTCCGTCAGCGGGTGGCGACGGTGTCCGACGCGACTTCGGTGTCGTCGGCGGGGCCGGTCTCCGCCGTCCTGCCGCCGGGCACGAGGATCTTCCGCGACAGCAGGTAGGTGAAGGGGATGGCCACGACCGCCGCGACCAGCGGGGCGATCCGGTCGTCCATCCCGGCCCAGGTCACCAGGGCGTAGAGGCCGACGCTCTGCACCAGGTAGTTGGTGACGTTGGTGAGCGGGAAGAGCGCGAACTTCTTCCAGGTCGGCCGGGTGCGGTAGGTGAAGTAGGTGTTGAGGAAGAACGAGCCGATCATGCTGAGCACGAAGGCGATGGAGTAGGCGGCGAAGTACGGCATCCACGGGTGCAGGAGCAGGTAGCAGCCGTAGAACGTGCCGGTGTTGATCCCGCCCACGACACCGAAGCGGACGATCTGTCCGAGCTGACCGCGCATCAGGGCGTCACATCTCCCGTTCGGTGGCCACGACGCGGGCGCGGCCGTCGCTGCGGCCGGCGGCGTAGGCGCTGCCGGCGATCGGGCGGGTCGCCTGGGAGCGGTGGGTCTCCCTCACCAGGAAGTGCGGTCGGCGCTTGGTCTCGTAGTAGATGCGGCCGATGTACTCGCCGATCAGGCCCAGCATGACCATCTGGACGCCGCCGAGTCCGACGATGATCGCCACGAGGGTCACGTAACCGGGGGCGCTGACGCCCTGGGTGATCGCGGCCACCGTGATCCAGACGGCGTACAGCGCGGCCACCCCGACCAGCGTGAGACCGAGCCAGATCGCGATGCGCAGCGGCCGGTTGTTGAAGGAGATCAGCCCGTCCATGCCGTAGTTGAGCAGGGAGCCGAACTTCCACTTCGTCTCGCCCGCCTCGCGCGCGGCGTTCTGGTAGTCGAAGGTGACCGTGTCGAAGCCGATCCAGGAGAAGAGTCCCTTGGAGAAGCGGTTGTATTCGGGCAGCGACAGCAGCGCGTCGACGGCCGGGCGGGAGAGCATACGGAAGTCTCCCACGCCGTCGGTGAGTTCGACGTCCACCCATTTGTTGACCGCGCGGTAGTAGAGCCTGCTCAGGGCGGAGCGGACCTTTTTGTCGCCTTCGCGGGTGCGCCGGGCGATGATCTGGTCGTGGCCCCGCTCGTAGAGGTCGAGCATCCGCGCGATGAGCTCCGGCGGGTGCTGGAGATCCGCGTCCATGATCACGACGGCGTCGCCGGTGGCCTCGCGCAGCCCGGCGAGCATCGCGGCCTCCTTGCCGAAGTTCCGGCTGAAGGAGACGTAGCGGGTCTCCTTCCCGAACTCGGCGGCGATGGCGCGCAGCCGGAGGGCCGTGCCGTCCTCGCTGCCGTCGTCGACGTAGCAGAGCTCGTACTCGACGGGCAGGGCGGCGAGGACCTCACGGATCCGGGCGTCGAACCGGTCGATCACCGCTTCTTCGTTGAAGCAGGGGACAACGACGGAGATCTTGGTCATGAGCGTCGGCTCCTGGGCGATGAGCGAGCAGTACGAGTGCGAAGGGTGTGGCCCACGGCCACGACGAGGAGCAGTGCCACGGCGGCGCCGCTCGCCGCGAGGCCGGGCCTCAGCCCGGGGGTGCGGAAGGAACAGGACAGCCGCGAGGCGCCGTCTCCCAGCTCCACGGCCATCAGCCCGCCGAGCGTCCGGGGCGGGCGCGGCTCGCCGCCGTCGACCGAGCAGCGCCAGCCGGCGCCGGCCGGCACGGAGACGACCGCGGTGCCCTTGGTTCCGGGCGCGAACGTGGCGCTGATGCTGTGGCCGGCGGCTTCGATCCGGTCGGGTCCGGTGTCGCGCAGATGGCGCACGGTGCGGTCCAGCGCGGCCCGGTCGAGGCAGCCGACGGGGCTCTTCGGGATGAACTGACCGCGGGTCGAGTGGATCTTGACCGTGATCCTGCCGTCGGCGGGGACGGTCCCGAGGCGGATCAGCGGGTTGCTGGTCATCGTGTCCCTGCCGGTCGCCTTGACGGTCGTGCCGAGCGCCTGGACCCGTCCGCCCAGCCAGGGCGCGTACAGGTAGGCCTCCGTGCCCGCGGTGCAGGTCGCGGTGAACGTCGCGCCGGCGCCGCGCGGACGGTCCGCCTTCAGCGGCCACCCGCGGCCCGGGACGAACGCGGTGTCCGCACCGCCCGGCGCTATGGCTCCGGCACGGACGAACGCGGGCACCTCGTAGAGCTTCGCGCCCAGCACCCGCTCCTGGCGGGCGAAGACGGAGGCGTCGCCGGTGGCCCCGTCGAGGGGCGTGCCCGGGGGACGCAGCGTGACGACGGGCGGGGCGGCGGCGGAGCGCTGGACGAACCTGGCCGGTCCGCGCTTCCGGTCGAGGTAGCTGCTCACACCCATGATCGCGCGGCCGGCCGGGTCCTCGAAGCTGAGCGTGTGGCGTCCCTGGATGTACCAGCCGGCACCGAGCCGTTGCAGGGCGTCGGCGGTCGTCGCGGGCAGATAGCTGCTGTAGTACGAGCCGCCCTGACCGGCGAGCAGCATGGGGTCGTTGTTGGCGAACTCGTGCGGGCCGGGGTCGGTACGGCTCATGGGCCACGCGTCCGCGGCCTTCAGCTGGTCGTACGCGGCCAGGGACCGGCTGTCGTACGTGCGCTTGGGCTGCCACCAGGCCATGGAGTCGCGGAGCCGCGTCGTGGTCAGGACGGCGCACGTCGCGGAGAGGAAGACGGTTCCGGCCAGGGCGACGGTCAGCCCCTGCCGTACCCGGCGGTCGTCCCGGTAGCGGTGCAGCGCGAGGAGCAGGGCGAGGAAGACCAGTCCGCCGGCGGCGAGGAGCCAGGGTCCGCGGGTCATGTACGTGGTGGTGCTCACGCAGGCGGTCAGGACCAGGACCACGGCGGCGCCGCGGAGCAGCTCGGCGGGGCGGGGCCGGCGGGCGAGCGCCAGCCAGGCGACGCAGACGAGTACGGCGGTGAGGGCGATCGCGGCGCGGTAGGGGCTGCCATTGGGTATGGCCAGTCCGTGCCAGAGCAGGATCGTGGGCCGCCAGACCAGCGAGGCGCCCATGACCGCGATCAGGCCCAGCCACATGATCCGCTCCTTGCGCGGCGCCCGGCCGATGAACGGGTACGTGGCGATCAGGAGCAGTGCGAGCATGCCGACGGAGATGTGAGGTGCCCGGCCGATCAGCCCGCCGGGGATGAGGTGCGCCAGGTACTCGGTGAGGGCCGGCGGTCCCTTGTAGGTGGCGTCGGGCGCGGGCTGGGCCAGCTTGCTCGCCTTGAGGCTCACCGTGAGCACGGGGGCGGCCAGCAGTACTCCGGTGACGGTCATGGAGGCGGCGCGCGCGAGGACGCGGAGGCGCTCCGCGACGGGCCGCCCGTCCAGCAGCACGCGTACCAGCAGGACGAGCCCCATGCCGAGGGTGGCCATGGCCGCGGTGTAGAAGTTGCCCGCCCAGCAGGCGGTCACGAGCAGCGCGCCCAGCACCCAGCGCCGGCGGTTCAGGCACCAGTCGTAGGCGATGCCCAGGACCGGGAAGGCGACCAGGCCCCACATCCACATGGGGTCGGAGAAGCCGTCCGTGACCATCCAGGCGCTCAGTCCGAAGCCGACGGAGAGCAGGGCGCGCAGCCAGGGGCTGCCGGCGTGGATCCGGCCCAGGAAAACGGTCATCAGCCCGGCGGCGAGTCCGACGCTGAGGAGGGTGACAAGGAACACGGGGAACTCGACGCTGCCTCGGGGGAAGACCCCGACCAGCCACGAGAACGGGTTCATCAAGTACGTGAAGAAGTCCGCAAGAAACGGTGTGCCGTAACCGCTTGCCCAGTTGAAGAAGAGGTCGCCGCTGGTGTCGCCGTGCATCAGGTCGCGGAGGCGGGCATGGAACGGCACGAACTGGTTGCCGAGGTCGTTCACCGCGCGGGACCGGCCACCGAAGGGATAGGTGCCCTGCACGGCCATGGCCAGGCAGTACGCGCCCATGGACGCCAGCGCGGCGAACCAGGGAGCGGCGAGCCGCGATCTTCGGTTCCGGCGGGGTTCCCGGGTGCCCGGTGATGGCGATGTCGCAGGTGAGGTGGGGTCCGCGGCACCCCGCCGAGGGGAGACCGTGCCAGGTGAGGGATTCAGCATGGGGGCCGTCCATGGGTCTCGCATTCCTGAAGGCCCCCCGCCCCCTGAATGTCCCACCTGGTTCGCATTTGTACCGTCCGTAACCCTCTGTCAGGAAATGGTTGCACAAATAAGCTAAGGCCTCATCTGCACGCATCTGCTAGACGGGAACGGAGCCGAATGGGTTGCCCCTTAAAATCGACGAATCCGATCGGGGAGAGTCACCGATCGCACAGGCCCGGGCTCCCGGCCCGGACGCCTCCCAGAGCATCGGACCGTCGGAAAGTGAACGCGAGGTACCGTTGAGGCAGCCTGCGCAAGACAAGTGGATCGAGGTGCCAGTGCCTGACGTCTCAGTGATCGTCATCGCCTACAACGACGCAGAGCGTCTTCCTACGGCCGTGCGATCGGTGTTGGACCAGACACTGCAGAGCGTCGAAGTCGTGATCGTCGACGACTGCAGCAAGGACCGCACCTTCGAAGTCGCCCAGGAACTGGCAGCCGCCCACCCGGAGCAGGTCCGGGCCTACCAGCTGCCCGAGAACAGCGGCGCGGGCGGTGAGCCCCGTAACGTCGGCATCGGCCACGCGCGGGGCCGGTACGTCATGTTCCTCGACAGCGACGACGTCCTGGAGCTCAACGCCTGCCGCAACATGGTCTCGGCCGCCGAGGAGACGCAGGCCGACCTGGTGTCCGGCCTCTGCGTACGCCTCACCAAGGACACGCGCACCGAGAAGCGCAACGAGTGGTACCCGTGGCTCTACTCGACGACGCGCACCCTGGACTCGGTCGCCGAGCTCCCCGACCTGTTCGTCTGGGACACGCTCTCCACGAACAAGTGCTACCGCCGCGACTTCCTCGTCGACAACGCGCTCCGCTTCCCCAAGGGGATGTTCTACGAGGACCTGATGTTCATCGCCGAGGCCTACCTCGCCGCGAAGAAGATCACCCTCATCCCGAACCAGGTCTACTTCTGGCACGTCTACGAGCAGGCCAAGGTGAAGTCGGTCACCAACAGCCGGCACGACATGCGGAACTACCAGCACCGGCTGGAGATCCACCGCCGCATCGACGCGCTCCTCGACCAGCACGGCATGGAGGAGATGCGGACGGCCAAGGACGTCAAGTTCCTCAAGCACGACCTCGTCCTCCATCTGCGTGATCTTCCGTTCCGGGACGAGGCGTACCGCCGCGAGTTCGCCGAGCTCTCCCTCGCGTACCTCGAGGGACTGGACCGCGAGGCGTACGGCAAGGCCGCCAAGATCCAGGCGATCTGCGCGTACCTCCTGGAGAAGGGCGACTGGGACAACCTGCTGCCCGCCGTGGACACCCTGATCCACCGCAACAAGCTCTCCTCGCCGCTCGTCGAGCGCGACGGTCGTATCTACTGGTGCGCCGAGCACCTCGACGA
Organism: Streptomyces sp. NPDC059875; assembly: GCF_042731085.1. Classification (NCBI taxonomy): domain Bacteria; kingdom Bacillati; phylum Actinomycetota; class Actinomycetes; order Kitasatosporales; family Streptomycetaceae; genus Streptomyces; species Streptomyces sp. NPDC059875. The sequence continues at coordinate 32,570 of NZ_JBHWJZ010000036.1, forward strand.
CGAGCGCGGCCGCGAGGTGCTGGACGTCACAGAGCTCGGTTACCACCAGAAGCCGATCAACCAGCTGTTCCTGCGCAACGAGCTCACCGAGTACACGGAGTCCGACGGCACCGCTCGGCTCGCCGGCCGGATCACCAACCCGCTGGAGATCGTCAAGCCCGGAGACACGCTCACGGCGGAGCTGGAGTTCCAGGCCCGTCGTCGCAGCCTGCAGACGTTCGTCTTCCCCGTCACGACCCTGCGTCACGACGGCGAGACCATCCACTGGGCGACCCAGGCCGACATCAGCGCCAAGCTGCGCCCCCTCGGCATCATCGACTCGGTGTGGGACGTCCGCGTCAACCTCACGGTGAACGGGGTACGCACCCAGACCCGCCTCACCGTCGAGCAGAACGACCTGGGCGGCGGCGCGCTCCCCGTGAAGCCGCGACTGACGCGCCTGGTGGGCGACCGCATAGAGCCCCACCCCACCGCCAAGGGACACCTCGCCTTCCACCTGTCCGCCAAGGGCGACAGCGACCGGATCGAGGAGCTGCTCCAGCGCGGTCTGCAGGGCAAGCCCGGGCAGCTCGTCAAGTCCGGGTACCGCCGCGCCAAGGAGCTGCGCAAGACGCTCACCTCCGGTGAGACCAAGCTGCGGCTCTACCACGAGGTCTACAGCCGGATGCCCGTCAAGAAGCGGACGGTCGTCTTCGAGAGCCAGCTGGGCAAGCAGTACAGCGACAGCCCGCGCGCGATCTACGAAGAGATGCGCAGGCAGGGCCTGGACTTCCAGGCCGTCTGGTCGTACGCGGGGAGCCCGAAGGACTTCCCCAAGGACGCCCAGCTGGTACGCCGCTGGTCGCTGCCGTATCTGAAGGCCCTGGCCCGCGCCGAGTTCTGGGTGGACAACCAGAGCTATCCGCTGCGTCTGGCCAAGCGTCCCGAGACGACGTACATCCAGACCTGGCACGGCTCCGCGCTCAAGAAGATGGGCTTCGACCAGCCCAACCTCAAGGCGAAGACCCGCCAGCAGCAGGCGGCCCAGCAGACCCACCTCGACCGCTTCGACCACTTCCTGGTGCGTTCGGAGCACGACGTGCGGACGCTGGCCAAGGCCTTCCGGCTGAAGGACCGGACGCTGCTGCGGGCCGGTTACCCGCGCAACGACGTGCTGGTCCAGGCCAGGCAGCGGGAAGAGGAGGCGGGCACCCGCGTGCGCGGACCGCTCGCCGAGAAGCTCGGGATCCCGGCGGACAAGACCGTGCTGCTGTACGCGCCGACGTTCCGCACGTCGGGCAAGGAGAGCCAGTTCGCCCTCCCCTTCGACGTGGAGCGTTTCGCGGAGGAGTTCGGCGACCGCTTCGTCCTGCTGGTGCGCGCGCACTACTTCAACCACGTGGTGCTCCCGCCCAACGTGGCCGGCAAGATCATCGACGTCTCGTCGGAGCACGACGTGATGCCGCTGATGGAGCTCGCCGACGCGCTGATCACGGACTACTCCTCCGTGATGTTCGACTACGCGCTGCTCGACCGGCCGATGCTGTTCTTCACGTACGACTACGAGAACTACGTCCACGAGGACCGTGGCACGTACTTCGACCTGCTCGAGCACGCGCCCGGCCCGGTCTTCCGGACGGAGGAGGAGCTGCACGCCGCGTTGCGGAACCTCGAGTCCGAGGGCCGGGAGTTCTGCGACGCCCGCAAGCGCTTCGTGGCCGAGTTCGGCGAGTACGACCAGGGCAACGCCGCGCGGTCCATCGTGCAGCAGTTCTTCTCCCGGTGGAGCCGTTGATGACCCAGATGATGACCACGACGACGACCGATGAGCAGACCACCGGGTCCCGCGACATCATCCTCGTCTCCAACAGCGTCGACGAGCTCGGCGGAATCACCAGCTGGTCGCACCAGATGGCCCGGCTCTTCACGGAGCAGGGACACGCGGTGCACGTGGTCGGCGTCGTTCCCGCCCCGGAGGGCCGCCGCGCCGACCTCGGTGACGTGCCCTACCGGACCACGACGCTGTACGACGTCCACCCGCCGTCCTTGAAGCCGCTGCGCGGCATCAAGGGCAAGCTCGACCTCGTCGAGCGCCGGCGCAGGGCCGCCCGCCAGGCCGGCATGCGCCGGGAGGCCGCCAAGCTCAGCGCCATCTTCCGCTCCGCCCGGCCGGGATCCGTCGTCATCGTGACGCAGGTCTGGGCCATGGAGTGGGTCGCCCTCGCGGACACCGCGGGGCTGCGTGTGATCGGCATGAGCCACGAGTCCTTCGAGACGTGCCGCAACTCGTCCCGCTTCCAGCGGGTCAAGCAGTACTACCAGGACGTCGACCGGATGCTGACGCTGACCCGCGAGGACGCGGACCTCTGGATCCGGCAGCGCTTCGACCATGTCGGGTCGATGCCGAACCCGCTCCCGTTCTTCCCCGACGAGCCGTCACCGCGGTCGGCCAAGGTCGTGGTCAGCATCGGCCGTCTGCACGAGGAGAAGGGCGTCGACCTGCTCCTCGAGGCCTGGTCCGAGGTGGCGCCCCGGCACCCCGACTGGACCCTGCGCCTCTACGGCTCCGGCGAGGAGGAGGCGGCGCTGAAGAAGCAGAGCGAGCAGCTGGGACTGACCTCCTCGGTCGAGTGGATGGGGCGTACCAGTGACGTACCCGGCGCTCTGAAGGAGAGCTCGGTGTTCGCCCTGTCGTCCCGTGGCGAGGGCTTCCCGCTGGCCCTCATGGAGGCCATGGCCACGGCCGTGCCGTGTGTCGCCTTCGATGTCGCCCCCGGTGTCCGCGAGATCATCACGGACGGCGAGAACGGCATCATCGTGCCGCCCGGCAACACCGCCGAGTTCGCCCGCAAGCTCGAGCAGCTGATCTCGGACCAGGAACTGCGCGACCGCATGGGCGAGCGGGCCCGGGTCGACATCCAGCGCTACTCGACGGACGAGATCGTGGCCCGCTGGGAGAACCTCTTCACGCTGCTGGACCGCTAGGGCCTGTCCGGGCCGCGCGTTCGGAGACGGAGAAAGGGAGGACCGCCCGTGCCGGGCGGTCCTCCCTTTCGTGCGTTCGGGTGGCAGGCGTCAGGCGGACACGCCACGACGGGCGACCCAGCCGGCCCACGCCGAGCTGATCATGTCGCGGACCTCGTGACGGGCCTTCCAGCCCAGCTCCGAGGCGATACGGTCCGCGGCGGCGACGACCCGGGCCGGGTCGCCGGGGCGGCGCGGGGTGACGGCGGGGGCGACCGAGTGGCCGGTGATCTCGTTGATCAGGTCGATCATCTCGCGGACGGAGACGCCCTCACCGCGGCCGATGTTGACGGTCAGATCGCGCGGCTCGCCGGCGTCCGCCCACTCCGCGAGCTTCCGGGCGGCGACGAGGTGGGCGTCGGCGAGGTCCTCGACGTGGATGTAGTCGCGGACGCACGTGCCGTCGGGGGTGGCGTAGTCGTCACCGAAGATCCGCGGGGCCTCGTCGGCGTCGAGCCGCTCGAAGACCATCGGGACCAGGTTGAAGACACCCGTGTCGGCCAGCTCGGGGGTCGCGGCGCCGGCCACGTTGAAGTAGCGCAGGCAGGCCGTGGAGATGCCGTGCGCCTTGCCGGCGGCGCGGACCAGCCACTCGCCGGCGAGCTTCGTCTCGCCGTACGGGCTCATCGGCAGGCACGGCGTGTCCTCGGTGACGAGGTCCACGTCCGGCATGCCGTAGACGGCGGCCGAGGAGGAGAAGAGGAAGTTGCGCACGCCGGCCGCGGCCACCGCCTCCAGGAGCACGGTCAGGCCCTGGACGTTCTCGCGGTAGTAGTGCAGCGGCTGCTCGACGGACTCGCCGACCTGCTTCTTCGCCGCCAGGTGGACCACACCCGTGACGCCGTGCTCGGCGATGGTCCGGTCCAGGACCTCGCGGTCCAGCGTCGAACCGACCACCAGGGGCACGCCCTCCGGGATCCGCTGCGCATAGCCGGTCGACAGGTCGTCGAGGACGACGACCCGCTCACCCGCCTGCGTCATGGCGCGGACCACGTGCGAGCCGATGTACCCGGCCCCTCCGGTGATCAGGTAAGTCATTACGCCCCACATCCCTTTCGCTAGGAACTGCGGGAGAGCCGACGGAGCCTGGCCCTCACCGCCCGGAGCCCGTCACGGGCTCCTGGTGCCAGCCGCAACGCGAGCGACCCGCCGGCCGTCGTGTACTGCTGCACCAGCAATACACCGTACCGGCTGCTCGGCACGACCGAACGCCGCTGGCACCCCTCCGGCAGCCGGAGCGCCGTCGCGACGGACCCGCCGTCCGCACAGGTCACGGTGGCGCGGATGTCCCACAGCTGTATGCCGCGGCTTCCCCCGGAGCGGCCGGCCCTGGCCAGCGCGGTGAGACCGGCCGGGACGCGGGCGGTCCAGCCGCCCTCTCCCTCGGCGAGCTCGGCCCGCTCGGTGTGGGCGGGCTCCTCGGAGCCCCGGGGCAGGAACGCGACCTCGACCGTGCGGGGGCCGGCCGCACGCAGCCTGCCGTACAGATCACGGACCGTGAGGCGCAGCTCGCCGCCCCCGCCGGTCTGCAGACCGGCGTCGACGACCACCGGGAGCTCGGCGAGGGGCAGCGTGTCCATGCCGTCCAGCTCCGCGCCGGGGAGGTCCAGGGACCAGACGGCGACGTCCTCGCTCCGCGTGTACGGCGGGAGCAGACGGGCCGGCTCGGCGGCCAGCCGGGCCAGCCGGAGCAGGTCCCGCGGCTCCTTGGACGCCAGCACGAACCGGGCCGCCCAGCGGGCGGGCGCGGCGGCGGCGGCGATCTCGCTCTCCTGGAACGCCCCGATGTGGTCCCGCGTCGCCGCCCACCAATCGGCTTGGTATTCGGCGTCGCGCAGCCTCAACTCGCGGGCGTACAGGCGCAGATCGTGTTCGAGGAACTTGGTGCGGCAGGCGGCGGCGAGTTCGGTGCGGCCGGCCTCCGTGAACGTCTCCACGGCCTTGCGGTGGGCGGCGATACGGGCCTGCCAGTTGCCGACGCCCTCCCGGTCCAGGGAGATCGACAGCTGCTCGGCGGCGCGGCGCACGTGCCACACGTACACCGTGTCGGGGATCACCGCGACGCGCGGCGCGGCGGCCAGGACACGGGCGGTGAAGAGGAAGTCCTCGTAGACGAAACGGCCGTCGGGGAACCGGATGTCGTGCTCGGCGAGGAAGGCCCGGGCGTAGATCTTGTTGACGCAGAGCGTGTCGTGGACCAGCGGCGTGAGGTCCGCGGCGCTCTCGAGAAGGGCCGGCTCCTGGTAGAGCCCGGGCTGCCAGCTCACATCGCGGCCCTCGGGCAGCTCGCGCCGCACGCAGACGCCGACCGCGACGGGGGTCCGGTGCCGCTCGGCCGCCGTGACCAGGGCCTCGGCGGCGCCCTCGGGGAGGACGTCGTCGCTGTCCAGGAACATCACGTAGGGGGCGGTGGCCGCCTGGACCCCGTCGTTGCGGGGGGTGCCGCAGCCGCCGCTGTTCTCCGTGCGGTGCACGACGCGCACCCGGGGGTGGAGCGCGGCCAGCTCGTCCAGGACTCTCGCCGTACCGTCGCTCGATGCGTCGTTGACGGCCACGACCTCCGCGACCACGGGTCCCTGGTCGAGAGCGGACCGGATCGCGTCGCCGACCAGCGCCTCGTCGTTGTAGGCGATGACCACGACACCGAGTGTGCCTTCGAGCGTAGGTGGGGGGGCGCTACTCACACCGAAGATCCTACGGGAGCGGCCGCCGTCGCCGACCGGCCGCTCCCAGGACCTTCACCCACGACCTTCGGACGACTGCGCCGCGTGACATCAGCCGCTTCGCGGCGGGCGTCCGTCGACCCCGGCGCACCGCCACTACCTAGAACGGGTTGAACTCGTCGAACTCGCGCTGCACGTCGTCGCGCTCCGCCTCGCGGGCCCACCCCTATGGCCGCCCTCGCACGGATCGGCCCCAGGGGGCCTCACCGGCTTCGGACGACTGCGCCGGACTCCGTCCGTCGACCCCGGCGCACCGCCACTACCTAGAACGGGTTGAACTCGTCGAACTCGCGCTGCGCGTCGTCGCGCTCCGCCTCGCGGTCGCGGCGGCGCTGGGCGGCCGGGCGCGGGGCTTCGAGGCGGTGGTCCTCGCCTCGGCGGCCGAGCATCTCGGCGCCGGCCATCATCGTGGGCTCCCAGTCGAAGACGACCGCGTTGTCCTCGGAGCCGATCGCGACGCCGTCGCCCGCGCGGGCGCCCGCCTTCATCAGCGCGTCCTCGACGCCGAGGCGGTTGAGGCGGTCGGCCAGGTAGCCGACGGCCTCGTCGTTGTTGAAGTCGGTCTGGCGGACCCAGCGCTCCGGCTTCTCGCCGCGCACCCGGTACACGTCCTCGGCCTCGTCGTAGACGACGGTGAAGCCGGCGTCGTCGACCGCCTTCGGGCGGAGGACGATCCGCGTCGACTCCTCCTTCGGCTTGGCCGCGCGCGCCTTGGCGACGATGTCGGCCAGCGCGAAGGACAGCTCCTTCAGACCCGTACGGGCCACGGCCGAGGCCTCGAAGACCTGGTAGCCGCGGGCCTCCAGGTCCGGGCGGATCATGTCCGCCAGGTCCTGGCCGTCCGGGATGTCGATCTTGTTGAGGACGACGATGCGGGGGCGGTCGTCGAGGCCGCCGTACTGCTTCAGCTCCTCCTCGATGACATCGAGGTCGGTGACCGGGTCGCGGTCGGACTCCAGCGTCGCCGTGTCGAGGACGTGCACGAGGACCGAGCAGCGCTCCACGTGGCGCAGGAACTCCAGGCCCAGGCCGCGGCCCTGGCTGGCGCCGGGGATCAGACCCGGCACGTCGGCGATCGTGTAGACCGTCGAGCCGGCGGTGACGACGCCCAGGTTCGGTACGAGCGTGGTGAACGGGTAGTCCGCGATCTTCGGCTTGGCGGCCGACAGGACGGAGATGAGCGAGGACTTGCCGGCGCTCGGGTAGCCCACCAGCGCCACGTCGGCGACGGTCTTCAGCTCCAGGACGATGTCCCGCGCCTCGCCCGGCTCGCCGAGCAGCGCGAAGCCCGGGGCCTTGCGGCGGGCGGAGGACAGCGCGGCGTTGCCGAGGCCGCCGCGGCCGCCCTGGCCCGCGATGAAGGTGGTGCCCTCGCCGACCAGGTCGGCGAGCACGTTGCCCTGCTTGTCGAGGACGACGGTGCCGTCGGGCACGGTCAGGACGAGGTCCTGGCCGTCCTTGCCGGAGCGGTTGTCGCCGGCGCCGGGCTGACCGTTGGTCGCCTTGCGGTGCGGCGAGTGGTGGTATTCGAGGAGTGTAGTGATGGCCTGGTCGACGACCAGGATCACATCGCCGCCACGGCCGCCGTTGCCGCCGTCGGGGCCGCCGAGCGGCTTGAACTTCTCCCGGTGAACGGAGGCGCAGCCGTGGCCTCCGTTACCCGCGGCGACATGCAGCTCGACGCGGTCCACGAAGGTGGTCATGGTTGTGCCTCCAATTACAAGGGGTACTACGGGGTGGAATGTCTATCTAGTAACACGCGAAAGGCGGACCCGCTTCCCTGCCGGGAAGTGAGGTCCGCCTCCGCAAAAGAACCGATCAGGCGACCGGAACGATGTTCACGACCTTGCGGCCACGGTGGGTGCCGAACTGCACCGAACCGGCCTCGAGGGCGAACAGCGTGTCGTCGCCGCCGCGGCCGACGCCCGCGCCCGGGTGGAAGTGGGTGCCGCGCTGGCGGACCAGGATCTCACCGGCGTTGACGACCTGACCGCCGAAGCGCTTCACGCCGAGCCGCTGAGCGTTGGAATCGCGACCGTTCCGAGTGGACGATGCGCCCTTCTTGTGTGCCATCTCTCCTCAGTCCCTTACTTCGCAGCCGTGGGGATGCCGGTGACCTTGATCGCCGTGTACTGCTGGCGGTGGCCCTGGCGACGGCGGTAGCCGGTCTTGTTCTTGTAGCGAAGGATGTCGATCTTCGCGCCCTTGTGGTGGTCCACGACCTCGGCCGTGACCTTGATACCGGCCAGCACCCACGGGTCGCTGGTCACGGCGTCGCCGTCGACAACGAGCAGCGTAGAGAGCTCTACGGTGTCGCCAACCTTGGCAGTGGAAATCTTGTCAACCTCAACGATGTCGCCGACAGCAACCTTGTGCTGGCGACCACCGCTGCGCACGATGGCGTACACGCGGATCTCTCTCTCACTCGGGAACGGACCCCTGATGCCAGCCGCTCACACGGGCCGAAGCCTGCGGTGATCCGGAAGTGGACGAGCGGCCTCTCCCGGCAGACCGGGAGGAGGGTGCTCAGGGGTTAGGCGGGTCATACGACACGCCGACGGTCAAGGTTACGGGCCGGTGCCGCAAGGGGTCAAATTCGGTGACTTCACCTCTGCGGCGGTGCGGGCCGTCCGGAGGGGGCCGCGCGGGCCCCCCGCCCGGGAGGCCCCCCGGGGGGGGGTGCGGCCCCGCGGCGGCGCGGCCCCCCCCCGGCGGCAACCTCAGTCCTGCGCGGGGGCGGCCGTCTTCTTGGTGGCCGCCTTCTTCGCAGTCGTCTTCTTCGCCGCGGTCTTCTTGGCCGTCGCCGTCTTCTTGGTGGCGGCCTTCTTCGCGGTGGCCTTCTTGGCCGTCTTGCGGGCGGCCGTCTTCTTGGCCGGGGCGGGAGCCTCGGCCTCCGGCTCGGCCTCCGCGGCGGGCGCCTCGACGGGGGCCGGGGTCTCGACCACCACGACGGCGGCCTCCTCGGCGCCCGCGGGCGATCCGGCGGGGGCGGTCACCTTGCGGACGACCCGGCGACGGGCCCTCGGCGGGGCGGCCACGGGGGCCTCCTCGACGACCGGCTCGGGCTCGGGCTCGACGACCGGCTCCGGGGCGGCGACCGGCTCGACGACCGGCTCCGCGGCGGCCGGCGAACCGGCCGGGGCCGTCGCCTTGCGCGTGGCACGGCGGCGCGTACGGGGGGCCGGGGCGGCCTCCTCGACGACCGGGGCCTCGACGACGGGCTCGGGCTCGACGACGGGCTCCGGCTCCTCGACCACGACCGGGGCGGGGGCCGCGGCGACCGGAGGACCGGCCGGCGCGGACACCTTGCGGGTCGCCCGACGGCGGCCACGACCACGGGTCGCGGCGGCCTCGGCCTCGGCGGCGCTGCTGTACAGCTCCTCGTCGGCGCGGAAGGGCTCCTCCACGGCCACCGGGGCGGCGATCTCCGCGGCCACCTCGGCCTCGGTCTCGACCGTCTCGGTCTCGGCCTCCGTCTCCACGACCTCGACGTGCTCGTGCTCGTGCTGCTCGGCACCGCCACGGCCGCGCTTCTTCGCGCGCTTGCCGCCGCCACCGCCGCCCGGAGCGGTCGGCTGCTCCATGTGCACGATCACGCCGCGCCCGTTGCAGTGGACACAGGTCTCGGAGAAGGACTCCAGCAGACCCTGGCCGACCCGCTTACGGGTCATCTGGACCAGACCCAGCGAGGTGACCTCGGCCACCTGGTGCTTGGTCCGGTCACGGCCCAGGCACTCCAGGAGGCGGCGCAGCACCAGGTCGCGGTTGGACTCCAGGACCATGTCGATGAAGTCGATGACGACGATGCCGCCCAGGTCGCGCAGGCGCAGCTGGCGCACGATCTCCTCGGCCGCTTCGAGGTTGTTCCTCGTCACGGTCTCTTCGAGGTTGCCGCCCTGACCGGTGAACTTGCCGGTGTTGACGTCGACGACGATCATCGCCTCGGTCTTGTCGATCACCAGCGAGCCACCGCTCGGCAGCCAGACCTTGCGGTCCAGCGCCTTCATCAGCTGCTCGTCGATCCGGTACGTCGCGAAGACGTCGACCTCGCTCGTCCACTTCGACAGGCGGTCGGTCAGGTCCGGGGCGACGTGGTTCACGTACCCGTGGATGGTCTCCCACGCGTCGTCGCCGCTGACGATGACCTTCGAGAAGTCCTCGTTGAAGATGTCGCGGACGACGCGGACGGTCATGTCCGGCTCGCCGTAGAGAAGGGTCGGAGCGTTGCCGTTCTTCGCCTTCTTCTGGATGTCCTCCCACTGCGCCTGCAGACGCTCGACGTCGCGGCGCAGCTCGTCCTCGCTCGCGCCCTCGGCGGCGGTGCGCACGATGACGCCCGCGTCCTCGGGGACGATCTTCTTGAGGATGGTCTTCAGACGGGCGCGCTCGGTGTCCGGGAGCTTGCGGCTGATGCCGGTCATCGAGCCCTCGGGGACGTACACGAGGTAACGGCCCGGCAGGGAGACCTGGCTGGTCAGACGGGCGCCCTTGTGGCCGATCGGGTCCTTCGTCACCTGGACGAGGACCGACTGGCCGGACTTGAGGGCGGTCTCGATGCGGCGCGGCCCGTTGGCCATGCCGAGCGCCTCGAAGTTGACCTCACCGGCGTACAGGACGGCGTTGCGGCCCTTGCCGATGTCGACGAAGGCGGCCTCCATCGACGGCAGCACGTTCTGGACCTTGCCCAGGTAGACGTTGCCGACGTACGAGGTGGCCTGCTCCTTGTTGACGTAGTGCTCGACGAGCACGTTGTCTTCCATGACGCCGATCTGGGTGCGCTCGCCGTTCTGGCGGACGACCATGACGCGCTCGACGGCCTCACGACGGGCCAGGAACTCGGCCTCGGTGATGATCGGGACGCGGCGGCGGCCCTGCTCGCGGCCCTCGCGGCGGCGCTGCTTCTTCGCCTCGAGGCGGGTCGAGCCCTTGATGGACTGGACCTCGTCGGACGGCTCGGCCTTCTCGCGGGCCGGGCGGGGCTCGCGGACCTTGACGACCGTACGGACGCCGTCCTCCTCGGCACCGCCCTCGGTGTCGGCGGACGCGTCACCGCTGCGGCGGCGACGACGGCGACGACGGCGGGAGCTGCTGGTGCCGGCGGCGGACGGCGTGCCCTCGTACTCGTCGGACTCCTCGCCCTCCTCCTCGGACTCCTCGTCCTCGGCGCGGGCCTCCTCCGCCTCTTCGCTCTCCTCGGTCTCCTCCGCCTCGGCGAGCTCGCCGCGACGGCGGCGTCGGCCGCCACGGCGGCGACGGCGGGACGGACGGTCCTCGTACTCGTCGGACTCCTCGGCCTCCGCCTCGGGCTCCTCGGCCTCGACCTCGGGCTCGTCGGCGACGGTGGCCGGGACCGGCTCGACGGCGACCGGCTCGGGGGCGGGCTCGCCGCGACGGCGGCGACGACGGCGACCGGCGGGCTCGGGGCGCTCGACCGTCTCGACCGCTTCGGCGGTCTCGGCCGTCTCCTCCTCTTCCTCCTCCGGCTCCACGGCCTCGGCGGCAGCCATGGCGGCCGCGGTCTCCGGGGTCTGGAACATCGGCTCGGTGAAGACCGGGGCCTGGAAGACGGCGACGGCGGGACGCGCGGCGCGGCGGCCGCGGGGGGTCTCCTCCTCGGCCTTCGGGGCGGCGACCGGCTCGGCGGTGAACTGCGGCGAGGTGGCGCGGCGGCGGGTGCGGCCACGAGTGGCGGCCTTCTCGGCTGCGGCGACCTCGGGCTCGGTCTCCTCGGCGGTGATCTGCGCGACGGTCTCCTGCGGGAGGCTCTCGCCGGCCGCCGGGACGGTGACCTCGGGGGAGGTGGCCTTACGGGTGGCGCGGCGACGGGTGCGCGCGGGGGCGGCGGGCTCCTCGACGGGGGCCTCCTTGACCACCGGCGCGGCCGCGGCCTCGGTCTCGGTCTCGACGACCGGCTCCGGGGTGGTGGCCTTACGGGTCGCACGGCGACGCGTACGAGCCGGGGCGGGCTCCTCGACAGGGGCCTCCTCCACGACCTCGACGGTCTCGGCCTCGACGACCGGCTCCGGGGTGGTGGCCTTACGGGTCGCGCGGCGACGCGTGCGAGCCGGGGCGGATTCCTCGACGGGAGCCTCTTCGACCACCGGCGCGACCTCGGTCTCCGCGACCGGCTCGGGGGCGGCGACCTTACGGGTCGCACGGCGGCGCGTACGCGCGGGTGCGGGCTCCTCGGCGGGCTCCGGCGTGGCGGCCGGCGTCTCCACGACGACCTCGGCCGCGGTCTCGGTGACCTCCGCCGTCACCGGCGGACCGGCGGGGCGGGAGGCGGCGCGGCGCCTGCGGCGCGGCGGCAGCTTGTCACCAGGTGCGTTGTTGTTGTCCGTGTTTTCTTCGTGCTGCTCGAGCATGCGGGCGGTTCTCCCGTCACGCCCCCGGGCGCCGCGCCTTGTTCCGGTCCGGCGGCACGATCGCGCGAAATGCGCGGTGCCGCCGTCCGGGGCGCGGGCGCCGCACGGGAGCTGATGTCTGGCTCGCCGGTTCCGTACGCGTTCTGCGTACGGCCTGGCGAAAGTCTCCTGGTCAGTGCGCTGCCCGACCCAGGTGGCTCCCGAGTACCAGGGCTGCGCTACAACGACCGCTCCCTACGCGGTACCGGCACCCGGCGCCGTCGCTGAGGCGGTCGCGGCGGCCGTGGGTGGAGCGGCCGTGACTGCCTCGCGGTCGGGCGCGAGCGGGTCGGTCACCGTGCCGGACTCCTCGTCGAAGAGCCCCTGCGCCAGCCTGGTCACCGCTGCGGGGACCGGCGGCGCCAGGTCGGCCACAGCTCGGAGACCGGACAGGACGTCGTCGGGTCGCACGGCAGGTGTCACGTGCCGAACAACCAGCCGCAGTATCGCACAGGCATTGTCCAGCGGCCTATCAGGCTGTGGACGTGCCTGGGGATGCTCCGCGACGAGGTCGGCGACGGCCGAGCGGGCGTCGAAGGTGCGGATGCCGTTCTTCGTCTTGCGTTGTACTTCCACGGTCTCGGCCGCGAGGAAGGCCGCGACGGCCTTCTCGGCGTCCTCGACGGTGACGCCGTCGAGCCGCAGCTCCCACACGGAGGCGGTGAGCCGGTCGGCGAGTCCCGAGGTCCGGGCCTCGACGGCATCGGTGATGTCGAGGCCGTCCGGGAGCGACTCGTCGAGCAGGGCCCGCAGCGTCTCCGGATCCCGCGCCTCGGTGAGCGCGATCTCCAGGAACTCTGCCTCGGAGCCCGTACCCGTGGGGGCGGCGTTGGCGTACGACACCTTGGGGTGCGGGGTGAAACCGGCCGAGTACGCCATGGGCACCTCGGCTCGGCGCAGCGCACGCTCGAAGGCGCGCTGGAAGTCACGGTGGCTGGTGAACCGGAGGCGGCCGCGCTTGGTGTAGCGCAGTCGGATGCGCTGCACCGCCGGTGCGGGCGGCGGGCCTTCGGGCTGTCGCTTGCCCAGTGGTTCTTCTCCTCGGTGCGGGGCGGGCGCGGTGGCGCGCCGCCCACGAAATGCGGGTGGCCTCTGGGGGTCCCGGCCGGCTCACCCCCGCTTTCGCAGGGAGATCTCGGGGGCGGGCGCCGCGCCGGAGGCGGTTGTTGTACTACCCAGAGTACGCGTAGAGGCCACCACCGGTTCCACAGGCTCGGTCACCCGGGGTCCACCGACCAGGGCGTGCCAGGCGTCGCGGCGGGCCTGCCGTACGGTCGCGCGCGCGGCGGCGAGCGCGCCCCGGGCGGCCCGCCCCGCCTCGACGGCCGCCCTCCGGGCCGGTGCCCAGATCTGGTCGCGGACCCAGTGCCCGACGGGGGTGCAGACGCCGCGGTAGAACCAGGTGACGGGCCGCCCGACCAGGTTCCAGGCCACCCACTTGAGTGCCCGGCCGACGGCCCGGGAGATGTACCCGGCGACCCGCCAGCAGACCTGGATCGCGTCGGCGATCTCCCGGCCGAGGGGCGCGAGGACGCGCCGCCAGAGCCATCCGAGGGGGACGACGATCCCGTACCGGACGACGGGCACGAGCACGTACCGCCACAGCGCGACCCAGGGCCAGAAGAAGAGCGCCTTGCCGAGCCAGGCGAGAGCGCGGCCGATCCCGGTGAAGAGCCAGGCCAGGCCTCGGCCGAGGCCGGTGAGCGCCCAGCTCAGACCGTGTCCGATCGGGGTGAGGATCCGTGTGTACAGCCAGACGAGGGGAAGCGCGATCCCGTAGCGGGCGACCGGGACGACGAGGTACCGCCACAGCCCGAGAACCAGGAAGCCGACGCCGGCGCCGAGCGGTGCGAGGATCCACCGGTACGCCCAGACGGCGGGCACGCCGATCCCGTAGCGGGCGACCGGGACGAGCACGTACCGCCACAGCGCGACCCACGGCCAGACGAACAGGGCCTTGGCGAGCCATGTGAAGAGTCGGACCAGCCCGTGGCCCAGCGGAGTCAGGACCTGCCGGTACAGCCACACGGCGGGCACCACGAGCACGTAGTGGACGACCGGCACCACCACCCGCCGCCACAGCCAGACCCACGGCCGGACGAAGAGGGCCCTGCCCAGCCAGGCCAGCGCGCGGCCGGCCGGCCGGAGCAGGACCCGGTCGACGGCTCGGGCGCAGACCACCAGCGCGTCCCACACCATCCGGACGGGGACGACGACCAGCAGCACCACGATGCGTACCGGAATCCTGACGAAGGCCGTCAGGCAGCCCTCGGGCTCGGCCGGGCGGTGCTGGGGTTTCTCCATGCTCATGCCGTACATGACGCGACGGCCCGGCGGAGGGTTTCCCCTCGCACCGGGCCGTCGCCGGAGTGTTACCGCCAATGGGCTACTCGACGGGCTACTTGACGACCGTCAGCGGCAGCAGCTTCTTGCCCGTCGGGCCGATCTGGATGTGGGTGTCCATCTGCGGGCACACGCCGCAGTCGAAGCACGGCGTCCAGCGGCAGTCCTCGACCTCGGTCTCGTCCAGCGCGTCCTGCCAGTCCTCCCAGAGCCAGTCCTTGTCGAGACCGGAGTCCAGGTGGTCCCAGGGCAGGACCTCCTCGTAGGTGCGCTCGCGCGTGGTGTACCAGTCGACGTCGACGCCCATCTGCGGCAGCGTCTTGTCGGCGCACTGCATCCAGCGGTCGTACGAGAAGTGCTCGCGCCAGCCGTCGAAGCGGCCGCCGTCCTCGTACACCGCGCGGATGACGGCGCCGATCCGCCGGTCGCCGCGCGAGAGCAGGCCCTCGACGATGCCGGGCTTGCCGTCGTGGTAGCGGAAGCCGATCGAGCGGCCGTACTTCTTGTCGCCGCGGATCTTGTCCCGGAGCTTCTCCAGGCGCGCGTCCGTCTCCTCCGCCGACAGCTGCGGGGCCCACTGGAAGGGGGTGTGGGGCTTCGGGACGAAGCCGCCGATGGAGACCGTGCAGCGGATGTCGTTCTGCCCGGAGACCTCACGGCCCTTGGCGATGACGTTGACCGCCATGTCACCGATCTGGAGGACGTCCTCGTCGGTCTCGGTGGGCAGACCGCACATGAAGTACAGCTTGACCTGGCGCCAGCCGTTTCCGTAGGCCGTCGCGACCGTACGGATCAGGTCCTCCTCCGAGACCATCTTGTTGATGACCTTGCGCATGCGCTCGGAGCCGCCCTCGGGGGCGAAGGTCAGACCGGAGCGACGGCCGTTGCGGGTCAGCTCGTTGGCCAGGTCGACGTTGAAGGCGTCCACGCGGGTCGACGGCAGCGACAGGCCGATCTTGTCCTCGGTGTAGCGGTCCGCCAGGCCCTTCGCGATGTCACCGATCTCGGTGTGGTCCGCGGAGGACAGCGAGAGGAGGCCGACCTCCTCGAAGCCGGTCGCCTTGAGACCCTTCTCGACCATCTCGCCGATGCCGGTGATGCTTCGCTCCCGCACGGGGCGCGTGATCATGCCGGCCTGGCAGAAACGGCAGCCGCGGGTACAGCCGCGGAAGATCTCGACGGACATCCGCTCGTGGACCGTCTCGGCAAGCGGGACCAGCGGCTGCTTGGGGTAGGGCCACTCGTCGAGGTCCATGACGGTGTGCTTGGACACGCGCCACGGCACGCCGGAGCGGTTGGGCACGACGCGGGCGATCCGGCCGTCGGCCAGGTACTCGACGTCGTAGAAGCCCGGGATGTAGACCGAGCCGGTCTTGGCGAGCCGGAGGAGGACCTCCTCGCGGCCGCCGGGGCGGCCCTCGGCCTTCCAGCCCCGGATGATCTCGGTCATGTCGAGGACGGCCTGCTCGCCGTCGCCGATGATCGCCGCGTCGATGAAGTCCGCGATCGGCTCGGGGTTGAAGGCCGCGTGGCCGCCGGCGAGCACGATCGGGTGGTCGACGGTGCGGTCCTTCGACTCCAGCGGGATGCCCGCCAGGTCGAGGGCCGTGAGCATGTTGGTGTAGCCGAGCTCGGTGGAGAAGCTCAGGCCGAAGACGTCGAACGCGCCGACGGGACGGTGGCTGTCGACCGTGAACTGCGGGACGCCGTGCTCGCGCATCAGCTCCTCGAGGTCCGGCCACACGCTGTACGTGCGCTCGGCGAGGACGCCCTCGCGCTCGTTCAGTACCTCGTAGAGGATCATGACGCCCTGGTTGGGCAGACCGACCTCGTACGCGTCCGGGTACATGAGCGCCCAGCGGACGTCGGCGGACTCCCACGGCTTGACCGTGGAGTTCAGCTCTCCACCGACGTACTGAATCGGCTTCTGCACGTGCGGGAGCAGAGCTTCGAGCTGCGGGAAGACAGACTCGGCAGCAGACATCTCGAACCTTCGTGAGCTGGCAGGGGGCGACTCTCAAGCGTACCCGGTGCTCAGTGGCTCAGTTTCGCCCTCGATTTCGGGGCCGACGCCTTGGCCCAGGCCTTGGGGAACGCGCGCTCCCCGGCCGCTCCGGCCGCTTCCTCCTGGCCGTACAGAAGTCCCCAGGTGAACGCGGACTCCCCCGCCGCGTGGGCCTGGATGGCGAGGGTGCGCAGAGCGTCGCGGGCGACGACGCTGTCCTGGTGGTCGCCGAGGACGGTCTGGACGGCCTTCACCCGTTTCGCGAGGCGCTTGGCGGGCTTGCCGAGGGTCGGGGTGGCGGCCTCCGCCGCGTAGCGGGCGCGCTTGGCCGCCTTGCGGGCCTCGTGCATCGCGAGGTCGCGGTCGTGTCCCGAGGGCAGGGCGAGGGCGTGGTCGACGCGGCCGGCGAGGCGGTCGTGGTCCTTGAGGACGGCCTGGGCGAGGACCGGTGCCGCGTCCTTCGCGGCGGCCTTCAGGAGGGGCGGGTCGGCGAGCAGTGCGTCCAGGGTGGCCAGGAGCGCGAGGTGGCGCGCGGAGTCGAGTGCGGCGAGGGCGGTGCGCCGGGCTCCCCCGCCGTGGGCTGCGTTCCAGATGCGGAGCCGGGAGCGGACGGGGCCGAGGACGAGGGTGCGGGGCAGCGCGTCGATCCGGTCGGTCAGCCGGGCGAGGAGCACCTCTTGGTCGCGGGCGACGCCGAGTTCGCCGGCGAGCCATTTGAGTTCCTCGCCGACGGGGTCGGTGACGGTGCGGTCGAGGACCTTGCGGTACGTCTTGAACGCGCTGCGGAGGCGGCGAGTGGCGACGCGCATCTGGTGGACGGAGTCGGGGAGGTCGCGGCGGACGGCGGGGTCGAGGGCGACGATCGCGTCGACCTGCTCCCGTACGTAGGCGAGGACGCGGCCGCCGGCGGTGTCGTCACCCGGCGGGGCGACGGGTTCCGGGGCTCCGCCGCCGCCCGTCTCGTCGAGGGCCCTGGACAGTTTCGAGGGGGACGACGACGGGCGGATGCCCGCCTTCTTCAGGCGCTTCTCGACCGCGTCGAGGACGGCGGGGTCCGCGTCGTCCGCCAGTTCGACCTCGATCTCGGTCCAGGAGGTGTCGGGGCCCTTCGGAAGGCGCTCGGCGTGGACCGCGTCCACCGACACCTCCGCCAGGAGCGCGCCCGCCTCGTCCACGAGGTGCTGGACGTTCCGGGAGGAGCGGAGGCGGACGACGGGGACGACGTCCTCGTCGCGGACGCGGGAGCGCAGGAGCTTCGCCAGGGATGTCGGGAGCGTGTCGGCGAGCGGGGCCCTGATCTCGTCGCGGATCCCGGACGCGACCGGGAACTTGAGGTGCCAGCCCGCGTCCTCGCCGCCCGTGCGACGGCGCAGGGTGAGCGAGTCGGCGGCCAGCCGCAGGCCGGGTGTGTCGTAGTACACCGCGTCGAGTTCGGCGACTCCCCGGTCCCGTACGGACGCGACCCCGGCCGCCCGCGTCAGGTCCGGCAGCTCCGTCCGGCCCGTGGCTTCGTACTTCCGCTCGATCTCGCGCTTCGTCTCCGCCATGAATCGAATCTAGACGGGAAGTGAACGGAAGGGCAGAGGACGTCAGGCTGTCATCGGCCGCTGCACCCTGATCGACTGGAGCAGTCCGATCGCCACCCACACCGCGAACATCGACGAACCGCCGTACGAGACGAACGGCAGCGGGAGGCCCGCCACCGGCATGATCCCGAGCGTCATCCCGATGTTCTCGAAGGACTGGAAGGCGAACCAGGCGATGATCCCGGCGGCGACGATCGTGCCGTACAGCTCCGTGGTCTCGCGGGCGATCCGGCAGGCACGCCACAGGATCACGCCGACGAGCGCGATGATCAGTCCGCCGCCGAGGAAGCCGAGCTCCTCGCCCGCGACGCTGAAGATGAAGTCGGTCTGCTGTTCGGGCACGAACTGGCCGCTGGTCTGGTGGCCGTTGAAGAGTCCCGCGCCGTACAGGCCGCCGGAGCCGATCGCGATGCGCGCCTGGTTGGTGTTGTAGCCGACACCTGCCGGGTCGAGCTCGGGGTTGGCGAAGGCGGCGAAGCGGTTGATCTGGTACTCGTCGAGCACTCCGAGCGCGGCGACGAGGGCGGCGCCGACGGCCCCCGCGCCGATGAGCCCGAGGACCCATCGGTTGGAGGCGCCGGAGGCGAGCAGTACG
This sequence comes from Streptomyces sp. NPDC059875, assembly GCF_042731085.1. NCBI lineage: Bacteria > Bacillati > Actinomycetota > Actinomycetes > Kitasatosporales > Streptomycetaceae > Streptomyces > Streptomyces sp. NPDC059875. The sequence continues at coordinate 51,229 of NZ_JBHWJZ010000036.1, forward strand.
CCGAGGACGATGACCGCCATCACCATGACCGAGCCGAGGTCCGGCATCAGCATGACGATCGCCATGGGCAGGGCGGCGAGGGCCAGCGCCTTGGCGACGGTCCGGTGGTCGGGGTGCACCTGGTCGCCCGCGTCGACCTTGGCGGCCAGCAGCACCGCCATGATCAGGATGATCGTGATCTTGACGAACTCGCTGGGCTGGAGCGAGAACCCGCCGCCGATGACGATCCACGCGTGGGCGCCGTTGATGGTCGCGCCGAGCGGGGTGAGGACCGCGAGGATCAGCAGGATCGAGATGCCGTAGAGGATCGGCACCGCGCCGCGCAGGGTGCGGTGGCCGAGCCAGATCGTGCCGATCATCAGGGCGAGCCCGATGCCGGTGTTGAGCGAGTGCCGGAACAGGAACGCGTACGGGTCGCCGCCGTTGAGCTCGGTGCGGCCGCGGGTGGCGGACCAGACGAGCAGCGCGCCGAGGAAGGACAGGGCGAGCGCGGAGAGCAGCATCGGCCAGTCGAGCCGGCGCAGCACCGAGTCGCGGGCGGCGAGCTTGGCCAGCGTGCCGCGCTCGGGGGCGTACCGGGAGACGGAGAAGCCGTGAGGTGTCATCGGTTCAGTCCCTCTGCCAGGCGGGCGAGCCCGCGAGCGGCTGCTGTCCGTCGCCCTGCTTGTCCGGGTCGACCAGCTGCGAGTCGGGGTCGTACGGCTTGACCTCCGGGGCGTCGATGGAGCCGTCCGCCTGGACCTTCGGCAGCGTCTGCTGCGGCTGGGGCAGCAGAGCGCGCTTGAGGTCCTGGTTGCCCGCGTCGTCGAGGCCGTAGAGGGCGTCGTAGATGTTGCGCACGGCGGGGCCGGAGGCGCCGGAGCCCGTACCACCCTGGGAGATCGTCATGACGATCGTGTAGTCGTCGGTGTAGGTCGCGAACCAGGAGGTGGTCTGCTTGCCGTAGACCTGGGCGGTACCGGTCTTGGCATGCATCGGGATCTTGTCCTGCGGCCAGCCGCCGAAGCGCCAGGCGGCCGTGCCGCCGGGCTCGACGACGGAGCGCAGGCCCTTGTCGATGTCGCTGATCGTCTGGGCGTCGACCGGGAGCTTGCCGTGGGGCTTGGGCTTGATCTCCTCGACCTTCTTGCCGTCGGGGCTGATCACGGCCTTGCCGATGGTGGGGTTGAAAAGCGTGCCGCCGTTGCTGATGGCGCTGTAGGCGGTGGCCAACTGGATGGGGGTGATGAGGACGTCGCCCTGGCCGATGGCGAAGTTGATGCTGTCGAAGGCCTTCAGCTGGTTGCCTTCGAGGCAGCTCTCATAGGCGATCTGCTCGACGTAGGTGCCGCCTTTCTTGCCCTGCTTGCACCAGGCGTCCTTGTTCGCCTCCCAGAAGCTCTTCTTCCACTGACGGTCCGGGATGCGGCCCTTGACCTCGTTCGGCAGGTCGATGCTCGTCTCGGAGCCGAATCCGAAGTCGTGGGCGGTGCGGTAGAACCAGTCGTTGGCGTCCTTCTTGGGGCTGAGGCCGCCGTCGCGCTGCCACTCCTGGTGGCCGAGACGGTAGAAGACGGTGTTGCAGGAGAACTTGAGCGCGTCGCCGAGGGTGATGGGGCCGTGGCCCTGGGACTCGAAGTTCGCAAAGCTCCGGCCGCCCATGCTGTAGGAGCTGCTGCAGTTGTAGCGGTCGTTGAAGTCGTAGCCGGCGCGCACGGCCGCGCTCGCCGACACCACCTTGAAGACGGAGCCGGCGGGCGCCTGGCCCTGGATGGCCCGGTTGAGCAGCGGGTAGTTGGAGTTCTTGTCGGTGAGCTGCGCGTAGTCCTTGGCGGAGATGCCGCCGATCCAGGCGTTGGGGTCGTAGTCGGGCTGGGAGGCCATCGCGACGACGCGGCCGGTCTTGGACTCCATGACGACGACGGCGCCCGCGTCGGCCTCGTACTTGCGCCCGGTGATCTTGTCGGTCTCCCCCCGGACGGTCTTCATCGCCTGGTGGAGCTCGTACTCGGCGACGGCCTGGACCCGGGCGTCGATGCTGGTGACGACGTTGGAGCCGGGCACGCCCGGGTCGGACTCGGTCTGGCCCATGACGCGGCCGAGCTTGTCGACCTCGTACGAGGTGACGCCCGCCTTGCCGCGCAGCTGCTTGTCGTACGTGCGCTCCAGGCCCGAACGGCCGACCTGGTCGGAGCGCAGATGCGGCGAGTCGGTCTCCTTGGCCTTCTGGATCTCCTCGTCGGTGACCGGCGAGAGGTAGCCGAGCACCTGCGCGGTACGGGCGTTGCCGGGTGCGGCGTAGCGGCGTACGGCGGCGAGTTCGGCAGTGATGCCGGGGAAGTCCTCGGTGCTCTCCCGGATCCGCAGGGCCTGCTGTGTGGTGGCCTCGTCGGTGATCGGGATCGGCTGGTAGGGGGAACCGTTCCAGCAGGGCTGCGGGGTCTCGGAGTCGCAGAGCCGGACCTTGTCCATGACGTCCTTGGGCTTCATGCCCAGGACGCCGGCGAGACGGGTGAGGACGGCCTTGCCGTCGTCCTTCATCTTCATCAGGTCGGTGCGGGACGCGGAGACCACGAGGCGGGTCTCGTTGTCGGCGAGGGGGACCCCGCGAGCGTCGAGGATGGAGCCGCGGACGGCGGGCTGGACGACCCGCTGGACGTGGTTGCTCTTGGCCTCGTCGGTGTACTCCTTGCCGTTGCGGATCTGGAGGTACCAGAGGCGTCCGCCGAGGGTGAGCAGGAGGGAGAAGACGAGGATCTGGATGACGACGAGCCGGATCTGGACCCTGGGTGTCCGCCCGGTCTCCGGGATGTTGCTCATACTGCCGGTGCCCCCTGGCTACGGTCGCTCGGTCACAGTCGCTTGACTCCCTTGATGCGTCCGGCACGTGACGCTCTGGTACGGGCCGCCTTGACGCGCAGTCCGCCGCGCTGGCTGCCGATCCGCAGGCCGGTGCCGGAGGAGAGCCAGCCGGAGGCGACGTCGGTGCCGCCTCCGCCGGCGTCGGCGAGCGGGTCGTTCTCGGCACGCCTGGCCAGAGCCATGATCAGCGGCACGGTGAAGGGCGCGAGGAGCAGGTCGTAGACGGCCGCGGTGAACAGCAGGAAGCCGAGGCCGACGTGGCGGGCGGCGGTGTCGCCGACGAGGGCGCCGACGCCCGCGTACAGCAGGGTGGTGCCGATCGCGGCGGCGACGACCACGGCCATCGGGCCGGTGGCGGACTTCAGCTTGCCGTTCTCCGGGCGGGCGAGACCGGCGAGATAGCCGATGACGCAGAGGACCAGGGCGTAGCGCCCTGCGGCGTGGTCGGCGGGCGGGGCGAGGTCGGCGAGGAGGCCGGCCCCGAAGCCGATGAGGGAGCCGCTGACCGGCCCGTACACGAGCGCGAGGCCGAGGACGGTCAGCAGGACGAGGTCGGGTACGGCGCCGGGGAGCTGGAGGCGGGCGAGGACGGAGACCTGGATGACCATGGCCACCACCACGAGGGTGGCGGAGAGGAGGATCCGGTTGAACTTCATGGACTACTCCCCCTGCTGGTTCTGTCCGTCGGCCTGCTGCTCGTCCTCGGGTTTCTGGCCCTGCTCCGGCTTCCGTGCGGACTGCTCACCCTGCTCCGTCTGCTGTCCGGCCTGCTCGCCGTCCGGTGGCGGTGGGGTGACCGTGACGGTAACGGTCGGTGCGGGCTTGGGCTTGGGCGGCAGGACCGTGTCGCGGGGGTTGGTGCGCGGTGCCTGGACGACGACGCCGACGATGTCGAGCTTGGAGAAGCCGACGTACGGGCGGACGTAGATGTTGCGGGTGAGGCCGCCGCCCAGCGGGTCGACGCGGACGACCTCGCCGACCGGGACGCCGGGCACGAAGGGCTTGTTCGCCTGCGAGCCGAAGGTGACGAGCCGGTCGCCGGGCTTGACCTTCGCCTTGCCGTTGAGGAGCTGGACGAGGAGCGGCCCGTTGCCCTGGCCGGTGGCGAAGCCGAGTTCGTCCGAGTTCTCCATGCGGGTGCCGACGGTGAAGTCGGGGTCGCTGGCGAGGAGGACGGTCGAGGTGGAGGGCCCGACGGTGGTCACGCGGCCGACGAGGCCGGAGCCGTTCAGTACCGTCATGTCCCGCTCGATGCCGTCGTTGGCACCGGCGTCGATGGTGACGGTCCAGGAGAAGCCCTGGGCCGCTCCTATGGCGATGACCTCGGCGCCCTTGATGCCGTACTGGCCGGCGCCGGCCGTCTTGAGCAGGGTGTCGAGCTCGCGGACGCGGCTGCGATTGCGGTCGTCGCTGCCGAGCTTCGCCTTGAGGGCGGCGTTCTCGCGCTCCAGCGCGGCGATCCGGGTGTGCCGCTCGCCGGAGTCGCGTACGGCTCCTATGGCGTTGCCGATGGGATCGACGGCTGCCGCGACGCCGTTCTCGACCGGGCCGAAGACCGCGGCGGCTGCCTGCCGGGCACCGTCGACGGGTGACTCCTCGCCGCCGCGGATGTCCACCGTGATCAGTGCGAACGCGATGGCGACCAGCAGTACCAGGAGCAGCCGGCTCTCTCGTGTGTCCCTCACGTGCGGCGGCCGTGCCTTTCCTCTTGGTTCGGTTGTTCTGTGCGGTTCTTACCGTTTGCCGGTTTTTGCCGTTATATCAACGATCGGCTGTACGGGGGTTCTTGCCACCCGTACAGCCGATTCGTCCTCGATCCGTTATCGGCGGGGCTGCGCGTCGAGGACCTGCTGAAGGGCCTCGAACTCCTCCACGCACTTGCCGGAGCCCAGCGCCACCGAGTCCAGCGGATCCTCGGCGATGTGGATCGGCATCCCGGTCTCGCGGCGCAGCCGCTCGTCCAGGCCGCGCAACAGGGCGCCACCACCCGTGAGAACGATGCCGCGGTCCATCACGTCACCGGAGAGCTCGGGCGGGCACTTGTCGAGCGTCGTCTTCACGGCGTCGACGATCGCGTTGACCGGCTCCTCGATGGCCTTGCGGACCTCGGCGGCCGAGATGACCACGGTCTTGGGCAGACCGGAGACGAGGTCACGGCCGCGGATCTCGGTGTGCTCGTCCTTGTCGAGGTCGTACGCCGAGCCGATGGTGATCTTGATCTGCTCGGCGGTGCGCTCGCCGAGGAGGAGCGAGTACTCCTTCTTGATGTGCTGGATGATCGCGTTGTCGAGCTCGTCGCCGGCGACGCGGATGGACTGTGCCGTGACGATTCCGCCCAGCGAGATCACGGCGACCTCGGTGGTGCCACCGCCGATGTCGACGACCATGTTGCCGGTCGCCTCGTGAACCGGGAGGCCCGAGCCGATGGCCGCGGCCATGGGCTCCTCGATGATGTGCACCTGTCGGGCGCCGGCCTGGGTGGACGCCTCGATGACGGCGCGGCGCTCCACTCCGGTGATACCGGAGGGCACACACACGACGACCCGGGGGCGGGCCAGGTAGCGGCGCTTGTGGATCTTGAGGATGAAGTAGCGGAGCATGCGCTCGGTGATCTCGAAGTCGGCGATCACACCGTCCTTCAGTGGCCGGACGGCGACGATGTTGCCGGGTGTCCGGCCGATCATCTTCTTCGCCTCGGCGCCGACCGCGAGGATGCCGCCGGTGTTGGTGTTGATCGCGACGACGGACGGCTCGTTCAGAACGATGCCTCGACCCCTGACGTACACCAGCGTGTTGGCGGTCCCGAGGTCGACAGCCATGTCACGGCCGATGAACGACATTGAGTTCCCCTTGTTTCCCATGAGGATGCGTCGGGCCTTCCCAATTGGAGCGTTGACGGCTTCTCAGGTCGGCGAGGTGGTGTTTCCGGTGCTGCGGCGTGGAGTTTTCCATCGTAGTGCCGCCCACCCGGATACCGCGCGGCGGTCCACCTCTGTATAGGTGACGGTAGGACGCTGCGATGCGTTCCCGGTCAAAGCGTTCATATGCCTGGGGGCGACCGAAATTCCTTCGGTCGCCCCAGGTGGTTGCGGTGGATGGCTGACAGCGGGTCAGCCCCCGGTCACGCCAGGCCGGGGAAGAAAATCTTCAGTTCCCGAATGGCGGACTCCTCGGAGTCCGAGGCGTGGATGAGGTTCTCCCGGACGATGGTGCCGAAGTCCCCGCGGATGGAGCCGGGGGCGGCGGCGATCGGGTCGGTCGGGCCGGCGAGGGTCCGCAGACCCTCGATGACGCGCTCGCCGTCGACGACCAGGGCGACGACGGGGCCGGACTGCATGAAGCCCATGAGCGGCTCGTAGAAGGGCTTGCCCTTGTGCTCGCCGTAGTGCTGCTCCAGCGTGTCCTGGCTCAGCTCACGCAGTTCGAGCGCGGAGATGGTCCAGCCCGCCTTGCGCTCGATACGGCCGATGATCTCGCCGATCAGGCCACGGCGGACGGCGTCGGGCTTGAGCAGGACGAGCGTGCGCTGGCTCACGGTAGAGACTCCTTCACATGCGGGGTGCGGGATTCAGAGGCTACAGGGCGCTCACCGCTGTCGATTACGCAGCGTCAAGCCCTGCAGGGAGCTACCCCGCCTCCGGCTCCGCCTCGGCCTGCGCGGCCCAGCGGGCCTTCGCCGCGTCGATGATGCGGCCGTAGTGGATCGAGGCCCACCACAGGGCGGCGAAGGTCGCGCCCAGGAAGAACATCATCGGCACCACGAACCCGCTCGCGACGAGGGCGATCTGCAGCGCCCAGCCGAGCTGGAGCCCGCCCGGGCGGGTGATCATCCCGCACAGCAGCACCGACACCAGCATGGCGATGCCGCAGACCCACCAGACCGTGGCCATCGACAGGCTGTCGTCCTTCATGGCGACGAGCCCGGCGAACCCGATCACGAAGAACTCGCCGATCAGCGTCGAGGCACAGAGCGTACGCATCGGATTCAGCGCCTTCCGAGGAGCAGCCGGGCGTCGCCGACCGTGAAGATCGAACCGGTCACCAGGACGCCCGCGCCCGCGTACTCGTCCTCTTCCTCCGCCAGCGTGATCGCCGCCTCGATGGCGTCGTCCAGCCGCGGCTCGACGACCACCCGGTCGTCGCCGAAGACCTCCACGGCGATCGCCGCGAGCGTGTCCACGTCCGTCGCGCGCGGGCTGGAGTTCGCCGTGACGACGATCTCCGCGAAGATCGGCTCGAAGGCCTCGAGCAGGCCCTTGGCGTCCTTGTCGGAGCTGGTGGAGACCACGCCGATGAGCCGCGAGAAGCCGAACGACTCGCTGATGCCGTCGGCCGTCGCCCGCGCGCCGTGCGGGTTGTGCGCCGCGTCCAGGATCACCGTCGGGGAGCTGCGGACGACCTCCAGGCGGCCCGGGGAGGCCACCGAGGCGAAGGCGCGGCGGATCGTGTCGATGTCCAGCGTGCGGGCGTGCTCCGCGCCGATGCCGAAGAACGCCTCGACCGCCGCGAGGGCGACCGCCGCGTTGTGCGCCTGGTGCGCGCCGTACAGCGGCAGGAAGACGCCCTCGTACTCGCCGCCGAGCCCGCGCAGGGTGAGCAGCTGGCCGCCGACCGCGATCTCGCGGGAGACCACGCCGAACTCCATGCCCTCGCGGGCCACCGTCGCGTCGACCTCGACGGCCTTCTTCAGCATGACCTGGGCGGCGTCCACCGGCTGCTGGGCCAGGATCACCGTCGCGCCCTGCTTGATGATCCCGGACTTCTCGCCGGCGATCTCGCCGGGCGTCTCGCCGAGACGGTCGGTGTGGTCGAGATCGATCGGGGTGACGACGGCGACCTGGGCATCGATGACGTTGGTCGCGTCCCAGGTACCTCCCATGCCGACCTCGACGACCGCCACGTCCACCGGGGCGTCGGCGAAGGCCGCGTACGCCATTCCGGTGAGGACCTCGAAGAAGGAGAGCCGGAACTCCTCGCGGGAGTCGACCAGCTCGACGTACGGCTTGACGTCCTGGTACGTCTCGATGAACCGCTCGGCGGAGATCGGAGCGCCGTCCAGGCTGATCCGCTCGGTGATCGTCTGCACGTGCGGCGAGGTGTACCGCCCGGTGCGCAGGTCGAACGCGGTGAGCAGGGCCTCGACGATGCGGGCCGTGGACGTCTTGCCGTTCGTGCCCGTGATGTGGATCGAGGGGTACGCGCGCTGGGGCTCGCCGAGGACGTCCATCAGCGCCGCGATCCGCGTCACCGAGGGCTCCAGCTTGGTCTCCCCCCAGCGGGTCGCCAGCTCGGTCTCCACCTCGCGCAGCGCCTTGTCGACCTCCGGGTCGGCGGGCCGGGCGGGCACGGGGTCGCCCTGGGGCGGACCGGCCTGCGCGCGCAGGGTGCGACTGCCGGCCTCGATCACCGCCAGGTCGGGGTCGCGGTCGGTCTCTTCGGCGACGATGTCGTCGAACTGGTCGGACGGGTCGGACGCGTCGAACTGGTCGCGGGGCTCACTCACGGACCCAGTCTACGGAGGGGCACCGACAGGACCATGGACCCACCCCTTTCGGGACTTTCGCCCCACCGTCCGCCGAACCGGCCCGGCAGATGTGGCGATCATGCTCCACGCGCGCGTGGAGCCGCCGGGTGGCGGAGCGCCGGCGGCTACGAGAGGGCGAAGCCCGTCGGCAGCAGGGCCGTCACCGTGTACGTGTCGCCGTCCGGGCCGGCCGAGAGGCTGCCGCCCATGCTGGTGACGCGCTCCTCCATGGAGAACAGGCCCGTGCCCGTCGAGACGGGGGCGCGGTCCGGCGGGGTGTCGGGGAGCGGGTTGCGGACCTCGATGCGCAGATCGGGTCCGGTCACCGAGATCGCCACGGTCACCGGCAGGCCCGGCGCGTGCTTGGCCGCGTTCGTCAGGCACTCCTGCACGACCCGGTGGACGGCCGTCTGCCGGAGCGGCGACAGCTCCTTCGCCGCCTCGGCGACCGTGAGCTCGACCGGGCTGCCCATCCGCTCGCTCTCCTCCGCGAGCGCGGCCAGCCCTTCGAGACCGGGCGTCGCCGCTCCCCCGTCCGCCCTCCGCACGATCGTCTCGTTCAGCATGTGGTGGGCGCGCCGCGCGGTGTCCGCGAGCTCCTCGAAGTCCTTCATGTGCGCCTCGCCCCGGGCCCGTACGGCGAGCACCTCGGCCCGCACGGCGAGCACGGTCAGCTCCCGGCCCACCAGGTCGTGGACGTCCCGCCCGACCGAGATCCGCTCCTCCTGCACCGCCTGCCGCGCCGCGGCCTCGGCGCGCTGCGACTCCAGGGCGCGCACCAGGTCCTGCCGGTACGCGGCGATGCCGACGCCGGCCGCGAGCACGCCGATCGGGACGACGAGGCTGAGGAAGTCGCTGAGCGTCTCGCCGTGCCGGGCGTCGGGCCAGCCGGGCGTGTGGAACAGGGCGTAGGCCACGGCCACGTACAGCACGGTGGCGACGACGGCGACCTTGCGGCCCCGGAACCGGCCCAGCGAGTACAGCGCGAACTGAATCATCGTCAGCTCGTGCAGCCAGCCCATCAGGGCGAGCGCCACGAGGTACGGGATCCACGGCAGCCGGCGCCGCAGCACCAGCGTGGCCGCGCCGGACGCCAGGACGAGGGTCGCGGTGACGCCGGTCAACGAGTTGTCGGCGCGCGCGAGCCCGGGCACGTCCAGGACCATCAGGCCGAAGGCGCTGACCGCGGCGATGACGTCGAGGGCGGGCGGCGAGACGGCCCACCGGTCCACGCGGCGGCGCAGCGCGGGGAAGGTGGGGAGGCGGGACATGCCCTCCATCATCCAATGGCCTTTGGGCCCGGCAGCATGGACTTTGGTCACAAGTCGTGTGATGTCAGGCACTCCGGACAAAGGGCGAGGAATGGCAAAGGGCCCGGAACCGAACGGTTCCGGGCCCCTCACCTGCGCTTACGGGCGCTTACGCCTGCGGCAGCCGCTCCAGCTGCGCCTGGATACGGGCGATGTCCTCGTCCGCCTTGGCGAGCCGGGTACGGATCTTGTCGACCACGTTGTCCGGCGCCTTCGCCAGGAAGGCCTCGTTGCCGAGCTTCCCGTTGGCCTGCGCCTTCTCCTTCTCGGCGGCGGCCAGGTCCTTCGCGAGGCGCTTGCGCTCCGCGGCGACGTCGATCGTGCCGGACAGGTCGAGCGCGACCGTGGCCCCGGCGACCGGCAGGGAGGCGGTGGCGGAGAAGCCCTCGCCCTCCGGCTGGAGCCGCAGCAGCTGGCGGATGGCCGCCTCGTGCGGGGCGAGCGCGGTGCCGGTCAGGTCCAGACGGGCGGGGACCTTCTGGCCGGGCTGCAGGCCCTGGTCCGAACGGAACCGGCGGACCTCCGTGACGACCCGCTGGACGAGCTCGATCTCCTTCTCCGCGGCCTCGTCGCGGAAGCCCGAGTCGGTGGGCCAGTCGGCGATGACGACGGACTCCTTGCCGGTGAGCGTGGTCCAGAGCGTCTCGGTGACGAACGGGACGACCGGGTGGAGCAGCCGCAGCATCACGTCCAGGACCTCGCCGAGGACCCGGCCGGAGACCTTGGCACCCTCGCCGCCGGCGAAGAACGTGGTCTTCGACAGCTCGACGTACCAGTCGAAGACCTCGTCCCACGCGAAGTGGTAGAGCGCGTCGGCGAGCTTCGCGAACTGGTAGTCGTCGTAGAACGCGTCGACCTCGGCGACCGTCTTGTTGAGCCGCGAGAGGACCCAGCGGTCCGTCGCGGACATCTCCGACGGGTCCGGCAGCGGACCCTCGACCGTCGCGCCGTTCATCAGCGCGAAGCGCGTGGCGTTCCAGATCTTGTTGGCGAAGTTCCGGGACGCCTTGACCCAGTCCTCGCCGATCGGGACGTCGACACCCGGGTTGGCGCCGTTGACCAGAGTGAAACGGACGGCGTCGGAGCCGTACTCGTCCATCCAGTCCAGCGGGTTGACCGCGTTGCCGAAGGACTTCGACATCTTCTTGCCGAACTGGTCGCGGACCATGCCGTGCAGGGCGATGGTGTGGAACGGCGGGGTGCCGTCCATCGCGTAGAGGCCGAACATCATCATCCGGGCGACCCAGAAGAAGAGGATGTCGTAGCCGGTGACCAGGACGGAGTTCGGGTAGAACTTCGCGAGGCTGTCGGTCTGCTCCGGCCAGCCGAGCGTCGAGAACGGCCACAGGCCGGACGAGAACCAGGTGTCCAGGACGTCGGTGTCCTGGTGCCAGCCCTCGCCGGTCGGCGCCTCGTCGTTCGGTCCGACGCAGACGACCTCGCCGTTCGGGCCGTACCAGACCGGGATGCGGTGGCCCCACCACAGCTGGCGCGAGATGCACCAGTCGTGCAGGTTGTCGACCCAGTCGAAGTACCGCTTCTCCATCTCCTGCGGGTGGATCTTGACCTTGCCGTCGCGGACCGCGTCACCGGCGGCCTTGGCGAGCGGGCCGACCTTGACCCACCACTGCATCGACAGGCGCGGCTCGATGGTGGTCTTGCAGCGCGAGCAGTGGCCGACGGAGTGGACGTACGGACGCTTCTCGGCGACGATCCGGCCCTCGGCGCGCAGCGCGCCGACGATGGCGGAGCGGGCCTCCAGCCGGTCCAGGCCCTGGAAGGGGCCGTGGACGGTGATGACGGCGTGCTCGTCCATGACGGCGATGCTCGGCAGGTTGTGCCGCTGGCCGATCTCGAAGTCGTTCGGGTCGTGGGCGGGCGTCACCTTGACGGCGCCGGTGCCGAACTCGGGGTCGACGTGCTCGTCGGCGACGACCGGGATCCGGCGGCCGGTCAGCGGCAGCTCGATCTCGGTGCCGATCATGTGCTTGTACCGCTCGTCGTCCGGGTGGACGGCGACGGCGGTGTCACCGAGCATCGTCTCGGCGCGGGTGGTGGCGACGACGATGGACGCGTCGCCCTCGCCGTACCGGATGGAGACGAGCTCACCGTCGTCGTCCTGGTACTCGACCTCGATGTCGGAGATGGCCGTCAGACAGCGCGGGCACCAGTTGATGATGCGCTCGGCGCGGTAGATCAGCTCGTCGTCGTAGAGCTTCTTGAAGATGGTCTGGACGGCCTGGGACAGGCCCTCGTCCATGGTGAAGCGCTCACGGGACCAGGCGACGCCGTCGCCCAGGCGCTTCATCTGGCCCGAGATCTGACCGCCGGACTCGCCCTTCCACTGCCAGACGCGCTCGACGAACGCCTCGCGGCCCAGGTCGTGGCGGGACTTGCCCTCCTTGGCGAGCTCGCGCTCGACGACGTTCTGGGTGGCGATGCCGGCGTGGTCCATGCCCGGCTGCCACAGCGTCTCGTAACCCTGCATCCGCTTGCGGCGGGTGAGGGCGTCGATCAGTGTGTGCTCGAAGGCGTGGCCCAGGTGGAGCGAACCGGTGACGTTCGGCGGCGGGATGACGATGGTGTACGGCGGCTTCTCGCTGTTCGCGTCGGCCTCGAAGTAGCCCCGCTCTACCCAGCGCTCGTACAGCTTCCCCTCTACTTCGGCCGGCGCGTACTGGGTCGGCAGTTCGGGGGTGGCTGCTGTCTGCTGCTGAGTGTTCTCGGTCACGGGGTCAGTTTAGGGGTGCCGCAGGGTTGTCCTGAAACTCGATTTTGACTGCTCCCCTTCCTGAGTGGAGGGGATTCCCTCTTTCAGGGCTGAGCGGGGATTTCTGGCTCACGCTGCCTGGGGGGACGGCGTCCCGTCAGGTCTTCCACGATCAGCGCCAGCCGGGGCCAGACCAGCCCGGACAAGCATCACACGCGCGGAGTTCTTGTCTCTTGGAAAGGACATTCCACAGGCGGTGCAGGTGTACGTACGCTCCCCCAGCGGTAGTGCGTGCTTGGCTCTCGCTCCGCACTGCGCGCAGTCCATCGTGGTGTGCGCGGGATGTACGAGGTACACGGTGCGCCCGTGCTTGTGGCCCATCTCGACCAGGGCCTTCTTGGTCGCCCCGATGGCGGCGTCGGCGGCCTTGCGAGCCATGGAGGTCTGGGCGGGGAACTTCGGCCGGAAGTCCTCCACGGCCAGGGCGTCGTGATCGCGGACTACACGCTTGGCCCACTTCCGGGCGGTGTCCTGCCGCTGTCGGGCGACCTTCTTGTGTACCTTCGCCGCCTGCCGCTGAGCAGCTCTGTATCCCCTGGACTGGGCTTTGCTCCTGGGCTGTCGACGGCGGGACATCATCCGCTGATACCGGGCCAGACGAGCGGCAGCCTTCTTGCCGTGCTCGGCGTGGGGAAGGTCGTGGGCGTCGCTCGTGGTGGTCGCGGTCTCCTTCACGCCCCAGTCCACCCCGATCACCCGACCCGTTTCGGGCAGGGGTTCGGGCTGAGCGGCCACGACGAAGGAGGCGTACCAGTGGCCGAGCCCGTCGCGGTACACGCGCACAGAGGATGGGTCGGCGGGCAGGACCCGGGACCACACCACTGTCAGGACGATGCCGCCCACCAGATGCAGACGACCGTCCCTCACCCGGAACTTGCGCCGTGTGTAGTTCAGGCTGGGAGCGGCCTCACGCTTCCTCTTGTACTTCGGCATCCCGGCGCGGCGGTGCATCGGCAGCCGGTCCTTGATGTCTTTCTGCGCCTTGGCGCGAGACTTGCCGAAGTCCCAGATGATCTGCTGCTGAGCAACCGAGGACCCTTCACGCAACCAGGGCGTGCGGGCCCGGGCCTCGGTCAGTAGTTTGTGGAGCTGCGCGGGACCGCAGGTGCGCTTGCTCTCACCCTCGGGAAGTCTCTGGTTGTGGGCGTGCGTGTCCTTCGACTTGGCCACACACTCGTTCCAGATCCACCGGCATCGCGCCCACTCCGCTTCGAGCGCATCGAGCGCGGTGGACGAGACGCGAAGTCGGTACGTGTACCTGGCGTGTCTCGTGCCGCTCGCGGTCTGATCCATCACACCCGCCCCCTCTCGAACGGTCTAACGAGTGACCCCGGCAGTGGTCACGCGTTCGCAGTTCGAGCATGTACGCCTTCCGGCAGCGTCACAGCCGTGAACCAATCCACACCCCGGCACTCCGGACCGTCCGAGGTTCCGACAGGATGTTCGCTACGCATAAACATCCTGTGAGGGGAACCTGTCCATGAGTTACAACCAGCCGGGTCCGTACGGCGGTCAGCCTCAGCAGCCCGGACCGTACGGTCAGCCGGGCCAGCCCGGTCCGTACGGCCAGCCGCCGCAAGCGCCGCAGCCCGGCTATGGGTACCCGCAGCAGGCGCCGCAGGGCGTGCCGCCGCAGCAGCCCTACGGCTACCCGCAGCAGCAGCCCCAGCAGCCCGGTCCGTACGGCCAGCCTCCGCAGCAGCCGCCCTACGGCCAGGCGCCCGGCGGCTACATGCCGCCCCCGCCGCCGGCTCAGGGCGGTGGCAAGAAGGTGGGCCTGATCATCGGCGCGGTCGCGGTCGTGGCGGCGATCGGCGTCGGCGCGTACCTGGTGTTCGGCGGTGGTGGCGGCAACGGCGCCGTCGCCGACGACACCAAGGGCTACAAGGTGACCCCGGCCTCGTCGATCGGTGAGTACAAGATCAGCGGCAGCCCGAAGCCGGTCACCATGACCGACAAGCAGAAGGCGAACGCGACTGCCATGGGGGTCACGAACCCTCAGATGGTCGCGGCCGAGTACAAGGCCGGGGACTCCTCCGACCCGATGAAGGCCAAGAGCATGAGCCTGAACGGAACATGGGGTGAGATCTCCGACCCGGAGAAGGCCATCGACGGCGGCTTCGCCAACTACTCGAAGAAGGAGAACAAGGAGCTCGACGAGGACGGCCTCAAGCTCGAGCCCGTCGGGTCCCCGGAGGAGAAGACGCCCGCCGGCTTCGAAGGGGCACTGATGAAGTGCCAGTACCTCAAGTTCTCGAACCCGGCCGGTGACGGCTCCGCCGAGAAGGGGCCCAAGGAGTTCCAGATCCCCACGTGCATCTGGTCCGACTACAGCACCTACGGCGTGGTCAGCGTCATGGACACGGCCGGTGCCATGCTCGGCCAGTCGCCGTCCCTCGACCAGGTGGCCGAGCTCACCGCCCAGCAGTACAAGGCGTCGCGCTCCAAGGTCTGATCCCCGGGCCCTGCACACACAGGGGCGCCCGGCCGGTTGTCGTCAAC